>JAGOGO010000069.1 GCA_017996625.1 Deltaproteobacteria bacterium | reverse complement strand
GGTACATATACATCTACAGGAATCACACAGTCAACTCCCTGCAGGACGGCGTATGATTGAAACAGCCCGCCGCTCGCTGCGCAGGCCCCCATAGCGATGACCCACTTGGGCTCAGCCATGTGGTCATATATCCTTCGCACCACCGGCGCCATTTTGTTGGTCACCGTTCCGGCTACAATCATGAGGTCAGCCTGTCGCGGAGAAGGCTGAAACAACTCTGCTCCGAAACGGGCAAGGTCATAAGGGGGCATGCAGCTCGCCTTCATTTCCAGGGCGCAGCAGGCCAGCTCCAAGCCTATAGGCCACAGCGAATTTTTTCGGGCTTTGTTGATCGCCCAATTGACTGCGCGGTCCAGGCCGACGGTAATGAGGGTACGAGCTACATACTCCTCTACTCCCATCGCTGAGTCCCTTTCTTCCAGGCGTACACAAAACCCACGAACAGAATGCCGATAAACAGGATCATCGCCGCGGTGCCCGCAGTGCCCACGCTGCGGAAAACCACCGCCCATGGGAAAAGGAACAGGTTCGCGGATTCAAAAATCAGGAAGAGAACAGCGAGCGTAAAGAGGGTTGTCGAGAACCGATACCGTGGAGTTCCTGATGAGTCAATTCCGCACTGATAGGTTATCAGCCTGGATTTTCTTTTATTTGTGGGACCGAGGAAGGATGAAAGGAGAAAAACGAATCCGGCAAGAGCAGCAACCAGCACCAGAAAAATCATAATCGGCAGATAGGCAGTGAGCATGAAGTCAGTCCTGTATCAGAATAAAACCACGGGCGCGTAGACTATCGAACGTTCAGCCGCAAAGCTGAACCAGAACCTCATCACCGGACTATGTCCAGGAGGACGTGCGACGTTTTCGCTCTCGAATGCCGGGACCATACCGTTTCTTCGGTTGATCAGGCCCGGTATGCTGCACGATTGTGCCGAAGGGCACGAGGGGCACTGTACCATATCGGGGCAGGAAAAACAAGCGGAGGAGCACGTGGCAAGAGCTTCCGTCCGTGACATGTTTCGCCCGAAAATCTACAAGAATTCAAATTTATTCAATATTTTTCATTACTCGGCAACCCGGAGCGTTCCGCAGCCGGGATCATGCATTGGATGCCTTCCTGCGGCCATTCAGGAAAAACTGCTTTCAGATGCTTGCCAGCAAGTAAGATTGATGCCATACTGGGTAATATCTTTCGAAGTCTTACCGCAAGTCCGGCAAGCCGTCATCCGGCTCGCCGGAACGATGGATCCTTTGACCCCAAAGAAAGGAATAAGTAATGAATCCACTAGCCTTGTGTGTGATGATACTGTTGGTGATGGTATTCGTACCACTGGCATGTGCCAGCACGACATCGAATCCCCAGGTTGTGCTCGAAACCAACCATGGCGCTATCGTAATAGAACTGTATCCTGAGCAGGCCCCCAAGACGGTAAACAATTTTCTGCAGTACGTGAACAGCGGGTTTTACAATGTGACGATTTTTCATCGCGTTATCAGCGGATTTATGATTCAGGGAGGAGGCCTTACTGTAGATATGCAGCAAAAGACCACCCAGGCTCCGATTGAGAACGAAGCGAACAACGGCCTCAAAAATGAGCGTGGCACTATTGCCATGGCGCGCACCAATCAGCCCCATTCCGCTACCGCTCAGTTCTTCATCAATACCGTTGACAACTCACCTCTGGATCACAGATCTCAGACTAGCTCCGGATGGGGATACTGCGTTTTCGGCAGAGTGATCAAGGGAATGGACGTAGTAGATACGATTGAGAGACTTCCCACCGGAAACAAGGGCATGTATCAGGACGTGCCTATCGCTCCTGCCATCATCACTAAAGCGGTTGTGCAACAACCGGAGGCTAAGCAGTAACGAATTCATGAAAGACGCAGCGGGACTCTATCTCCATGTTCCCTTCTGTAAGACAAAATGCCCTTACTGCGACTTCTACTCCATTACCGCCGACTCATTGATACCCGCTTGGGTGAATGCGGTGGAAAAAGAAGTCCTTTTCTATACAGACGTGTTTTCCTCGTTTGACACCCTGTATCTGGGTGGAGGTACGCCTTCGATCCTCCCTGATGCGGTTCTGGGAGAGCTTATTGAATACTTATTTTGCCGTTTTTCTTTTTCACCTCGACCGGAAATCACGGTTGAAATAAACCCTGACGATGTCACACAAGAAAAGCTTTTATTTCTCAAGGGCCTGGGATTCAACCGGATCAGCCTGGGAGCGCAGTCCTTTTGCGATGCCGAGCTGCACATACTCAAGCGCCGGCACAACGCTCGGCAGACCGCAGCCGCACTCGACCTGATCAGCGAAACCGATTTCCCGAATCGGAGCATCGATCTTATTTGCGGACTCCCTGGTCAAACCGAAGCGGCCTGGATGTCCTCTCTGGAAAAAGCGGTCACCTACCACCCGGAGCACATTTCCTGCTATCAGCTCACGATATGCAAGCACACGCCGTTCGGCCGAGCCGCCGTCCGAGGCTCCATCACGGTTCCGGATGAAGAAGCACAGCGCTCGTTCTTTCTTCGCACCGCTCGATTCTTGGAAGGATGCGGCTACGTGCACTACGAGGTCTCAAACTATGCCCGCTCTTCCACGTTTACCTGCTCTCACAACCGGAAGTACTGGGATCACACTCCCTATCTGGGGCTCGGTCCTTCTGCCCACTCCTTCTGCGGCAATCGTCGCTGGTGGAACGTAAAATCGGTTGCCCGCTCTTGTGCAATGATCGACAGAAACACCGCTCCGGTAGCTGGAACGGAGACTCTCTCGTCAGACCAGGTGTATCTCGAATCACTCGCCCTGGGATTCCGCACTGCCCGCGGAGTTGACCGTACGCTTATCGATCAGCGATCCAATGCAGAAAAAATTCTACGGGATCTTCAGAAGGCCGGCCTTATTCTCATCCATGGTGAACGGGTAGTACCGACGCGAGAAGGAATGCTGGTAGCAGATAGTCTGCCACTGCTGTTTGTCAGCAATAAAGAGTGAGGAGTAAAGGAGAGCACAGGCCTCTGGGCGCCGCAGGGCCCAGGCAGATCGAAAAAGGAACGCTCCCATCGTCATTCCTCACTTCGTTCGGTGGATAAAGAGCTGGAGCGCCGCCTCACTTCGTTCGGTGGATAAAGAGCTGGAGCGCCGCCTCACTTCGTTCGGTGGATAACGACCTGAATCCCGCTCGGAGCGGGACTCACTTCGTTCGGCGGCTAAAGAACTGAGGGGCAACCCGCGCCGGCGGCACTCTACTGAGATGTCATTCCCGCGAAAGCGGGAATCCAGGGCATAGCAGCGCTTCTGGTAGGAACGACATTTCACCTGGCACTCATCGCCAGCACCACGGGCTTTAGCAGTGTTGTGGTACGCTGTTCAAAACACTGGATTCCCGCCTGCGCGGGAATGACGCAAGGCGCAGCCCGGCCGACGCGGGATTGCAGGATCTTACTTAAACTCTCAACCCGTAACTCGCAACCTGCAACAATGCTCCTACTCCTCACGCCGGCTCCGCTATTGTTCAGCCAAGTTGCCAGAATCCGCCCCTGCTGATAGAATACTGTTTTTAATTCATCCATCCGACTGACATGGATCGAAACAGGGTGCAGAGTAACACTAAGCGAAATACAAGAAGGATGGAGCCCTTCGGTTATGGAAAAAATCGTAATCTCCGTGGTCGGCAGAGATCGGCCGGGAATTGTAGCTGCAGTATCCCGAATTCTCTTCGAACAGAGCTGCAATATCGAAAACGTCAGTCAGACGATACAGCAAGGCGAATTTGCCGCTCTGTTTATCGCCGCAATGCCTGAAAATCTCTCTCAGTCTGATCTGCTCTCCCTCTTAAAGGATGGCTTGCGATCCTTGGATTTGGAGGTGCTGCTTAAGCCTTTATCACCGGCAGATGATGCCTCCGAGCACCTGGCTGGTAGTCCCTTCGTACTCACGACCACCGGCTCCGACCGCCTCGGACTGGTGGCAGGCGTAACCGAGGTATTGGCGCAGTACCATGTCAATATTACTACCTTGCGTGCCGTGTTTCGTGGTGGGGATGATCCATCGCGGAACACCATGATCTATGAGGTGGATATCCCTGCTGCAGTTGATTTCAAGCAGTTCCGAGATGCCTTGCAGCAGAGAGCGCTGGAGCTCGGCTTGTCACTCAATCTTCAGCATCGGGATGTTTTCGAATCGATACACAGAATATAAGGGTTGCTTGGGTTACTTGAGTTGATCGCGTTACCTGGGTCGCCTCGCTGAGGCAAGAGGCGCATTGCACTGAGGCGCGGCCTGCTGCTGAGGCAAAAGACAAGGAGCGATGGTTACATGGTATACTCGCGTAACTCATGCAACCCTATTAGCCCAAGCAACTCAAGCAACTCAACGAACCCAACGAACCCGGAGTACCACGTCATGCTCACTGATCAGGAAGTCATCTCAACGCTGGAAATGCTGCAGAACGAACATCTGGATGTCCGCACCGTTACTATGGGTATCAGTCTCTTCGACTGTGCCAGCGACAGCTGCAGTCGTCTACGGGAAAGGATCTACGAAAAAATCGTTTTTCATGCCCGGGATCTGGTTACGATCTGCAATGATATCGGCGACAAGTACGGCATCCCGGTGGTAAACAAGCGGATCGCCGTAAGCCCTGTCGCTGCAGTTGCAGCTGCTTTCAAATCTGAAGAATTTGTCACAATTGCTGCAACTATGGATGAGGCAGCCCGGGCGGTGAATGTCGACTTTATTGGCGGCTTCAGCGCCCTGGTGGAGAAAGGCTGTGCCGCCGGCGACAGCGCTCTTATCTCCTCAATACCTCAGGCACTGGCAGCTACCGAGAGGGTCTGTGCCTCGGTCAATGTTGCTTCTACAGCTGCCGGCATCAACATGGATGCAGTACGTCTCATGGGTAGTACCGTTAAGACCACGGCGGAAAAGACTGCAGCCGCAGACGGCATCGGATGTGCTAAACTGTGCGTCTTCGCCAACATCCCTCAGGATATTCCCTTCATGGCCGGAGCCTATCTCGGCGTCGGCGAGCCCGATACCGCAATCAACGTCGGGGTCAGCGGACCCGGTGTAGTGAAGAAAGCGATCGACCGCGCCCGGGCGGCAAACCCCGACCTCGATCTCGGGCAGCTTGCCGAGCTGATCAAACGTACCGCGTATAAGGTGACGCGAGTCGGCGAGCTTATCGGACGCGAGGTCGCCGCCAACCTCAACATACCCTTCGGTGTTGTAGACTTATCGCTCGCACCTACTCCCAACGTCGGAGATAGTGTGGGAGAAATTTTTCAGAGCCTGGGGCTTGCCAGCATCGGCGTTCCCGGCTCGACCGCCCTGCTGGCCCTTTTGAACGATGCAGTAAAAAAAGGAGGTGCGTTTGCCAGCTCTTACGTTGGCGGCTTAAGTGGTGCATTTATTCCGGTAAGCGAAGACACCAACATTGCGGATGCTGTCGCCCGAGGACATGCAACGCTCGATAAACTTGAAGCAATGACCAGTGTCTGCTCCGTGGGCCTCGATATGGTGCCCATTCCCGGCAGCACTTCCGCTGAAACCATTGCCGCGATTATCGCCGACGAAATGGCTATCGGCGTAATCAACCGAAAAGCCACGGCCGCCCGGCTGATCCCGGTGCCCGGAAAAGAAGCAGGAGAACGCGCAGTCTTTGGGGGCTTGCTCGGCGAAGCCACCATCATGCCGATTCGCGGCAACGGCGGTTCGGAAACCTTCATCCGCCTCGGCGGCCGCATCCCTGCACCGATTCAGAGCCTGGTTAACTGAGCAAGGAGAAGAGCCTGGAGCAGCGAAGGGTGGAACAGCTGAGCGTTTTTTCCGTTCGGTGGTGAAATACCCGTTGTTCTGACCGTGCTTCAGCACTCGTTTCAGGACTTGTTTCAGGACCTGCCGATTTACGTTACCAGAAGATAGATCCCGAAACAAATTCGGGAGTACAGCTATAGTCTAACGATACCGATCTATCAATCTAACTGTCTCATGTAGATAACGATGAAAGAATCCACCTGGACCAGCGCTTCCCTCGATGAACTCGGTTCGGCTATCGGGCAGGGTATTCTCGATCCGGTCGAACTTGTCGAATCTTACCTGGAAAGAATCGAGCAGGCGGAGGAAAAGGACAAGATCTTTCTTCAGGTTTTTCCGGAGAAAAGTCGCCTGCAGGCCCAGGCAGCGCGGCGGCGTGCCCAATCACAGTCACGTCTGTCCCTTTACGATGGTATTCCGCTGGCCTGGAAGGACAACATCGATATCAAAGGGAAACCTACCTCTGCCGGTGTTCCGGCGTTGGCCAGCCGCATAGCGAACCGAGATGCCGCGGTGTATGAGGTTGCTGTCCGTGCCGGCTTTGTCTGTCTCGGCAAAACGAACATGACCGAGCTCGCCTTTTCCGGCCTGGGAATCAATCCATCGTACGGCACCCCCCGTAATCCCTTCGATCACATGGTTGCCCGGGTTCCCGGCGGCTCCTCGTCCGGATCAGCGGTAGCAGTGGCACGCAGCCTCTGTCCGGCCGCAATCGGAACCGACAGCGGCGGCTCAGTCCGGATTCCGGCGGCCTGGAACGGACTTGTGGGGTTGAAAACCACTGCCGGCGCCATTTCCACCGAGGGAATCGTTCCACTCAGCCAGACGCTCGATACAATCGGCTTTCTCACTCACACCGTGAAAAATGCTGGCTCGCTGTATCATGTTTTCACCCAAACGCAGCCGCCTTACGCTGCCCGTCCGAAGCCGCACAATCTCCATTTGCTGGTTGCTTCTGATCTGGTCTGGGATAACAGTCATCCGGAGGTCGCCAGCATACTTGAACAATCCCTGCAGCGAATGAGCAAAGCCGGAGCTCGTGTCGGTCGGGAGAGCATTCCTGAATTTCAGGCCGCGGTTGAATTGGTAACTCGCCACGGCAACATCGTCCATTATGAAGGATTCAAGAATTGGGGGAAATACCTCAATGCCCATCCTGACATCATCTCTCCGGACATACTCTCCATCTTCAATGCCGGGGCTGCTATCGCGGAAAGCGAAATCGACCTGGTACGTTCCGGCCTCCAGGACCTGCAAGAACGATACGTCAAAAGGGTTGAGGCATACTCGGCGGTCCTCATGCCGACGGTGGTACATATCCCCCCGGTCATTGCCGAGCTTGAAGCCGACAGTGCTCTCTACGCGAAAGAAAATGCTCTTGCTCTGCGCAATACCCGCCTTGCGAACCTTCTCGGACTGTGTGCCCTCTCGCTGCCCGTGGGATTTGCTGCTGGCGGATGGCCGGTGGGAATCATGCTGGTCGGACTGCCTCATTCGGAGGAAATACTTTTGCAAACCGCCGCGGCACTGGAAACTCTACTCCGCAGCTGAGTGTTTGAGGCGGTATCGTGCCAGCCTTTGGTGTACTACTTAGCGCACGTGTGATACGCTTTGATCATTCTGATCATGACCTCCTGGCCCAGGACCGCGATATCTTCGATATCAAGCCACTGTGATATCACCTCATCGAACAGCATGGTGAGATCAGCAGGAAATTCTTCATCCGCAGTCCAAAGAATAAGGATGACGGGTACATGGGGAAAAACCGACAGCTCCAGACCCACGTCATCCATGTCGATCCGGCGACCCCTCAGGCTTTCGCCCGCTCTCAGGAACATCTCCGGAGACTGGCCGAAGGTTTTCAGCAACGGATAGACTGAGCGTCGGCTAAAGGCCGAATAATAGAATTCGCCAGAAGGGACATCCTTGAAGGAGATACATGTGCCAGTCAGCGGAACCTCGGTAACACGATTGAGATAGTGCAGGATGAGAATCTGGTTGCCCTGGCTGACACGTTCACTTCTGCCTTGCAGCACAAAGGTGAACTCCGGTATCCGGATTTCACAGACATCTCCAAAGAAAGGGAGCAGCACCACTGCGCCTTCGCCTGTCGGCTGCCAGTCAGCTCCGGCAGCCCGACATCGCTCAGCTCCGTTCGAACGTAAGAATTCCGCCCGGGCACCTTCCAGAGCCTGCAGATATCCCTGATCTCGTGATGAAAGCATAGTGACGTTTTCTTCCTTGCTTATCGGAATTGGTGCAACAGCGCACCCTACAAAAAATCAATGACCTCATGAACGGCCAAAACAAACCGTCATTCCCGCGCAGGCGGGAATCCAGAATTTGAACTTGTCTATAGTTCAGAAGCTCGGATTTAGTATTTCTCCTGCGGACTTATCACCTCGAGGACAACAACCAATATTCCATCATTCTACTCTTCCAATATTTTCATCCTCCGGTTCTCCCAGCGAATGAGGGTACACACCATTCATTCCCCGGGTCCGGCAGATCGTTCGGGCAAAAGCAATTATACTCGGTATGTCGATACCCAACGGGCAATAACAGCGCTTGCAAAGAACGCATTTCTTCCAGATCAAATCCCGCACGTTCTCGAGCTCCTCCCGGCTGATCAGTTTTTTGTTCTTCGCCAAAGCCTTCATGCTGGTGAGAGCCTCGTACGAAGGCATATACTGTTGATCACCATGATGGTTCCGATAGAGAAAGCAGCTATCAGCGCATAGGCCACAGCGCACGCAAAAGGAAGAGAGCAGCTTTACCGTTCGCTGCTTTCTCCGGAACATTATTTCAATGTGGTTACGGTTATCTTTTGAAGACTGTTGCCACCACATGAGTACTCTCCATTGCTAGCAGGTCCGGCTACCACGTCCGAAGCTGTACTCGCCAGCAATAAAAAATCGACTGAGGACAAAAAACATCATATGCCCCAGCCGGGTAAAGGCAATAGCCGCCAGCATCAGCTCGGCGCTGACAACATGCAGAACCAGAATGGAATAGTAGTCAAACCAGTGTTGATGAGCAATAAACCCTGTCACAAAAGGAGCAACCGTTATCAGCCAGACTGCATAGTCGGCAAACGTACTGATGCTGCGAACACGAGAAACCATTGTCCGCCTTAAAATGAGCGCCCCGGCACACCCGAGAAAGATAATAGTGAGAATGTCGCTGGTTGCTTCCGGCACTGAGACAAGCTGCAGTCCCCACAAATCATAGAAAAGAACAGTGTGAGCGCGTACCGAGAGAGGTATCAGAAACAGAAGCACATGGAGAACGGCAGTGACGATGGTGGTATCACAATGGGTTCCCAGAATGGAATTCCTGATGGCACTCATTCCGCGAGTGCTGATACCGTGAGGGGAAGAGACGGTGCGAGCATGATAGCAGGCATGCACCGGTTGATACCTGACCTGCTCTTTTTTTCTGGTGAGCGCAAAAAACTGGAGAATTCGAAAACACACTCCTCCTGCAAACAGCAGCAGTGAAAACCCGGCCAGCGGACCGGCTACAAACTCGTAAAGCGACCAGGTTCCGAAAAGGAGAGGATGTGCTGTACTCATCGTTCGATCTCTACGTCATACTTCTATTATTTCAGCCATTCCAGCCGCTCGGATACTTTGAGTCCTAGCCCGCAGAATTTTCGTGGTTCAGGATTGCAGGTTCAACGTTGATGATATGCGAGATGGGTAATGGGATGTGCGAAAAAAATGTAGTGCTAACCCAGTTCTAATGTCCCACATCGCATATCGCACATCCCAGATCACACTTCTTGAACCTTGAACCAGTACGGCCTTTTCAACACCCTGTTAGACCTCCAACCACAAATGGGAATACAGCGTCTTGCCCATCAATACCCGAGTGGTTTTCGCATATGCCTGCTCATGCTCACTTAAGGACGACCAGTCCGGCGTTGCGCCGTCCATAAGGTTCCAAACCAGCTTACACAGGTTCGAGAGTTCGCCCCGGGCAATCCGGGTCAGTTCGTCATCAAATGTATCGACAATAGCGGAATACAGTGTCTGATGCCTGTTCAGCATGATCAGGAAAGTACGGTTCAGCTGCCCGCGCAGATGGTTCGGGGTGCCATTGGAGACATTGGAAAGGCCGACAATGGTTTTCACTCCCGGAGCGATTTCAGGAGCCATGCTCATGAATTCATAGCAGGCAATGACTTGATTGATGTCTACTGACACCGGAGTAACTACCGGATCAAGATAGATATCTTCATTCTTCACACCGGCCTCATTCGCGGCATAGACAAGTTCGGTAGCCATCAGAGCCCGTTCATTGACGTCACGGGGCATCCCTTCCCGACCCCAGAGCAGACCAATCATCTGAGCATTGTAGGCAGTAACCAGGGGCAGTACCTGTTCGAGCCGATCAGGCTGCAGCGAAACCGAATTAATGATTGGCCGACCTTTGGTGACGGTCTTAAGACCTGCCTCCATCGCGATTGGATTGGTGGTGTCCAGAGAAAGCGGGAGATCCGAAACTTCCTCAACTGTCTTCACCATCCATGACATCAGACTGTCTCCATTTTTGCGGGCAGGACCGATATTGATCTCCAGCATATCCGCACCCCGCTGCTGCTGTCGCAGCGCGAGATCCTGAATCGGTTCCGGATTGCACTCTTTCATCGCCGCACTGATGGACTTGGACATCACGTTGATGCTCTCGCCGACACGAAGAATGTGCATGGCAGATCTCCCCAAGAATTGTCCGTTCAAGTCGTTCCAGCTGTTCAAACAGTTTAAACAGTTTAAACGGTTGGAACGGTTTGAACCTGTTTTATCAGTTCCACTGTTTTAGGTATGGTGCGATATGAGCTCCTTCTCGCGGGCCGATCTGAATTTCCCAGTCCGGCAGTTCTTCTTCCAGCTCGCCGCTGAGGGCAGCAACGTATCCGGGGATAATGAGCTTTCTATGCTTCACGCGATCCGTAATACCGCACTGCTTGACAAATGCCGCGATAGAGTCGGCCCCAAACTTACCGGCCGCCCAGGCCGTAAGAACTGAGAGCCCTTCAGCATCTTTCACCAGAAGCCATGAGGGAACACGGCTGTTTTCAATCTCACCGGATACGATGAAGTAGGTAAGTGAAAAGTTCGTCGTGATAAGAACTGGGGAGTCTTCAGTAGGATTACCAATCTCGTAAATTCCCTGCGTCGTAGCCATCGGCCGCTGCGGATCGGTAAAGATGTTCATCCGCTGCACCAGAAGCGGAAACAGGGTTTCGCCTTGCAGGTCAGATAGAATCGCAATACCAGCGTATTTGGCCACCAATGTGGAGGCGATCAGCGATTCTTCCAGGGCAGTGCCGCTCATCTCACAGGGAAACGTGATGGTCGGAAATCCCAGCGCCCGCTGTCCACCCACTAATGCTGCGCGGCGGATACCGATTTGATCCTGAAAAACTGTTCGCAGGTCGCGGCCTCCGGAGTCGATGACCAGATCCTTCAGCCCCTTCTCGGTGAGCCGAGTGGTTAGGGTCATAACGTCATCGATACCGCTTCCTCTCACTGCCAGAGGGACGTTCTTGTCTTTTGCCAGATCGCCAAGCACGTCGGCCGTTTCCGTTGTTGCCGCATAGATGAGCGGCCGGTCCTCGGCAGCAATCGCAAGGCCGGCCTGAAGATGATCAACCGTTTCGCTCATAAGTACAAGCTTCCGGACTCCGCTGTCTCGAGCTTTCTGGATCAAACCGACGAAGCTATCCTTATTCGTTGCCGCATCCTTAACGGCCACCAGATCAGGCTTGAGCGTCACCCCAACACGTTCGTAGTGCAGACTACGATAGCGATGCAGCCGTCCTTCGACGTCAGAATCGGGCATGGCATTGGTAATAAGCACTCCCACGCCGGTAGGATTCATGAACGTCTTCTCATGACGGAACTGCACAACTTCCCCGCCGCATCTGAACACATCCTCGCCAGCACCGATCGTAACGAGCCGAATTGGAGGAGCCGATGCCGCGGCCAGCTGTTCTCGAACCTCATCGGACACATACGGACAGGCTTCCAGCTCGGCCTGTCCTACTGCCAGTTTCATCGCGAAGGCGAGACAGGTCGGAGATCCACATTCCCCACAGTTTGTTTTCGGAAGAAGCTTGAATATCTGGATGCCTGTTAACGCCATGGAGTCTCTCCTTTCTTGTCCATTTACACCGTTCCAACCGTTTCAACCGCTTGAATCCTTCCAACAGCTGGAATCCGCATTTCGCGATATTTCCGCGGGCTGGTAAACAACTCAAACTGTGTCCCCCTTTTAAAGGGGGATGCAGAGCCTGTCCGACAACCCGAAAAACACGGAATCTGTCATCCTGAGTCCCGGCCAGGCGGGACGAAGGATCTCACAACTTCACTATCAGAAAAATCGAGATTCTTCGGCTTGCGCCTCAGAATGACAGTATGGGACAGGCTCCTAACCCTCCTTTACAAAAGGAGGGACAGAACGAGGAACAGTTATTCCAAGTTCTACACGATGCGGGACGAATAATCTTGTTGTGTACTGACCTTCCTCAAATGATCGGATCCATTTCGAGTGCCGGATGCTTCTTCTCTCTCAGCCAGGGTAGAATCTCTTCCTGAGTGCACCCGATGGTTTCATCAGCAATTCTGTCGGCGAGGTTCTCGAAGCCCTCCTCGCTGCCTCGCTCGTTGAGTTTGTCTCGCAATGCTTCCTTAAGGGACCGCGGCATCCAAACCAGCCGCTTGATTCCACCTTCGGCCATCAGAAACTTCTTTGAGGTGATGTAATGCTTGCTGTGTCCCAGGAAACCGGGAGTCACATTACCGCCGCCGGTCTGTCCCGCCAGCGTGGTGAATTTCATACCTGAGGGGGTATCAATCGAACTGTCCCGATCGACGGTCATAATGCCATTGCATTTATCGAGTACGGCAGCAATGCACTCGAAACAGCCGCATGAGGTCATCGGGCTGGTCATGATGCTGTATGCGCTTACCTCCTGAACCTGCTGCCGGGACGCCTGACGAACGAATTCGTTTACTCCCTTCCACTGTCCAAGACGAGTATCGATACAATCGCCCTTTTTGACCGGCTGATTCGGACCGGTAGGGTTGATTTCATTGGAAGCTTTACAATCGAGCCAGTTGTAAGCGCCGCAGAGACCGGTGCGCTCCGGCGTGACAATGCACACATGTGATGGCGCAAACGACTGGCACAGGGTGCAGGAGTAGAAGGTCTCCTCATCCTCATCGGTCATATCGGCGATCCTCTCATCGCGCTCCTTAAACACCTGGCGACTATGAGCCGTAAGCTCATCGACCCGGGATTCTTCGGTATAGATTTCCACTTCCACCTTATCAACAATGGCACCGAAATCTTTGTGGTACATGGCATGCAGAATTTTACCCAGATGCGCCAGGGTGAATCCTTTTTCCACCGCCTGTTTGGAAATGCGAATCCAGCTGATATCCCGCTGACCGATGTGCATCACACCTTGGGCATAGTTGAGAAGATGGTGGATCTGCCGCTCCAGAATCGGAAGAAAATCTTCCTGCATCTGGCGTCCGGCGACCTTGATAAAAATTCCCAGAGGAAGTTTGGATCTCGGCTGAACATCCTTAACGTCGGGACCGAATATGGTAATCTTGCCATCTTCTATTTCGTTCATTGGTCGCATCTCAGAAAATTCGGCCATCTGCGTTCGCCCGCCGCCGCATTCCAGATAGATATCGTCTCCGCGCACTCGTTCACCCTCGAACGCCGCCCCATAGGCAACCGGAACCGGAACCTCGGTGACACTCACTTTAAGGCCACGCACTTCGATTGCTTTCTGCACCATGGCACTACAGGGGACATTGGAGACAACGTGCTCGTAGGTACAGATTCCGGTGGGGAGAATCTCGGGAATCGGCGTGTCGGCAATAACCGGAAAGCCGAAGTTGATGGCCCCGGCGGCATTGGCATACCATTCATCGGAAACATAGCCGAGCGCCAGAACAAACGCGAAAATGCGATCTTTGTTGTAAATGAGGTTCTTGCGAAAATCGCCTGGTTTGGCGCTTCCGAAGGACATGGCGGCTCTGGTGGCAAACCCAAGGGCAAACACGGTTGCACCTACGTCCGGCCCGAAAGAGACGAGACGGGTATTCCACCCGATCTGCACTCCGGCCCTCACCAGCTGCTCGGACATGCGAACGCCGTTGTTATCGGAGCCCATGAAGACGTACAGATTCTTCAGCTGCAGTTCCTGGGCAATCTGGGCCGCGATTTCTTCAGTTGGGGCAGCGCCTAGAACCGCTGCAAAGCCCGGAGCCGTACCATCGACGAATTCAACGCCCCGCTTCCGCATGATGACATCATCAGCAGCCCCGAGCCAGATGTTTGTATCCGAAACTTCCTCGCCGCGAAGATAAAAGTCCGGCTGTTCCAGATACCGCATCGCTTCTTCAATCTCTTCCGCCCACAATGTCGCCATTCCCGCATCGAGCGCTGGAGCAAGATACGGGAAATGGGCCTTCTCTCTTACCGGCGGCGGCAGAATCGCACGGCAGCGTCTCAGCACCGGCTGGCAGTCGCCCAGGGTCTTCACCGCTATTCCGGTAATGCCATAAATAATGGGAAGGTAGTAGGCA
>JAGOGO010000068.1 GCA_017996625.1 Deltaproteobacteria bacterium | reverse complement strand
GGCACCCGGCGAGAGATAAACTTCGTTCCGCATCTCGCCGCTCAGGAGTGCTGGAACTGCAAGGAATGCTTTCCCCTGTGTCCGACCTCGTATCTGCAGGCGGCCTACGTCCTGGTCGAGGCGCTCACCATTCCCCAACCTCCCTTCAAAGTTGCGGCAGGCCGCTAAGCTCTTTTTTATTTTACTTTCTCCTTTTCTGTACCTAGCGCCATAAGTCATCACACAATACGTCATCCCCGCGCAGGCGGAGATCCAGGCACATACTGGATTCCGGGTCAAGCCCGGAATGACAATCTGTGTAAGACATGTGTCGTTGCGTATCGATGCCCTCTGTGTCTCGAGCGAAGCGGGTGGTTCTATTGGCTTGAACGCCTTATGGAATTCCCCAAGACCCGTTTGACAACGCACCACCTTTCTATTACCATCAAATTTTTGCTGCCGGTTACAAGACGAAACATTCCAGATCGATTTGCATGTGGTTGTTGTTTTGAAGAACTCCCAGAAGCACCTGACCAGTTTCTGATCAACGACCAATGGCGTGTCTGTTTTTTCCGGCAAAACGTATGTAAATGCAGGGTAGCGCCCAAGGAATCGTCTAACGAATAATTTTGGCCGACCTCGTATCTAGATGACAATTCTGTTTTATCCCACCGAACACCGTAGCCCGGATGAAACGAAGCGGAATTCGGGAAAGCAGCTCTTTACTTGGCCTTTTGTAATGTGTATAATATGGCAAATGAATACACATAGGAGTGTCAAATGAGAACAAACGTGGTTATTGACGATAATCTCATGGCGTCTGCCCTTAAGGCATCAGGAAAAAAGACAAAGAGAGATACCATCGAAGAAGGATTGAGGCTTCTGGTACGGATGAAAGGCCAAGAAAAAATAAAGGCTTTTCGAGGTAAACTTAAATGGACCGGCAACCTTGAAGAGATGCGGGCAGACAAATGATTTTTGTGGATTCCTCGGTTTGGATCGATTACTTTGTCGGCAGGAGAACACCCCAATCGGATTGGCTTGACTCGTCGCTAGGAAACACTCCTATCCTCATGGGTGATTTGGTTCTCACCGAAGTGCTTAAAGGATTTCAGGACGACAAGGACTTCAAAACTGCAAAGGACCTGCTCCTGGCAATGCCGTTTATGGCCATGGACGGGCGTGATCTGTCAATACAGAGCGCCGTTAATTACAGGAAGCTGAGGAAGAATGGTGTTACCGTGAGAAAGACGATAGACGTCATGATCGGAACCTTTTGCATTCATTACCACCTGCCTTTGCTGCATGATGACAGGGACTTTGATCCTATGGCGAAATTTCTGGGACTGCACGTAATCGATACCTAACAGGTAGTCCCACCGAAGGAACGGATGGAGTCAGTTCCGAACGGGGGATGATTAGGTCTGCTCGTTGGATCGGCACGAAAGATTAATGGAATTGTAGTCGCGAAACGCGGTATCCCCGCTGCTGCACCGAGTAAGGCATAGATATCCTTTTCTCTTTGATCTTCTATGTCTTTATGGAATAGATGTTCTGAGGTCAATCATGGTGTTTTCTTTTGCGCGGGCAACGAAGAGCGGTGGGGATCAAACGAGAACTGAGTTTCTCCCTCTTTTCTGCCTGCTTCTTGGCCTTGCGGTTCTGGGCGTAATGATCTGCTTCCGGATTTCGACCAGCACCATAAGTCCTTTCTCTGATGCGGTTAGCTACATTCAGAAGGCGAAGAACTTCTGGGACTCCGTGCAGGCGGGTAGCTGGATTAACCCACTTAATCTTCTTCCTTATGTCCGGCCGCCAGGAACCATTCTGTTATCATACCCATTCGGGTTTTCTGACGATTTTCATGGTTATGCTTTCCGATCCGTTTTCCTGCCCATCCTGTTGTTTGTTGCCGCATTGTGGATCATTGCCAGCCCTCTATGCACGCAACGAAAAGAGCAGTGGTTCTTATGTCTCTTGTGCCTGGCAATGACAGCCCTTCCGCTCTTTTATCACTTCGAACCAAATGTGGAACTCAATGACTCAACGTACTTTGGACTTGTTGATGCATTCTTTGCCGGAGTAGCAGCTCTTGCGGTTGCGCTCATTATCAGAGGTGCGGTGCAGATGAGCGGTGTGTATACGGTGCTCGGCGCTTTGGCCGGAGCTTTTACGCTGCTGGTCAAACCGGCGGCACTGCTGGTAATGGCACTTATTGCATTTGTATGGGTAGTATACGTTGGGGCACCGCTGCTTTCGGCAGGACTATCTTATCTGCAGGATAAGCGAGTGAGGAGGTATATTGGCCTGGGGATTGCTGCCTTTGCCGTTTTGTATGGTGCTGTGCTCTGGGCGTGTTTTACATCCCAATACTACTCTACCGTTAACGTAGAATTCGGCAAACAGAGCATTGCCATGGCGAAGAATCTCTCAGCAGGAAACTGGTGGCCCCCGCTCATGAACGCACTGCGGACTGCCGCAGGATGGCATCTGCTGGTTTTCCTGGTTTTCGCTGGGGCGGGAAGCCTGGGAGTAAAGGCATCTAAGACATGGTCAGTACGAAGCGCAATCGATATCTGCAGCGCCGGGGTGATCATTGCTGCTGGCTTGTGGTTTTGGATTATCTATAGCTGGATAACTCAAGTTCGGTACTTTTTCCCCTTCGCACTTATGGCAATTACGGTTTGCTTCCCGCGCATAGTCGTATCCTGTGCTGCATTGTTCACCCGGTATTCGAAAGCCCTTGTAGGGTGTCTTCTGATCCCTTATTTCCTGATCCTTATTCTCCTGGGTCTTGACCACCCACCCCTTTCGGTGCAGAAATGGCTGGGTGTGAATCTGACGACAGGCACGTTTCGTGCTGAAGTCCAACAGTCGGATCGCTTAATCGAGAAGGTGCGAAAAGAAGGCCGAGATGCGATCGTATATTGTCCTGCGCCAGGAATGTCCTTGAGTTGTGAGGCCTTTACGAGCGTCGGATGGTACAATAAAGTCTTGCGGCCGGAGCTTCTGTGCTTCTCCCTAACGGGACCAATAGACTGGAGTCGCGACAGCGTGCTGCGGTTTTCCGAAATTGCTGCCAGTGACTATATCGTTTTCGAACCTATCAACGACTCTGCTCTGCGGGAATTTTATCTTTCGCTGGAAATGGTTCCTGATTTTATTCATGAGATGCTGCTCTTTGAATCCTGGCTGACTGAAGCAGGCGAGGCACATGGATTGGCTGTAGAATCGGAGACCTCTATTCGGTTACTGAGGGTCGTGGATCCTTTATTATTCAGCAATAGCCTCGAAACACTCAAGAGCGCTTACCAGTGGGGAGCAGCCTTCCGAACGGCTAATCCGCTTACCTGGATCGATCGAAGAACCGCAGAGGAAACAGTAGCCGCATTTCCGACCAATCAGAGAAATATTCGTTTTGGTGAAGGGCTTGTGCTTCAGGGCGTGGGGGTGAGCCGAGCCAATGGTTGTCTGCGATTCGATTTTGTGTGGGAGAGCACCCGCGCACAGGTGCTTGAATATCAGAGCACCATTTCGCTTCTCGATTCCAATCAGCACATTGTCTATCAGGATAGCATAAAGCAGGATATCGGCCGGCGCAGGGTAGAGAAAGGCACGTTGTGGCGAAATGTTGTAGAGATCTCCAGTGCATTTTTCGCGGATGGAAGAGTAGCTGCGGCTGCGGTGCTGGTTACAATCCCGCCTGACAGGTGCTTTCCTGCTGAGGGAGCACCAAGTGACGCGAACGGCCAAATGATCATTCCTATGCAGCAGGAGTAAGATGTCACTTGTGCCTAAAAGGAAGAAAGGGTGAGACGATCATTTCACTACCAAGACACGAAATGATTCGTAATGGTGGATTGGGCAATCGGTCAAGTAGGAAAAAGTGGAAGAATGGTAGAATCGTTGAATAAGAGGGCCGGGAGAGTTCACGTAGTGCACAACAGAGGCTCCGGGTTTCGCTTCGCTCTACCAGGCTACGATGCTGCGCGAGATCAAAGGCAGGCTTTGAGGGCATCTACTCCTAACTTTTCACTCTTTACTCCTTGCTTTTTTCTTGCTGCTGCGTTCATGGAGACGATCGAACAGGTAGAAGAAGAGCGGGACGTAGAGCATCGCGAGCGTGGTTTCCCCGATCATGCCGCCGATGATTCCGGTGCCGATGGAGTGGCGGGCATTTGCTCCGGCACCCATGGCAACTGCCAGCGGCAGTACTCCAAAGATGAAAGCCAGTGAGGTCATGATAATCGGCCGTAGTCTTTCTTCACCAGCCTGAATGGTCGCTTCCATGACCGATAATCCTTTTTTTCTCAACTCGACGGCGAAGGTCACCCGCAAAACAGCGTTCTTGGCACCCAGTCCGATCAGGACCAGCAGTCCGATCTGAAAGTACACGTCATTGCTGAGGCCGCGCATCCAGTTCAGCAGCAAAGCGCCGAGGATTCCGAACGGCACTGCGGTCATCACCGAACCCGGCAACGTCCAGGATTCAAACTGGGCAGCAAGAACGAGGAACACAATGATCAGGCCAAAGATAAAGGCTGCTGCCGAGGTGCTTCCCGACTTTTTTTCTTCATAAGCCATACCCGACCAGGAAAAGTCATAGCCTTGGGGAAGAACTTCATGTGCCACTTCTTCCATGGCTGCGATGGAGTCGCCAGAGCTATAGCCGGCAGCGGCATTCCCGGTTACTTGAGCTGCTGGAAAGCCATTGAAGTGCGGAAGGAGATCGGGACCGCTGATGTACGTAGCATTCACGACGGCAGAAAGCGGCACCATCTTGCCGCTGTTGGAGCGCGTGTACAAACGGGTGATGTCAGAGGGATTCTGACGAAACCGTGCATCTGACTGCAGGATGACATTCCAGACCCGGCTGTACTGATTGTACTGACTTACCATGAGTGATCCGAACTGCGCCTGCAACGCACTATAGACATCCTGCACCGGAACATTGAGAAGAACGGTCTTATCACGATCGACTGTAACCCGCAGCTGTGGTGAAGATGCACGGAAGGTGCTGTTGAGGCCGCTGAGCTCCGGACGCTTGCGAGCTTTGGCGAGAAAATCCTGGGTTATTTCGTAGAGGCGCGCCGGATCGCCGGATCCCTTATCCTGAATCCAGAATTCAAAGCCCCCGGTTGTCCCTATTCCCGGGATAGCCGGCGGTGCAATAGGAAGAACTACTCCGGTCTTGATCGCCTGAGCTCCACTGTACACTGATTTCAGTACGGCCCGGGCATTCTCCTGGGCGGCTTTTTTCATCGAAGCATACCGCTCTTCGAAGTCCTTAAGAGTCACGAACATGGTCGCTGTATTGGTTTTGTATTGGCCGTCAATAAGGCTATACCCGCCGATCATGGTGCGATTCATTACAGCAGGATGCTTTGCAAAGAGGTCATCAACGCGGGAGGCAGTCTCGATAGTACGATCCAGGCTTGATGCATCAGGCATGATGACTGCGGCCATGACATATCCCTGATCTTCATTCGGCACAAAGCTGGTTGGAATCGTGCGAAACAGGTGCACCAGTGCGCCAATAAAAATAGCGAGCAGAAGGAAAGCAATCGCCATGCGTTTGATGATGAGTACGACGATGTTGCCGAAAGCCAGCGTAATGCGGTCGACCTGGCGGTTGAACCAGGCAAAAGGGCCGCGCTGTGGAGGAACGGTATGCTTCAGTAAAAGCGCACACATTGCCGGAGTCAGAGTAAGAGCCACGAATCCTGAGAGGGCAACGGAAATGACGATAGTAATGGCGAACTGTTTATAGAGCTGTCCCGTCGTACCGGGAAGAAATGCAGCAGGGATGAACACCGAGGCCATTACCAGTACCACTGCGACAAGAGAGCTTCCGATCTCTTCCATGGCCTTTATTGTGGCCTCCCGCGGAGGGAGATGCACCTTGGTCATGTTGCGTTCGACGTTTTCGACCACCACGATAGCATCATCGACGACCATTCCAATGGCAAGGACGATCCCGAAGAGAGTCAGCAGGTTGATGGAAAATCCGAGCGCGAGCATTCCGGTAAAGGTTCCGATCAAGGCTACGAAGATCGCCACCGTACAGATTATCGTGGAACGCAGGCTCTGAAGGAATAGATATACCACCAGTATCACCAGAAAAACCGCCTCGATCAGAGTATGGACTACTTCCTCGATGGAGAGCTTTACGAAGTCGGAGGTATCCAGGGCGATAAGATATTCGATACCATCCGGCATCGACTTTTTCATGTCCTCGATCGTTTTGCGGACTGCTTTTGAAACATCGAGGCCGTTTGACCCGGGCTGCTGATACACTGCGATGAACGTTGCCGGAGCTCCATTTAACCTGCTGTCATTGATATACTGTTTGCGGCCTACCTCAGCGCGAGCGACATCCTTGACTCGTACGATGGCGCTTCCGTTCTGGCTCGCTCGGAGAATAATATTTTCGTACTCCTCGGCTTTCACAAACTGAGGCTGGGTAACGACCGGCAAGGTTTGCTGTACGATTCCTTCGGTCGGCTTCTGGCCAATCTGGCCGGCTCCGAACAAGGCGTTCTGTCCCGCAATAGCTTGCTGAACATCAGTCGTGGTTATTCCCAAGGAAGCCATCCGGTCAGGATTCATCCAGACGCGCATTGCTTGATCGGCCACTCCAAAAATAGTAGCCTGGCCGGCTCCGTTTATCCGTTTGATGGCATCGAGGATATAGACGTTCGAATAATTATCCACATACTCGGGCTTATAACGGCCATCCTTGTTGTACACGGCAATAATCATGAGGATACTTGACGATTTTTTCTCCACCGACACACCATTCTGCACCACGATGTCGGGAAGCTGCGGCGTAGCAAGACCGACCCGGTTCTGTACTTGCACCTGAGCAATGTCGGGATCTGTGTCGAGAGTGAAGTACACAGTAATCGTCGCCTGTCCGGAGCTTGAGCTTGTCGAGGTCATGTACAGCATGTTGTCGACGCCATTGATCTGTGCTTCGATCGGTGCAGCAACGGCATCGGCAAGGGTCTTTGAATCGGCACCGGGATAGAGAGCAGATACAGTGACCTGTACCGGTGTTATCGAGGGATACTGAGCGACCGGAAGAGCAGTTATCGATACCAAGCCGGCAATGACGATAATAAGCGAGATAACTGTCGCGAAGATCGGCCGTTCGATGAAAAAACGGGAGAACATAGATCAAGCCCCTTTAAGAGTAAGGAGTGAAGAGTAAGCGAAAGCCTCTGGGCGCCTTGGGGCCCCGGTTGATCGAAGCGGAAACTCTTTACTGTCATTCCCGCGCAGGCGGGAATCCAGGAAGTGAAGCGCTTCCATTATCAAGAGAATCGAAAAGGAGCTCTTTGGCAGCAAGCGAGGCTTCAGTACTAGTGCCTACTGTCCACAATACTGGATTCCCGCCTGCGCGGGAATGACGAACTATCGTGAAGTTTCATACGAGGAGTCAGGAGTAGATGCCCTCGCTGCCAGCCCAAGGTCTTGCTCTCGCGAAGAGGAGTTTGCCTTGGGCTCGTCGAATGGCAGAGCACGCGGAGAAAAGATGATTGTCATTGCGAGTCCCGCGAAGCTCGGGACCGCCCCAGAAACTGAGATTGCCGCGCTTGCTGGCGCTCCCTCGCAAAGACGTGCGTCTTTCTTTCCAGCGGGTTGACGTGGCAATCTCCTCATGTTTCTTCCCTGCGTTCTCAGCGCCGATGGCTGAGAATGAGGGTGGGCACCAGGGCAGGCTTTTTACTCCTTACTCCTGACGCCTCACTCCTCACGGCTTATTGTGCATCCGCAGATTTCGAGTCGGTCTCGGCACTGTTCGACGATATACTAACCTTGCTGCCCGGATGCAAGGTCATTCCGCCATCGACGACAATCTGCTCACCCGCCTGAAGTCCATCGTCGATGAACCATTCATCCCCGTACCAATTACCAACGGTGACAGGGCGAGGGTCGACAGTCCCATTCTGGTTCAAAACCCACACGAACTGTCCTCTAGCGCCTGTTTGCACCGCCCGCTGAGGAATGAGGATGGCATGAGGCCGACGTGCACCCTTCAAACGAACGCGTACATACTGGTTCGGCCGCAATATCCCATCGGGATTGTCAACACTGGCCCGGATGAGGAATGTCCCTGTTTCTGAATTGTACATCGGTTCGGCAAAGGTCAACCGGCCGGTAGACGGATATACTGTTCCATCGACCAGGATGACCTCGACTATGTACTCTTCTTTTTCCGGTGGAAGCAGCAATCCTTTGTTGATCTGATTGCGATAGGCCTGGAGTTCATTTTCCGAAATACTGAAGTTTATCCAGATCGGTGAAAGCACCATGACCGTGGTGAGTTGGCTGTTCTGCGCGCTGATATACGTTCCGTCCTGTTGAAGAGCAGCACTGGTAATGCCATCGCAGGGAGAGGTGATAGTACAATACGAAAGATTAAGCTTGGCGGATTCGACCTCGGCTTTCGCCTGTTCTACATCAGCTGATGCGGTTTCAAACCGGCCTTGCGCATCGTCGAGGTCTTTCTTTGATACGGCATCTTTTAGAGCAAGCGGTTTGGTTCGCGTTAGAACGGATCGCGCTACTTCAAGAGCAGCTTCCTGGCGGGCAAGGGCCGCTTCAGCCTGGGCGAGCTGCACCTGAAACGGTTTCGGATCAATCAGGAAAAGAACCTGTCCCGCTTTTACCACTTCTCCTTCGGTATACACCCGCCGATCAAGAAAGCCGCTGACCCGGGAATAAATATTGACAAGCCGCGAACTTTGAGTTTGGGCAACATAGACGTTGTCAATCGGCACCGCCTTCGGCTGTATGGTCATGACTGCAACTTCGGGTGTGCTTGGAGGCAAAGGAGCCTCCTTTTTACCGCAACCTGAGAATATCGAGGCGGCTATGGCCAAACAGAAAATGGTCAAGGCTTGTGGTCTGGGCAACGTGTGTTTACTTAATAGTTTCATGACGATTCCTTACTACTTCGTCATTTCTGGTGGTGCCAGCGGCAAGGAAGCAAAAGCAGCGGAGTAAAGAGCAGTGGAGCAGAGAGTTAAGAGCAGATGAGCATGGAGTCCCGCTGTAAGCGGAATTACAGGTTGCAAGTTGCGGGTTACGTGTTCTGGTTTCAAGAAAAATCTGCAACTCGCAACTCCGCGCCGCACAGGCTGCGCCTCATCTCAACATCCCCTGCAACGCAGGACTCTTCACTCTATGCCCTTAGCTCTGTGCTCCATTGCTCCGAGCTCTCTGCTCCTTTGCTCTCCGCTGCACAGAGACTACCCAATTACTTCACCAGAGGTATTCTTCCCGCCAGATCGTAATTAATCACCGAGTTAATTTTATTCTCAAGTTGATAGTAGCGGGCGACCTTTTTGGCAGTGAGGATCTCGCGGAATTTCGGCATAAAGGATTCTCGAAGCTTCTGACGATCACGATCGATGGCCAAGCCCTCATCCAGGAGCTTCTGGGCAGCCTCATCAGTCATGGTTTCGTAATTCCCGGCATAATCAGCGATGAGTCTCTTGGTTCGTTCGTTGATCTTATCTAATTCGGTCTGATACGTATCGTAGATCGGCCAAAAGCCCTTTGCTTCCGATTCAGTCAAGCCCATATTGGACGCGACCAGCAGCTTTTTGTCAGCAGACATCTTTTCCTTAAGAAGCTGCATATTATCGGCTGGCTGGTCCTGTGCGGACAGGAGACCTGCACAAAGCATGGTCGTCATAACGATGAGTCCCAAAAGTATCCCTGCGGTCCTTTTCATTATTGTTTTCCTCCTTTTGATATAGAAAGTAACCAAAAATAAAAGGACACCGCACCGAAATGTCTCTCGGTGAAGGTGTCCATCACGTCATTTCTACCCTGATCGTTTGAATTCCGTTATTCTCATTTTTTTGTGTGCTTCTTCCGTTCATGCCGTACAGCGTAATCCCTTGATGTAGAAAAGAATCATACAATGGAAGGCCACCAAGAATCAACAGGGAATTTGCCAGTTGTTTCGAAAAGGAGGTGAGAGCGCAGGTAGGCTAGTAGCAGTTTGCTTGGAAACAACCTATCCATCTCGTGACAGAACAGATGCGATCATCGCAGCTAGGCCGATCAGATTCAGCACGGCGCTGGCTGCATGAGAGTATTCCCACTGCCGCCGAAGCTCTGTCCAATTTTCGGGCAGCATAGTCCAATTGTGGGTCGCCTGATTGGCCGGAAAAGTGTAGGTCCAAAAAAACACTTGTGTACCTACAATACAGAGGAAGGCGATCAGGGCGAAGAAAAAAGGCTTCCGTTTCTTACGAACTGCAATGGTCAAAGCCAGTGTCGAGATCAACGCACCGGCGACAACAACTCCGAGTAATGCCCAACCCCGGTAGATCTGCTGCACGGTGAGGTACTCTTCGCGGGGAAGGAGGATCTTGTTCGGTAACTCCAGCAGGTGAGCCAGAGCCGGTGCCAGTGCCAAGGCGGTGAATAAAAGACTAAGAGCATATACTGTTTTCAAGCGCATAGATGCTCCTCCATTTTGTTCTGCCATGATCACCTCTTATCTATATGATTGTAAGGACTTGCCGGTGCAGATCTGGAGCCATCAAACACAAAAATAGCTCGAGAATTTTTTTTGTCCAGGTCTTCTCGTGAAGAACATTCTGGAGCAGCAAGGACTTATACAGACATGTACATGTCGTTCATATGCTGCAGAGTACTTGACAAAAAAATCATATTCTGGTAGGATGCGGCTCAACTGGTGATGTTTGACCCAAATATATTATCTTAGAGTCTCGTTACTGCTAAGAACGGGCGGGTTTTAAGGGAGGGTAAGAGAATGGATAATCCCACACAAATTAAAAAGCTGCTTCTTCTCGCACTCATCGTATTTTTTGGACTCACCGCACAAAGCTGGGCTGCACCAATACATTATGAAGGTACACTGTCAACTTCCGATGGCACGTTAGTGGTTGGGAAAAGCTGGACTTCCGCAACATTGAACTGGGAAGTGGACTACAGCTATACCAGCGAGCTATGGACGTATTCATATGACTTCACCGTTGGAACTGCAACGACAGGCGGTGGAAACTCGAAGAATGCAAAGTGTGAAGACCCGGAAATCACTCGCGTTATTATCCAGACTTCGGGAGATCCAGACAAGCTTAAATGTGGAGACATTGAAACAGGAACAACGCCTGGTTGGACGTTGGGCACCTACAAGAAAAGTGGTAATCCAGGCTGGAAAGGCGGCCAGTTTTACGGTATTAAGTGGGTGGAAACGAGCTCAAATAATATTGATGTGACCGACTATCATTGGACCTGGACTATTGTTACGGACCACAGTCCAATGTGGGGTGACTTTTACGCAAAAGGCGAAGATGATAGTTATGCCCGCAATAGCGGAATGGGCACAGACCTGACCGCTGATCAGGCACATAATCTTGATACAATCCAGAAAGGTTATTTACTCGTTCCCAATTCTAAAGGCGGTCCGCCTAATGAAGTTCCCGTACCGGCCTCACTAATGCTTCTTGGCAGCGGGCTTATGAGTGTCAGCCTGATACGACGCAAGCGCGAGAATAAGTAATCAGAAAACAGTAGTTCTATTCATCAGCAGAAAAGCCAAAAGGCAGTCGATCGACTGCCTTTTTTTGTGTGTACCCCTTTGGGTGAATTGTCTATGATGTGTTACTGCTGTCCAAAATAAACAGAAGGGATCAATTGGCTTTGATGAATATGACCAGCAGGGAGCCTGCCGGTGGCCTTTTGCTCTTGAGATTGTCAGCCCCGTGATGTCATTCTGAAGGAGTTCCGTCTGAGACGGAGCGACTGAAGAATCTCCTTGCAACGGCCCTGTTGTCCCCGATATCCTTCGTCTTGCAGCTCAGCTGGCAAACGGAACTCAGGATGACAGTGCATGTGAACACCGTAGATCAGTCCTCTAAAACCTGTCTTAGACAAGAGCGGTCTTGGGTTGTCTCACTCTTATAAATGGTGTCCTAGAGGAGCCGCTGACGGCTTCTTGCGGCGCCGGGCATGCTTACTCATTCGGGCTCAAACACCTGTGGAATGTGCAGCCAGAAGAGGGCGTAAAAAATAATATTGTGAGAATGTTTGTGCTTAGCTCTCTTGGTGAAAACATTCTGAAGCAGCAAGGACTTGTACAGACATGTGCATGTCTTGCATATGCTGCCGGATACTTGACAAAAAAATCATATTCTGGTAGGATGCGGCTCATCTGGTCATATCCAGGTTGACCAGATGATCTTGGGGCCTTGTAACTGTATGAACGGGGTGGATTTCTAAGGGAGGGCAAGAAAATGGAATATCGATCGAAAATAAAGAAGCTGCTTTTATTCACTCTCATCGTCTTTTTTGGACTCACCGCACAAAGCTGGGCTGCACTGTATTCAGGTTCAATATCTTCTTCCGATGGCACTTTAGTTGCTGGCGATAGGTGGGCTAACGCAAATGTCAGCTTAAGCTGGGAAGTAGACTATGATACGGCGTCCCACCCTGATTTGTGGACTTACTCCTATAACTTCGCTATTACCAATGGTCCGCAAAATGCCCAGGGAATCAGTCACGTTATTATTCAGACCTCAGAGGGAGTTACAGAGAGTGCTCTGTTCCCTGGTACAACAGCAGATGCTGATGTGGATGAATATGGATCTGAGGGTGGCAGCAATCCTGGTTGGGAGGGTAGCATATTTAATGGAATCAAATGGAATGTGGGCGGTGATACTCTTACATTGCAGTGGACTGTCGTTACCGATCACAGCCCCATGTGGGGTGACTTCTATTCAAAAGGCGGTCAGAGTTACGCCTATAATCTCGGGATGGACGAGGATTTAACTCCTGTGGAAGCACACGCTAATATTGCTAATGGGAATAATGTTAGCTTTGACGACGAGGGAAACCGCATAGCAGCGTATGTACTCGTTCCCAATTCTATAGGCGGACCCCCTTCGGAAGTTCCCGCACCGGCATCACTACTCCTTTTTGGCAGCGGGCTTATGGGTGTAAGCTTGATACGACGCAAACGCGAGAAGAAGTGATCAAGATATAAGCGATTCCATTTTATCAGCAGAAAAAACCAAAGGACAGTCGATTGACTGCCCTTTTTTTGTGTACTCCCCTGGGTGATTGTTTTTGGTATAAGCTCGTTTTGTTTGGGCCCAACAAAAATCAGCCAATGATGTTGGGTCTCGTACCTCGACCCAAACTACCAGCTTATGGACTCCCGCCTGCGCGGGAGTGACGGTTTTCGACTTCCAACGAAGTGGGCATCACTTCGTTGCTCATAGGTTGCCGCCACGCGGCTTACTGGCGCTTTTTACGACTTCATCTTACTTCTAGCATCTTACTCCTAACTTTTAACTCCTTACTCTTTACTCCTTACGGTTTCTTTGTGAATCTTGAACCTTGAATTCACCTTGTACACAGTAATCGAATGCCCTCCCATGTTGCCGGCTGCATCGTAAGCCTTTGTTGCAATGGTGTGAGCTCCGGCAATTTCCTTCTGAGTATTCCAGTTATAGTTGAGCGTCGATGCCGATGTCGAAGTCTTCAGCTTTCCATCGATGAAGAGCTCGATTTTCTTTATCCCGACATTGTCGGTGCCGCTGACTGTAATCTTGGTTTTGTTGCTCACGGTCGAGCCGTTTGCCGGTTGCTTGATGGTGACAAAAGGACCTTGCGTATCTGGAATACTGTTGCTCACGTATATCGTAATGGTATCCGACTGTGACTGGTTTCCCGAACTATCAGTTGCCTTTGCATAGAGCGAGTGGCTGCCGTCTTGGTAGTTCTTGGTGTTCAGCAGAAAATCATACGGTGCAGCACTATCCGATGAGAGAAGTCTTCCGTCGATATAGAGCTCGACGGAGGTGACGGCCACGGTATCAAGAGCGTCGACCTGTACCGTGATCGTATCGCTCACGGTTGCACCCTGTTGAGGTGCAATGATCGTTACCTCCGGGCCCATGGTGTCTGTATCTGGTACAGCATTAATTGCTGCTACGACAGCTTTCGAGGCATTGACCCTTCCATAGCCGAACGAGGGGTCGAACCCGGGCGCTCCAAGGTCATCGGTACTCTGCGTCATGATACCCACAATCTGTGAATTCGTCAGGAATGGATTGGCGGCGAGCAGCAAAGCAGCCACACCGGCGGCTATAGGAGAAGAGAAGGAAGTTCCGCTCTTGGAGCAGTAGCTCCCTCCGTTTGCCGTGGTGAAAATGGAACATCCGGGAGCGGCAATATCAATCCAGGTGCCGAAGTTGGAGAAACTCGCCAGTGTATCAGTACTGGTAGTAGCCGATACTGCGACAACGTTCTGGCAGGCAGCTGGATAGTAAGGAGCGCTGGTAGCGTCATTGGCTGCAGATGCAAAGATAACTGCGCCTTTGTTCCATGCGTAATTGACGGCATTCTGCAGGGTGGAAGCACTGCCTGAACCTCCGATACTGATATTCATGATCTGGACATTACTGTCGGCGGCATATGTGATCGCCTGCGCGATCTCGTAGTAGCT
>JAGOGO010000241.1 GCA_017996625.1 Deltaproteobacteria bacterium | reverse complement strand
AAGAGGGACATTTTCTAACTCCTTACTCTTCACTCTTCACTGTTTTCTGGCGCTGGGGGCGCGGAGAAGAAAGGGTATGAGATTGCCACGTCGTCCGTGCGGTGCATGAGGAAAGAGGGCGGTCGTTGCGAGGGAGCGCAAGCGACCGCGGCAATCTTAGCTTAAGGGCGATCCCTCGCTTCGTGGGACTCGCAATGACAGTGACGTAGGGTGCGTTGAGTGCACCATGTGCCTGGATATGGTTACTGTTGGTGAGCGCAGCGCACTCTGCGTGGCTGGAACGTAACCCCGCATAGTCAGGGACAGGAGTGACGGGCTTTTTGACTTTTTACGAGTCCATAGATTTTAAATATCAGGAGGAAGCGGAGTGGATGAGGTCAAAAGCAAACGCGGAGAGCCGATAGCAAAATACCTTCATGGGTTATGGCTTCATGCTGCACGTTACCAATCGTATTCTTGGAAGGTGCGTGTGGCTGCACGCGCGATTCTGATTCTATTCTTTCTTCTTGTATTCCCAATGAGAGAAGCTCACAGCCTAGGTGACGGACTCTGCCACTATTGGGGGGTACTGGTGGGTATTTCTGACTTCTGCAATCCAAACATACATGACCTCACCTATGCTGCAGATGATGTCATTGCGCTGCATGATCTTCTCGTACAGGACGAACGATGGAGTGATTCGCGCTTGACCGTGCTGACGAATTCTCAGGCTTCCAAGGCGGCAGTGGAAAATGCTCTTGTGTCAATGGCAGCCAGCTCCGACAGCGACGATGTTTGTCTGATTTTCTTCTCCGGTCACGGCGGCCAGGCTAACACGGATCTTCCTCCGTATGATGAAGGAGATGGTGTGGATGAGTATATTCCCTGTTGGGATACAAACCTTCAGGATTACAGCGCTGATATCCTTGATGACGAATTGGGAAATCTTCTAGGACAGATCAAAGGAAAAAAAGTCGTCCTGCTTGATACCTGTTTTTCGGGAGGTCACATTAAATCGTCAAGCAAAGCAATCGGGCAGGAAAAGAGGGAAGCTGCGGTGACTACTAAGTTCCTGAGCAAGCCCTTCGAGTATGGCACCGGCATGAACGAGAAGGATGATGGTTTCGTGCGTGACCTGGTGAGGTATCTGCCGGAAGTGAAAGATGCCCATGATCAGTCTGATATTGTTGTTCTGACTGCGTGCGATGATGATGAGGTCTCTTATGAAACGCCTGCATTCGGCCATGGAGAATTCACCTACTTTCTTCTGCTCGGTCTGCAATCGTACGACGCTAACGGCAACGGTCAGGTGAGTGTCGGAGAGTCTTTTGCCTATCTGGATCCAGCACTGCGAGCCTATAACCCGACAGTTACACCTCAGAAGTATGACAGTATCGTGGAGGAAGTTGATATCGTGCAGCAGATTACCAACAACCGGATGACAGTCATTGGCCACGGTGATTTTAACTGGGTTTATCCGTTTAACACACACTTTAAGAAACGGCGGGCCGAGTATATTTATTCACCTTCGCAGTTGGGCCCAGCCGGAGATATTACCGGCTTGAAACTGTTTGTTGCCCAGCCTCCCTGCATGCCACTGGGCAGTTGTGCGGTTCGCATGACCTGTACAAATATCAGCTCATACAGTGCTCCACCGGAATGGACGTCGGGCGAATGGACCACCGTCTATTCGGGGATCATGACCATTACCGAGAGTGGACCGGTGTCGTTTCCTTTCTCTGCCCCGTTTCACTATGACGGCACTCGCAACGTTATCATCGACTTCAGCTTTTCGAATCCGATCTGGTACAACTGCGGCACATTCTTTGGTTCCTATTCCGAGCAGTACACTATGATCTATCATGCTCGAGATGATGATACCTACGGCGAACCAACGACGTGGGCCGGGATCTCCCCTCCGCCGGTGCGCGATGAGAACCCGCCTGATGCAGCAGGATCATACCTCGATGTGGAACTCGAATTCGCTGCTCCGGGAACAGTGCTCAGCTCAGTGCCTCAGATTACGGCGGTGACCTCAACAGCAACGACTCTTCCGGTACCCGATATCCCTATTCAACTCAATCTGTCGGCCGTAAGTCCCGACGGAACACCCCTGCAGTATCAATTCTACTATAAAGCCGGCTATGGCACGCCGGAGTGGGATACCACTGTCTGGCAGATTGTGCAAAGCTGGGGTCCGGTTGAGGGAGCGACCTATTACCTTCCATCCGGCAACTGCTATTTGGTGGGTCACGTGGTGCCCTCAGGAGAAACCTGGGAAACGGGAGATCCGCAGGGCGGCTTTAACGTTATCTCCTCAGGACCGGTGCGGATTACCAATGTCTTCTCTGACCTCACCGGCCAGCCTGCTCCGGGCCAGGTCATTCGTTTCACTGTGGATGCTGTTGGTCCTCAGAACGTAGCGCTGCAGTACCGATTCTGCTATCGGGCCGGCTATGGCACGCCGAACTGGGATACCAGTACCTGGCAAGTTGTTCAAGATTGGAGTGCAGCAAACTCGGCCGCCTACACGTTCGGCGTGAGCGGCAACTACTTTTTGTTAGGCCAGGTGATTGCTCAGGGAGAGATCTGGGAGGAGGGAGACCTGCAAGGCGGATTTAATGTCGTGGTGAGGCGGGCACCGTGAAGGTTGTTACTTCTTACAATTGCATTACCTGTGATGGAGTCGTAAGAAGTCGAAAGAACCGTCACTCCCGCGAAGGCGGGAGTCCAGCTTGTTCAGTGACACAAAGAACAACGACCGTACTCACTTTAGAAGGCAGCCTTATGCAATTCCATCAATCTTGATTACATCACATCGAGTTTGCTTATCGATGCCGATGAAGAGCAGATGAGCCTCCACCTGACAGTTTATGCTGGATTCACGCCTTCGGCGTGTGGATAACGAGCTGTGTCCCGCCGCGAGCGGGACTGCGCAGGAATGTCATTTAGATAGATGTCTGCAGCGGCAATGAGTGTTACAGCGAATAGATTTCCGAATTGAAGGTCTGGATCCAGTTGGCTTTCAGCATAACGATTGCTTCTTCGGTCTTGTCTACACCGATGATCACGATAGGATTGCCGCTTTCACCTCTACCCAGAAAGGGATAGAAATAGAGAACATTGATGTTTGCCGTCTTGAGCGGTCTCAGGA
>JAGOGO010000240.1 GCA_017996625.1 Deltaproteobacteria bacterium | reverse complement strand
GTCATCATCTGCCTACCAAAAGCGAGGGTGAGGCTGCCTGATTCTAAGAGGGCTATTAGGGTCGTACAATAGATGGGTAACTATTGATAGCAGAGAGCATTCAACAAGGTAGCGTCTCGTCATGAATCGTGGCCTCAGAGCCAGAAGCATCGAACAGGACATGAATTAAGAAGTACAGGCAGGCTCACCCTCTTTTTTTTCAACGTTTCTTCACTCCCCTACCGCATTCTCCGTACATCCTTCGGCCGCATTGCTGTCACCTCTTCCGCAGCTTGCAGAAATCTGTTCATCGTTATCAGTGTTCAAAGTCGTAAAATATCCTGCTGCTGAAACCGGTATCGGAAGCGCGAGAATCATCAGCGTGTTTCGAGTCCCTCGATTACAGACCGATACTTCTCGTGGATCATCTTCCGATCAAACTCCCAAAACGCTGTCAGCATGGCCTGGTCTTCCTGTTCTGTGAAATACGTTCTGGATGCGGGGAAAAAGACTTTATCTTCTTTCTCAATATGCTTAGGATAAAATTCAACGATCGTGTTCAAGTGCCGGGTAATACGGGTCAATGCAGATGCATCACCGTTTCGATAGCGGATATTTGCCTCAACAAGGGCTCTTGTCGTCTGACGTCCAAGTTTATGCTCTTCGATCAGTTCATTCATAACGCGTAGGTCTTCCGGAGACAACGTTCGCTTGCTCATTTCCTGAAAAAGGATGTCTTCTTCCTTGCCGTGATGCGTCCGATCAGCGTAGGTGCGAATAAAATCAGCCACGGTATCGATGAACAAAGAATCAGCCTTCTGCGTTGCTACGATCCGCTCAAGAACGTTCTTTATGATACCAATCATCCGTTCAATCAGGCGATGCTCAATCATCAATGCGCCACGTGCTTGCATATGAGAATCCTCCTCATGCTTGCTGTATCGATTAAAAATAGCGTTTGACCGTACACCTCATATCACGGCTTCCTGCTGCCCCACGAAACACCATCCAAAATCAAGTTTTATTTTCATTATATCATGGTATGTGGTCTGATGTTCAATAATACTCCCGACGCACCTCAGGCGCCTTTGTTCATCGGCTTTCCAGTAACAAGACACGTCACATACCGAACTCAGACAGCTCCTTGGAGAGAAGCCACCGATAGATTCGGTCATCCTGATAGGCAAGCTTGGCTGTGCCCACATGATCCTGTCCCTGATCAACGTAGGTGCGATCTCCTGGTTCCCCCTGGTGCAGCGGCTCCAGATGAAGGCGCCGGATAAACGCATGCGCATAGTGTCGAGAAATCTCTCCGGAAGAGAACCAGATTGGTCGGCCTGGATCCACTTCTGGTATCCGGGTCGGACCCACCGGCCAGAGTGCGGCCCAGAATTCGCGCTGCTCAAGCGCCAGATCAAAGACCCCGTTTCCGCCATAACTGAAACCAGTCAAGAACATCTTTCTGGGATTAACTCGATGCTGCGCTTGCACGCTCCTGGTTACTTTCAGAACGCTATCCGCATACCGATACCAGATATCGCCTCGAGCGGGCAGTTGTGCGGCAACCACGATGAATTCCGCAGTGGCCAGGGGAGAGCTCGCTGCCGCAAGAGGGCCATAAAGTGTGAGAGCCTGCCGGATCGGCATCGGGGCACCCTCACCATAACCGTGAAGAAAGCACAGCAGCGGCCAGGCGTCGGATTCTGGCGCGGTGATGCGCGGAACAGAGACTACATATGGCAGCTCGGCCAGCTCCTTTACCCGGAGCAGAGACTCGTTCATATCCCACCCCATAGGAGGTGGTGTCGTTCGGAATGCTTAAGCACTGTTGTCCTTTTTCGCCACTGCTGCTCTATGCTGCATTCGGGCAGCAACATACTCTCATGTTCCGCGCACTGAGAACACCTCATCATCCAAGCCTCACTCCCGTTCGCTCATTCTAGAAACAGGTCCAGACCCAAGGCCGGTCAACCCGCGCGTCCTCTTCCTTCCGGTTTACGCTGAATTATCATCCGGATGCCACTGCTTCATGTGCATTGCGTGCGTCTTCAGGTAAGCGCCGGGCGCATAGAACGCATCATAGAAATCCAGATCGAGATGGTGAGCCTGGAGATACATGATGAGGAACATCGAAGGTACGGTGCCGGGAAACTTGCCGAAAGTGTCATAAATGTATTGGGCTTGCAGCCCGATACACTCCCGAAACGTTGCGTCATGCACCTGCGCGGCGGAACGCACCTTTCTGCTCTCTTTCCAGGGGCCAGGTGTATCAGGATGAAACGGTCCCCCGGGGCCGAACTTGCGGTCACACAGTGCCTCCACTGCAGTCCTCATATCAGAAAAGTGCGGCGGGCAGTATCCCTCCATCACCCCTTCGAGTCCGGTCGGATTCGGATAAGGCCAACGTTCATCCGTGTCGTACCGAAATCTCAGGCCCGGCGCGTCCGGATCTCCACTGGCACCAAGCATGGCGAACGGGTCAACCCCATTGAACATCCAACCTCCCAACCCCACAGCCTGAAGCATCAGCGAACCGGCATAACAGCTGGTCGCAAGCTCGACGGTAATCTCTGACAGCGACCATTGCTCCACGAAGGTGATCGGCCAAGTGTTTGTTACATCGACCATATTCGCAAACCGCTCAATACCCGGGATCGATCGCTTGTGAATATCGTCACGCAACACCAGACCGTTTTGCAGCATATAGCACAGGTTGAGCAAAACATGCTGCGAGAGATCGCCGACGGGGATGACAACAAGAGTCGAAGGCTTGTTGAATACCCAGGTATTATGTGCTTCTGTATAAGGAACCTCGGATGGAAACATGAGGCGCCCGTTCTGAATTTTGCGAGTGCGTGCGCGCACATTGTCAACAAAGTCGTCAAAGCACAAAGACCCTTTCTCGTCTCGGCTTGCAAACGCTGGAGCATCGCGCATCTCCACTACGTATACGCCTTCATCATCGGTAAAGAAAGTCTGGCTGGTATGAAAGCCGGCCGCAGAAGGAAAGGTACGGCCGCCGGCTGCGCCTGCATAATTGGACAGGTGAGGTGCGTAACGCTCGGCGCGGTATATCATATGGTGCCAGCTCGTGTTGCCACTGCAGGCCGCCACGACCAGGGACTTCTCCAGTTCCGAAAGCGGTACGGGATTGTGC
>JAGOGO010000239.1 GCA_017996625.1 Deltaproteobacteria bacterium | reverse complement strand
CATCTATTCCTCACGGGGAGCGATGTTATTTCCATTGTCGGCAGTGGTGGTAAAACCGCCCTGATGTATATTCTTGCCCGGGAGCTGTCTGATAAAGGAAAGCGAGTCATCACCACTACTACCACCAAGATTTTTCCTCCTCATCCTTCGCAGTCTTCTCGATTAATTGTATCTGACCGTGAGGACGTCCTGCTGAATAAAACCCACGAGCTACTGCAACAAGAAAAGCATCTCACCCTGGCGGAAGGCTTTGTAGGTCAAAAGCTTAAGGGCGTATCTCCGACTCTCATAGACAGAATGTATGAACAAGAAATTGCTGATGCCATAATAATAGAAGCGGATGGAGCACGACAATGCCCTCTGAAAGCTCCAAACGAGACTGAACCAGTGATTCCCTCTTCTACTACGTTGACAGTACCTGTCGTGGGACTCGATGGAATCGGGAAACCCAACACTGAAGACTACGTATTCAGACCGCACTATTTTTTCCAGCTCACCGGGATCAAAGAAGGGGAGTTAGTTTCTGCAGAATCGGTGTCGCGAGTTATTCTTCACCCGGAAGGACTAAGGCGGGGTACCCCCGAAAGAGCGAAGGTTTTACCGATTCTCAACAAAGGCGAAATCGAGGGAGGCTTGGAGGCAGGAACAAAAGTGGCCCATTGCATTGTGAATGCCAAAGACAGATCGATCGCGAGGGTGTTGATTACATGTTTGATTCCCTCTCCACACGTTCTGAGGGTTTTTCATTGCGGCTAGGCAGTCTGAATTTTCATGACTAAAAAGGTGACCCACCTTAACTCCGCCGGAACTAAGACGGCTGCATCTCCGAAGATGATCTCCGGGATCATTTTGGCTGCTGGAGAATCTCGCCGAATGGGCCGGCCCAAGCTTCTCCTCCCTTGGGGAAATACCACCATCCTTGGAAAGGTTGTTGATACGTATCTTGAAACCACGATCTCTGAGCTCATTGTGGTGATAGGAGACAACCAAGAACCACTAAAGGAGATTTTAATTTCAAAACCTGTTATCATTGTTGAAAATCCTCAGTATCACGAGGGCATGAGCACGTCAATACGAAAGGGGATCGAAGCTGCTTCAGACCAGGCGGAAGGATATCTCATTGGTTTGGGGGATCAGCCTTTAATCACCCCCGATATTATCAACAGACTTGTTTCTGTCTTTGTGGAAGAAAACCCGGGAATTGCAGTCTGCAGCTACAAGCAAGAAAAGGGGCATCCGGTCGTTTTTGCCCGCACATTTCGGCAGGCATTGTGTAATCTCACTGGAGATATGGGCGGACGAACAATCATCCGTCAGCATGGTGATGAAGTAAGGTATGTAGATGTAGGAAGTAACGCAATTTTTGTTGATATCGATACGCCCGATGACTACAAGCACTGGACACGATGAGCTTAAAGCAATCATGGATTTCGTGAGCAGCAATCGTTGCCATGTTCCTGAAAAGGAACGCAGGTGATTGAGGCGGTCATTAGTAGGCAGGCAAAAGAATAGTGAGATAGTATAGGTGTATATTCACCAGGAGGACCGAGGCTATGGAAAACAACGATCTCTTGAAAGCCTATGAAAAAATCGGTCAGACTCGGGTGCTCATCCGCGGAGCAGGGGAGCAGGCAAGCGGAGTTGCGCACCGGCTATTTGTAAGCGGTTTTAACATTTGCCTTGTTGAGACCTCGTCACCTTTGGCTGTACGCCGCATGGTGTCTTTTTGTGAAGCTGTTTACGACCGGGAAAAAATCGTTGAAGGAGTGGCCGCAGTCAGAATTAACGAACCAGCCGAAGTCTATTCCGTGTGGGAGGAAGAAAAACTTCCACTTCTGGTTGACCCGGAGAACAACATCAAGAATTTTCTTAAACCCCATGTGCTTGTTGATGCTATCCTGGCCAAAAGAAATGTGGGCACAAAGGTTGCCGATGCTCCTTTGGTAATTGCCCTCGGACCAGGATTTACAGCGGGAAAGGATGTTCATGTCGTTGTTGAGACCAATCGGGGTCACGACTTGGGCAGGCTGATATTCGAGGGCGAGGCCGAACCGAATACCGGAGTGCCCGGCGTGATTGCTGGATTTGGGGCGGAGAGGGTCTTGCGGGCTCCCCAGGATGGTGTCTTTAGGGTCTGCAAGAATATTGGCGATATGGTCGCAGCGAACGAGATAGTCGCTCATGTCGAAAGCGAGCCAATCAGAGCAAATATATCAGGGGTTATCCGAGGCCTCTTGCGCGACGGAACGAAAGTAACCAAAGGTCTCAAGGCTGGAGACATCGACCCGCGGGGTGAGCAAAGTTATTGCACGAGAATCTCGGAGAAGGCGCGATCTCTGGGGGGAGCTGTGCTGGAGGCGATTTTATCACAGCTGCCCAAAAGGTTGAGTGAAGCAAAGGAATAAGCGCATTATCCATCCAAAGGGCTGCGCCTCAGCTCTTGGTCCCCACCCGCCAAGCGCACAACACACTTTAACGGTCATTCCCGCGTAGGCGGAGTATTGTGAACAGCGTACCACAACACTGCTAAAGCCCGTTGTGCTGGCGATGAGTGCTCGTAAAATGTCGTTCCTACAAGAAGCGCCGCTATGCTCTGGATTCCCGCCTTCGCGGGAATGACATCTCAGTAGATTGCCGCCGGCGCGGGTTGCCCCTCAGCTCTTTATCCGTCCAACGAAGTGAGTCCCGCTCCGAGCGGAATTCAGTTCGTTATCCATCGAACGAAGTGAGGAATCACAGCTAAAGAAGAGTTTCCTCTGCGATTTACCAGGACTCCGCCCAGAGGCTTTCGCTTACTCCTTGCTTTTCACTCTTGCGGTGGGATCCGGAACGTGAAACTCAGCAGGGTGTTGAAATCCTTGAAGGTACTATAAAAAAGGCGGAGAGACCGGGATTCGAACCCGGGGTGCATCTTTCGACACACACTCGCTTAGCAGGCGAGCGCCTTCAGCCTACTCGGCCATCTCTCCGCAGGATATAGATTTCTTTGTATTATAAGGCATAGCCCGGATTGAGCTACTAAGGCGGAGGGAGTAGGATTCGAACCCACGTCCCGTTTCCGGGAAACGGTTTTCAAGACCGCCGCCTTAAACCACTCGGCCATCCCTCCGCAGTGCATTCAAAGCATATGGCAACCCCAGGCCGCAA
>JAGOGO010000238.1 GCA_017996625.1 Deltaproteobacteria bacterium | reverse complement strand
TCGAAGCGGAAACTCTTTACTGTCATTCCCGCGCAGGCGGGAATCCAGGAAGTGAAGCGCTTCCATTATCAAGAGAATCGAAAAGGAGCTCTTTGGCAGCAAGCGAGGCTTCAGTACTAGTGCCTACAGTCCACAATACTGGATTCCCGCCTTCGCGGGAATGACGGTTAAAGTGTGTTGTGCGCTTGGCGGGTGGATAAAGAGCTGAGGCGCAGCCCGCCTAGCCGGGAATGACGAACTATCGTGAGGTTTCATACGAGGAGTAAGCGAAAGCCTCTAGGCGCTTTCGGGCCGAGGTAGATCACAGAAGAAACAAGAGGCACTGATTGTTAGACCGAACTCCCCCTTGCCCCCTCTTTGCTCAAGAGGGGGAAGGCCATTGAGGGACAGCGTTGGTGTGATAGGGTGGCAGCCTGAATGTATGTCAGGATCTATTCCTTTGGCAGCTGAAACCAAGAGGTCCTGCAATGACTATCAGGGCAGGTCTCATGGTGGTGTGCTCCCTCCTTTTGGCAAAAGAGGGTCGGGGTGGACGTTGCAGCTCTGGTGCACATCCCCTCTGTAGAGCCTGTCCGATACTGTCATTCTGAGGCGCAAGCCGAAGAATCTCGATTCCTATGATAGTGAATGTGTGAGATCCTTCGTTTCACTCAGGATGACAGATTCCGTGTTTTACGAGTTGTCGGACAGGCTCTCAATACTGGGAAAGGGGGATCTGATCACACAATCATGCACGTGGTGATTCGAGTTGACTGAAGCGACATGGTGCTCTATGCTTTTGGCCTTACCCCATTTCTCCCCTCTTTTCCAAAGAGGGGTTTGGGGGAGTTCACGACTCAAGAGCGCTTCAGCACGCTGCAGGGTGCATCATCTCCTGCTCACCCAGGAGATATTCTGCATGCGAGTTTCATACGAGGAGTGAGGAGCAGTAAGAAGCAAGAAGTAAAAAGTAAAAAGTTGAAGAACATCTCCGCGTGCTCTGCGTCACTGCGCGAGGTCAAGTTTCATACGAGGACTACTTTGATGATCGACGAATGTACTTATTACTCAAGGCTTCTTACGTCTTACTGCTCACTTTCCACTCTTTACTGTTCTTTGAATTCAGACTGTGCAGCCACTCTGTTACACAACAATTCGCCTTGCGACTCTGGAGCGAAAACCTTTTCAAGGGAATTGCAGTATCGATGAATACCGTCACCAGGATCACCCCTCGCGGGGAAGACATGCTCGCCTTCCTCAATCCTTTCCATATCGGGATCCATCTCTGGCAGTTTCGCGACCTGATCGGACAGCTTGCCTGGCGGGAAATCATCAGCCGGTATCGCGGGTCTTTTATCGGGGTCTGGTATTCCCTGGTGGTGCCGATTCTCATGCTGGCGATTTACACGTTCGTGTTTTCCGTTATCTTCAAAGCGAAGTGGGGAGTGGACCCCGAGGAAAGCAGAGTTGTCTTTGCCATGGCGCTGTTCATGGGCCTCATTACCTTCACCATATTCTCGGAGGTAGTCAACTCCTCGCCTTCGCTGGTGCTGCAGAATTCGATCTATGTGAAGAAGGTGATTTTCCCGCTCGAGATCCTGGTCCTGGTGCGCTTTCTGAGTGTCATGGCCCACAGCCTGATCAGCCTGGGTATTCTCCTCGTGAGCCTGGTGCTTTTCCGGCACATTCCGGCCACCGCACTCCTCCTCCCGTTGGTGTGGCTCCCGTTGGTGCTCCTCACGCTGGGGAGCGCATATTTTTTAGCGAGCCTCGGCGTGTTCATCAGAGATCTGGGCGTGACCGTCAACATTGCGGTCACCGTGCTGTTTTTCTTATCTCCGATATTTTATCCGGTTCGTGCGGTGCCGGAACAATTCCGCATATTCTGTCAGCTTAATCCGCTGGCGATTTTCGTCGAGGACAGCCGCCGGGTGGTTTTGTGGGGACAGCTGCCGGAATGGCCGGTCTTTGCCGCCGGCCTGGTCTTTTCGCTGATAGTGTTTGTTCTGGGATTCATGTGGTTCATGAAAAGCAAAAAGACCTTTGTCGATGTGGTGTGAGGAAGGACAAGAGAGTTCAAGGTTCAAGGTTCAAAGTTTCACCGCTTAACCAATTCACCATTTAGCTATTCAACCTGATCTGTCCAAACTGAAATGATGTCTGATATCGGAATTCAGGCCCAGGGCGTGGGCAAATGCTATCAGATCTATCAGCGGCCTTCCGATCGGCTGAAGCAGTCGCTCTGGCGCGGAAGGCGGCGCTACTATCAGGAATTCTGGGCGCTGCGGGATGCTGCTTTCGAAATCAGACGAGGAGAGACGATCGGTGTAATCGGCGCCAACGGTTCGGGCAAGTCCACGCTGTTGCAGCTGGTTAGCGGCATTGTGCGACCGACCGAAGGCGAGATCGTCATTAACGGTCGAGTCGCGGCATTGCTCGAGCTTGGGGCGGGATTCAATCCCGAATTCACCGGCAGGGAGAATATCTTCCTGAACGGTAGTATCATGGGTCTCAGGAAAGCGGAAATCGAAGCCAGATACAAGGATATCGCAGCGTTTGCCGATATCGGACACTTCATCGACCGACCGGTCAAAACGTATTCGAGCGGCATGTATCTTCGGCTGGCGTTTGCTGTGGCGGTAAACATTTCACCGGACATTCTGCTGGTTGACGAAGCTCTCTCAGTAGGTGATGCGCGATTTCAACAGAAGTGCATGGCGAGAATCCGCCAGTTCTGCAAAGCGGGAATCGTGCTCTTTGTTTCGCACGACATGGCGGCTATAAGCGAGCTGTGCACCCGCGTTCTCTGGATCGATTCCGGTCAAATCCGCATGGATACGTCGCCCAAGCTTGCCGTAGAACGATACCTGCAGTATATGTACGAAAGTGAGCCCACGGGCCGGATTGCGGCCGGTATACCGGGTGAATCGGAATCTCCCTGCGTGGAAAGGGTATTGTCCTGCAGAGATGGAGTGCAGCACCTGGAAGGGTTCCAGCCGATAGCTGAAGAAGCCCGTCAGTTTGGAGACCGAAGGATGACCGTTGAATCCGGCCGCTTTCAGAGCCCGGAAGGTCTGAACTCAGTGGTGTATGGCGGCCAGCGCGGACTCCTTAGCATGATCATCCGCGCCGACCAGGATATACCGAAGCCGCTCACCGGGTTCATCATTAAAG
>JAGOGO010000237.1 GCA_017996625.1 Deltaproteobacteria bacterium | reverse complement strand
GTTGCACGAAGCTGAGCTTCGCTTTTGCGGCGAAGGCTCTGATTAGTATAGTCATCCAGTTCATCTTCCCATTCGTCAAAAAGGGCTTCAGCAACATCTTCTACAGCAGCAATGCGCTCGTGAACAGTCTGCCCGCGCTCTTCACTGCGATCCAGTTCGGATTTGAGTTCCTCGTATTTCTCCTGCAGTTCACCGCCCTGAAAGTTAAGTACCGCACTGAATCGCTCGAGCGCTGACTGAAATTGTTCCTTGGCCGCTTCCTGTGAGTCACGCGCGGACTCGACCCGATCCACGAGAATTTCGCGTTTGGGATTGCCTAATGATTCCATAGCGCTGTAATACAGCGACCCACAGCCAGCGGTGACAAAAATAAGAATTAGCCCGCAGGTACTGAAAAATCCCTGTGCTGATCCCATGATAATCTCCTCCCACGGATGATAAGGTGCAAAGCAGCTCCGTGCTGGGTACGTATGGATTTAATAAATAAATGTATATCGGCTCATCAGATCATTCAATGGAAGGGCAGGATTTTCTCCGAAGGTCATTGCCGATGGAAGTGGCTGCGAGTGAGAAATGGGGATTCTCGTACCGGCTGAAGAGCATATAACACCTCAATTAGCAGGTTTTTCCTGACACGTACCTGCCGGATCAACTGTCTTTCTTCTGCGAGTATAGATGTGGAAGAAAAAGCAGGAGGAATGCTTGCCAGGCTCGGTCCCGATATTCAGAAGGCTGCTGAACTGGTTCAGGAAATCAGTGCCGCCGGTAATGAACAGACTGCTGGCGCTAAGCAGATAAACGTGCTCATGGATATGATTTTGCACCGAGCCTCCTGGAAACAGCTCGGCGGGTTCAGAGAGTGACGGTGAATTCGAAGCGTATTGATACCTTGACGTCAGAAGCAAGTACCTGCGTGCGTGTTATCAGTCACCTGGAATCGACGCTGTGCGACAAACACGCAGACACATGGCCTGTTGGGGAGAATAGAAAAACGCGTTTCCTCGTCATGTTGACTTTTGGTTTTTGAAGTACGTAGAGTTGTACCATGCCGAAGAATTCCGTGGGAGTATAGATGAGGTTATTTTCTTTGAATACCGCCTTGGTGAGTCTTGCTGGAAGCATACAGTGCGGTGAGGGTGACAGTGGAAGGTACACGCGCCCTGTTCATGCGAGCTTTATGAAAAACTAGAGTAGCTGCTCAGGGGGAGTCATGCTATCTTTCAAGGAAATGGTTGAGGCTATCGGCCTTGTGATCGACGGCGTCGGAGTACTGGCCATTGTCCTTGGATTACTGGTCGCTGTCGTCCGGTATGCGGTATCCAGGCACCAGACGGCCAATCCGTATCGCCGTCTCCGTCAAGACTTGGGGCGAGGAATTCTCCTTGGATTGGAGTTTCTCGTGGCGGCCGATATCATTCGCACTGTGGCTGTAACCCCGACTCTGGAAGGCGTCCTCGTTCTTGGGCTCATCGTCCTGATCAGGACATTTCTGAGCATGGCCTTGCAAGTCGAGCTGGAAGGCCGCTGGCCATGGCAGCGCAATGGTCTGGAGGAACCGCGCTGATCCGGCTCCATGTGCTTTTCTGGAGCAGCTCTATGCCGACACGGAAGGCGGGGCCGCAAAGTGATACCGCGACGAGCAGCGAAAAAAATCCTTCTGTTTCTCTTTACTCCTGTTTGATCCCCCCTTGACAGCCAAATGTCAGTGTCTTTAATATTAAAACCTGTTCTTGTGTTTTTTTTGGGATCTGTCGAAATCTGATGGGTCCACCCGGAGAGAATGCTCAAAGTCTTTTTCCGGGTGGACCCATTGCGTTTGGGGGCACCCATGAACGATGGCGCCAAGACAAAGAAACAGCTTATCGATGAACTCCAGCAGCTGCGTCAGCATGTGGCGGAGCTGAAGACCGGGGAGCACCTAAGTGCGATATCCGGATTGGACGCGGTCGCAGCGTCCGAAGCACTGGCGAACAGGTGCATGATCGCACAGCAGTATGATACTCTCTTCAGCCAGGCAATCAGCAGCGCCGCAGCGAATATCTTCTGCCTGGACCTGAATACTCGCGAATTCTTGGCTTCAGAACCTGCCAAAGTCTTGCATGGATTACCTCCAGACACTTCCTTAAATTATGATATTGCCACAGCCATGATCCATTCCGACGATCGCCCCCGAGTAGAAGCCACATGGCAGAGCTGCATGGATAAAGGAAGTCCCTTCCTGGTGGAATACCGTGTCGTGCAGCCTGATGGAAGCATCCGATGGATCGCAGCGCTGGCCCAGCTGCTGCCCGGTCTGCAGGGAGCAAAGTTAGTTGGAATATGCAGGGACATCACTGAGCGCAAACAGGCTGAAGAGAAGCTGCGCGAGAGCGAGAAGCGGTACCGTCTGCTGTTTGAGGCAATGACGGAAGGTTTTGTCCTGGCGGAAGTTATTCTGGACGAGCAGGGAATACCGGTGGACTACCGTGTGCTTGAGGCTAATCCGGCTGCAGGAAGGCTAACCGGTATCTCCTCGGAAATGGCGATCGGCAAGACTGCTCGAGAGCTTGTGCCCGGTATTCGTGCGGAGTGGATCGAGACTTTGGGTAGAGTGGCTCTTACAGGAGAGCCAATTTCATTCGACTGTTACGCCCGATCCCTCAATAAGTGGTTCCATGTTTTGGCGTATAGTCCCGAGCAGGGCAGGTTCGCCTGCCTCTTTGTGGATATTACCGAGCGTAAACAGGCCATAGATGCGCTACAAGGTGCCAAAAATGAGCTAGAAGTTCGTGTGAAAGAGCGCACCCGCGAGCTGCTGCATACCAATCAACAATTGCTTGCCCAGGGGGAGACCCTTCAGAAGATCGTAGACAATATTCCAGTAATGATCGCATCCTACGACCAATTGGGAAATGTGCATTTCGTCAATCGTCAGCTACGGGAGCTCCTCAACATTTCTGCTGGCGACATCGGCCATACTGATGGTATGGCCTTGGCTTATCCCAAGCCGCAGTATCACCGTTCAGTGCCCACCTGTGTGCAGGAAGAATCTGCGGGCTGGAAAGATATCATTATGCAGGTGGCTGATGGAAAACAGCTTGAGGCCTCATGGAGACATGTTCGTCTTTCTGATGGTTCCTACATCGGCATTGGCATGGACATCACTGAGCGAAA
>JAGOGO010000067.1 GCA_017996625.1 Deltaproteobacteria bacterium | reverse complement strand
CCTCACTTCGTTCGGTGGATAAAGAGCTGATGCGCCGCCTCACTTCGTTCGGCGGATAACGACCTGAAGCGCAACCCGCGCAGGCGGCAATCCACTGAGATGTCATTCCCGCGCAGGCGGGAATCCAGAGCATATGGCCGCTTCTGGTAGGAACGACATTTTACGAGCACTCATCGCCAGCACAACGGGCTTTAGTAGTTTTGTGGTACGCTGTTCACAATACTGGATTCCCGCCTTCGCGGGAATGACGGTTAAAGTATTGTGCGCTTGGCGGGTTGGGCGTCAGCTCTGTATCCGCCGAACGAATGACAGACAAACGTGAAGTTTCATACGAGGAGATCCTTCCCTGGTGCCCACCCTGCGCATGAAATCACGGGCAGGCACGAGGGACATTTCTAACTCCTTACTCTTCACTCTTTACTGTTTCCTGGCGCAGAGAGTGCAGGGAAGAAAATGTACCGTATGGAGCCGACAATGATGGGAGGGACGGGTTGATCCTGTCCCTTCTTATAATTTCGCTATTACAGGGCTTGTATGAGAAGAATGATTGCCATCGTGGGCAGCCCCAATGTGGGGAAGTCCACGCTCTTCAATCGCCTGACGCATAAGCAAAAAGCCATTATCGAGGATATTCCGGGGGTTACGCGAGACCGGAATTATGCTGATATAGAATGGGACAATCATGCGTTTACGGTTATCGATACTGGCGGATTTGAGCCGGATGCCACCGAGGAACTTTCTCGGCTTGTCTTTGAGCAGGCCCAGGTTGCTATTGACGAAGCCGATATCATCATTTTTTTAGCCGACGGCAGACGCGGGCTGATGCCGGTTGATCGAGACCTCGTTCAGTTCCTCCGCTCTACAAGCAAGCCGGTTTTTTACTGTATCAACAAGATCGATGGCGTCCGGCATGAAGAGACTGTTCCCGACTTCTACCAGCTTGGAGTCGATGAATGGTTTGCCATTTCCGCCCAGCACGGCCGCGGAGTCAGCGACCTCATGGACGCAATCGTCGAGATGCTGCCGCACGAAGGGGAAGAGGCTGCTCCGGAAGAATCTGAAGTTGTCAAGATTGCCGTCGTGGGCCGTCCGAATGTGGGAAAGTCATCGCTGGTTAATAAGATTCTTGGATACGAACGAGTCATAGTCAGCGATATCCCCGGAACCACCAGAGACGCGGTGGATACACCTGTTGAGTATCAGGGAAAGCGCTACCTTATTATCGATACTGCTGGTTTGCGCCGAAAGAGCCGCATCGGATATCAGCTGGAAAAGTACTGCGTGGTGGAAGCCCTTAAGGCCCTTTCACGATGCGATGTCAGCCTCATAGTCATTGATGCTGAAGAAGGGATCACCGATCAGGATGTGAAGATTGCCGGCCAGGTATACAACCATGGGAAAGCGTGCATTCTGGTGGTGAACAAATGGGACCGGATTGAAAAGGATAACGAAACGCCGGGCATTTTCGTGCGAGCGATTAAGGATAAGGCCAAATTTCTTGACTTCGCTTCCATCCTGTTTGTATCTGCTTTGAGCGGCCAGCGAGTTGCTCGAATCCTCGAGAAGGCATCTGAGTGCTATGTGCAGTATTGCCGTCGTATCGACACCGGTGATCTGAACCGTTTTCTGGAGCAGGCCAGCCGGCGGGTACCAGCGGCCCGCTTCCGCGGAAAGCCGATCAAGTTTTATTACGCTACTCAGGTGTCGGTCAAGCCTCCCACATTTGTATTTTTCGTCAATTATCCCAAGGCCGTTCATTTTTCCTATGAGCGCTACCTCATGAACCAGCTTCGGGAAGCGTACGGCTTTGAAGGGACTCCACTCCGCATCTACTTTCGGGGGAGGACGCGAGGCCAGAAGGATTGTTGACGCTGCCGCTTATCTATGCGATAAAGGAGCACTTCCCAGGTGCCTTTCGTGATGACGTTCAAGAAATGATTTTGCTGGATCATTTAAGGAGGTTTGCATGATGAATGTAGGAGATAAGATCTCGTTTGCGTTTGGAAAAGGACAAAAGGAGGGCGTGGTAGTCAAAGTGTGCCCTAAAACGATTTATATTAAATGTGACTTCAAAAACGATAAAGGGAAGCTGGTCCGGAGAAAACTCTCCCAATTGACCAAGGCAAAGTAGCAGCGAGCCGGCCAGAGGTGCTGTCACACGTATGGGTAGGGTTCGGCAGCCTCTCGTACCCTGAAATGCGCTGCCACCCCACTAGTACGGCTGTACATCTTCTTCATCCCAGAGCTGGTATGCCTCCAGAAGAAGCCGTTCGGTGCTGTCGAAGATTCTCCGCTGGGGCAATTCGTCGTTCGTATCGAGTGTAAAGAGACCATGGTCCCAGCGAACGAGATAATTGAATGCTATTACTGCATCAAGATCTCTGCATGACGCCTCAACAATTTCACCGTGATCGAATGATATTTCTCCCTCCTCATCACCTTTGAAAAGCTTGAGACGGCCTGTTTTCCGTCCGCTGAAAAGCATCTGAATGAGATCCGTCGCGCGTATTTCAGCTAGGTTTCCGCTGACACCGGCCTGACTCGGAAGGACAGGTGCGGAGTCGGCGAGCGGTTCTTCATCATCGGCTTTGCGGCAGTTGAGAATACAGCTCATTATTTTGGTAAAGAGAATATCGGAGGTGCAAGGCGCCGTGATGACATCGTAGGCACCTGCAGCAAGAGCTTTATCTCTTAGTACTGGATCGTGCTGCCGCGATAGAAAGAGGAAGTGCACGTCGGGATACATGATCTTAATGGCTGAACAGAATGACAGAGCATCTCTGGTGTCAGTGGTGATCTCACAGACAATTACCTTCGCTGCAGCTTCAGCCAGCAGACCACATGCTTCTTCGATCGTACCGAGACAGCGGGCTGATATGCCGTTCGACTCCAGTCTCGTTATTGCGTCCCCAAACTCCTCAGCCCTGCAAACGGTAAAGAGCACCTGACACGCATTTTCATTCTTCAACCGAGCAGTCGCCGTTGTTTCCAAAAATGCCACTACCTGGGGATCGAATAGCGTCGAAGCATGAGAAGCGATAAGCTCTAACGCTGATCTTGAGGCCTGGACAGCGTCGTGCTGCCGGGTCATGTCTCTGCATGCCAGGAACGAATCGACAGCAGCGATGATCCTGGATCCCAGCGGAATCTGTTCGCCGGCTAACTGATCGGGAAGTCCGCGGCCGTCAAAGCGCTCAAACGTGTGAGAAAGTATAGATGTGACGCACGTGGGAAGGTTTATGTTTTCGAGCAGGCGTTCATTCGCTCGGGTATATTTCTCCAGCAGCTTCTCGGATTTTTCGTCGCAGAAGTACAAGAGGGTCAGGTGTTCGGACGCGTTGAGGCAGCAGTCATGGAGGTATGCTGCCAGCATGGTGCCGAAAAGTTCCTGGCCTTGAAGTCCGTATGCGCGAGAAATAGCAGTGACCATACTGGCCACCTGAGTCGAATGCCCCCGGTATTGATCGCCCTTATAGAATTCCAGGAGCGTGATAATGATGCTGAGCAGCTTAAGCAGAGTATCATCGTTTAGGAAAGAGCCGCCCGCATCTTTACCCGCTTCGTTTTTCTGCTGTTTCTCTCGTTTTTCTGGCAGCGTTTCAAGTACGCAGGGTTCATGGCATTCACTGAGATCGTGCGCTACAGCACTGTCCGTACTCGTCTCACCACATACAATCTCTTCCTGATCGCCGGCAGTCAGACCAGCCGTTGCAGCGGCAGTCCTGACCTGGCTTCGTTCTTTAAGTCGCTGAAAGGCGGACAAATCACTATGATAAAAGCGGCTGATACCGGCTTTGATTGTAGATTCCAAGGCTAGATACATTTCAGCATCATAGCCGGAGACCTTTCGAATTTCGCGCAAGAGGTCTCGGTTGTCTGGTTTGGCGCTCAGCATCGAGAGAATTCTGGTCTTGTCGTAACAGAAAAAAGGGAGGACCGTGTGGCGTTCAGCAAAATCCGGGGGAATAAGGCTGATGACCCAGCGCGGTATGTTCATTCCCGCCAGTTTGTCCGAAGAAATGTAACGAACTCGAAAAAGACCCGACAGGCACTTGAGAAGGTCTGTCTCTTCCAGCATTCCCAACTCAACCAGCAGCTCTCCAAGGTCTTTCTGTGGCGTCTTCTGCTGGCAAAGAAGAGCTGCATCCAGTTGTTCGTAGGTAATTAGCCGCAATTCAGTAAGTATTTTGCCGAGTCGTTTGGTTTTTGTCATTGTTGGCGGGCTCTTCGAAAAACGTAGGATTTTCTACGGCTTAATATAAGAAAAAACAGTCTCCAGTGTCAAGCTGCCGCATTGCGTATCGAAAGCGGATCGGAGAGCGGCACGCATTATTTCTGGATAAATGAACTTTCCATAAACATTTTAACCTCTTAGTATCGACCGTGTTTATTTTGAAATAGAATTAACGTATTCTTTGAATAAGCCAATAATTATATCTGACCACCTTGTTAAAAACGTTAATATTTCGTATAGAAGTGCGACCCGAACCGGGATCAGCATCCGGCACCCTTTTCGGTGGATAGAGAGCAATGCTCTTCTTCCATGACGGAGAATGATCAATGAAGATACTTGTGACAGATGACTCAATGGTAATGAGAAAGATCATCGTCAATGTGGTGGAATCGCTGGGTCATGTGGCCATCCACGCTGCCAACGGTCATCAAATGCTGGATGTGCTAGCCGAGTCGGGCACTGAAATTGGCCTGGTGCTACTCGACTGGAACATGCCGGGTTTGACCGGCATCGAAGCACTTAAAATTATGAAAGGCACTCATGCTTACGATCACGTTCCGGTTTTTATGGTCTCCACTGAGTCGGAAGATGGAAAGATCAATGAGGCTATTGCTGCAGGAGCCACCGGCTACCTGGCAAAACCATTTACCGCTGATGAACTGGCCGCCAAAATTGAACAGGCTCACATGAAGGGCTCGGCAATGTCTGGCCCAAGAGGAGAGCACGTATGAAGAAGATACTCCTTACTGACTGCAGCCCCGACGTCACACAGCTCGTAGCCACCCTGGTGGGAGATGACGAAGTACTAGAAAGCGAAATATTTCAGGATGGACGATCTCTCGATGAATTCAAGATGATCTTTTTGGAATTAGGAAATGACAAAGAACTGGATGCGGTCAAAGTGAAAAGGCTGCGCTATGCCTGCAACTTCAGAAACGTTCCGATTATCCTCTTCAAGCACAATCACGATCGTTCTCCAGACCAGACCTTCTTGATGGCAGGCAGTACCGAGGTGCTCTCATTGGATGATCCTCCTGGTGCCTGCCGTCACTTGGTTCAGGGATATCTGGCCCCAGGAAGACAGCCGCTTGCGGAAGAAAAAGAGTATATCATGCCGTTTGTGGAGAACACGCGGCTGGTGATGAAGAAGATGGCGGGCATGGAGCCGGAGTTCAAGGAAGTCTATTTTTGCAATACGTTCCGGATCGTCGGAGATGTTTCGGGCATCATTGGTTTGACCGGAGAAGCGGAAGGGACAGTCGTGATTACCTTCTACTGGGATCTGGCACGGAAAGTCATTTCGCAGATGATGCAGGTAGACGTAGCCAAAATCAACGCCGAAACAATTCACGATGGTGTGGGTGAAATCATAAACATGATCAGCGGAGCGACAAAAAAGGAATTTGTAGGGAAACCGTACCATTTTGAGCTTTCGTTGCCTACGGTGGTGATGGGATCTGGGCATCAGATCGGTCATCCCGAGGACTCCAGTATCGCCATGCTGATTTTTGATATGAATCGAAGCTCCTTTGCATTACAGGTATGCCTGAAACCGAATAATGCCAAGCGGCCTCGGTCAGGAAAGCAATAACGGATCTGCCATGCAGAAATTCATCAAGAAGGCGTGTAAGCGAGCTGCTGCCGTATGACTAGTCGGAGCGATATTCTTTTTATAAACCGGGACAGCGACTTTCTGGAAGCCATGGCCGGGTTTCTGCGCAAGGCCGGATTCGTGGTGCATACAGCCATGGATATGCGCAACGCTCTCGCGAAAATGAGTGAGAATCCGGTAGGGCTGATTATCTGTGACAATGTCCTTCAGGACATCTCCGGCTACGATTTTTTGCGCTTCATAAAAAACGACCCGCTGCGGGAGTCTATACCGTTCATTTTTTTTGTTCCGATCAACGACCAGGGTCGAGCGGCAAAGGCATTCGAACTGGGTGCAGCGGATTTCCTCGTCTATCCAATGGATGTCGATGATCTCGCCAACCGAGTGCAAGAAATCATTGTCCCCGGTGAGGACGATCCTGCATCTGCTGCACCTGATGTCGAGCATCAATCTTCTGCTGCGATTCCTTCAGCGGAGCAGCGGGATTTCCCGTCGGTGAATCATTCGGCGCCGGGGAGCATACTGCCGTCACCGGTTGTACCGATGCAGCTGTTTCCGAGCGTCCGTATCGATTTGTCCCGTGACGGTCTGCTCTGGATGCCGGGCAATGTCAAAAATCTCTTTACCAATGGTATCCTGGTGGTCACGGCTCTGCTGGGAAAGCCTGGAGTTAGGCTCCATGTAAAGTTTCCGTTGCCGGAAGGCCGGCTCACAATAAGGGGGCAGATCAAGCAGGTGGTATTTGACAATTTCGACAAGCCGGCGGGGATCGGCATCACCTTCGAAAAAAGTCCCCAATGGACCCAGGTGCTTGAGCATCTTCAGTCGCTTATGGAAAAGGAAGAAGGGCGGGTTGCCGCAGATATTCCTCATACTCAGCTGCGGCTGTGTTCAAAAGAGATGTCTGTCGAAATGACCGGCACGCTTCTTTTGCCTGGCGGACCGGAAGAGCTGAGCACTACTCTCGTATTGCATACTACCGATGACGGTGTGAAGTCGTACCACGAGCGTTTTTATCACAGTCTTGTAGGTAAACAGCTTGATTCCTATCGGGCGTTGTCCTTTATTGGTGCAGGCACGATGGGTGGAGTGTTCAAGGGCTGGGACGCGGCTCTCGAACGGATAGTTGCTCTTAAAGTCATTTCATATGAGCTCTCGGCTCGGGAAGAATTTCGTAAGCTTTTTATCAAAGAAGCCAGGCTCATTTCTCAGCTGGATTATCCGAACATTGCCCATATCTATGCAATCGGCAACACGAATGATATTCTCTACTTTGCTATGGAATTCATCAACGGAGAGACGCTGGGCGACCTGATCAAAAAACATGGGAATCTCTACACACTGCGAGGACTCGACTACCTGATCACAGTATGTACCACACTCGATTTCGTTTCCGGCCAGAACATCATTCACCGTGACATCAAACCGGAAAATATAATCATCAACGACAAAGGGGTTCTGAAGATAGTTGATTTTGGCGTGGCAAAAAGAATCGAGGGAGGTGCCCAAATGTCTGTCGATGACGGCATTGTCGGTTCTCCCTTGTATATTTCGCCCGACGCAGTGCTCCAGAATACTATGGATTATCGTAGTGACATTTATTCCCTGGGAGCGACCTTTTATCATGTTTTTTTCGGAGAACCGCCATTTCAGGGAGATAATGCCAAAGAAATCTTGCTTAAGCATGTGAAAGACTTACCGGTTCCCCTTAGCGAACGCAATCCCAGGATCTCACCGGTCTTGTCTGGAATTGTGGGGAAAATGATGGCCAAGAGCCCTGATGAACGCTATCAAAGCTACCAAGATATTCTAAAAGACCTTAAGAACTTCAGGCAGCGGGTAGTTCAAGCAAAAAAACAGAAGGCTAAAGTCTAAAAAAAATTCCAGATTCAAAAAAGATGAAGTCGTAAAAAGTCCTATTTCTCAGAAAACCGGACTGCCGCATTCCTGTATGGTGTTGAAAGTACTGGATCCCCGCCTTCGCGGGGATGACAAAATCACGTGTGTGGATACTTCCAACGAAGTGGGCATCACTTCGTTGCTCATAGGTTGCCGCCACGCGGCTTACTGGCGCTTTTTACGAGTCCATCAAAATTCAAGATTCAAAATACATCCTTACGCCTTACTTCCTCAGCAGTGTACCCGGCATGATGGCATTTTCCCCGAAACGGTCCAAAATATGATCGAGGGCTCCGTTCAGATTCTTGTCTCGCAGCGCGTTGGTGTCGGCACTGCTGAAGAGTGAACGCTGTCGTGGCTCTGTATCGGGTTGAAGACCGGAGAGAGCAATGCCTAGAAGCCGTACCGGTCTTGTCCCAACTTCGGTTTTCTGAAGAAGGGTACGACATTCATTCCATACGGTTCGGCGATCATTGGTAGGAACCGGGAGCGTAACCGAGCGGGTGATTTGTTTAAAGTCGTTGTACTTCACTTTAAGAGTGATGGTTCCGCACTGAAGCGCTTCTTCCCGTAAGCGCTTGACTGTCTTGATGCTCAAGCTGAGCACTTCCTTCCACGCATGTGCTTTATCGATAATGTCGACGGGAAAAGTCTCTTCGCGGCCAATGGACTTGGTCACGTGTACCGGCTCAACTGGAGAATCTTCGATACCCCAGGCGAGTTGATAAAGATGGACTCCGTGTTTGCCGAGTTTTGCTTCCAAGATCGCAGGAGCAAGGCATCGCAAGTCCCCGATCGTATGGACTCCGCATTGAACGAGCAGCTTTTCTGTGACCTCGCCGATGCCCCAGAGCTTTCCGATTGGAAGAGGATCCAGGAATTCTGCTACGTGGTCCGGCGGCACAATAGTCAGCCCGTCGGGCTTCTGAAAGTCAGAGGCAATCTTGGCGACAAACTTGAGCGGCGCAACGCCGGCAGAGATCGTAAGGCCAGTTTCCCGGTGAACCAGATGCTTGATGGCTCGCGCAATTGCCTCAGCGGTGCCGAAAAGACGCAGTGAGCTGGTGACATCGAGAAAAGCTTCATCCAGGGAAAGGGACTCTACCAGCGGCGTGAAGCGATGAAATATTTCGAATACTCGATGCGATACCTCAGAATAGCGTCCCATTCGGCCAGGGAGGACTATGGCGGCCGGACACAGGCGCATAGCAGCGGCCATCGGTTGAGCTGAATGGATGCCGAAGCGTCGGGCCTCGTACGACGCGGAAGCAACTACACCCCGTTCTTTGCTTCCACCGACAATAACCGGTTTGCCCTTGAGGTCGGGGTTATCCAGAACTTCCACAGACGTATAAAAAGCGTCCAAATCGAGGTGGATGATGTGTTTCATATCTCATTCATTGGTTAAATGGTGAATCGGGCAAGTAGGTGCATGGTGTAATGATCAACCGGATTACGAGTGGAATGGTCACCACGTCAGATCACGAAGTCTTTTCTGCTTGAGAGAACGAAATTGTGGCTTATGCATTTTGTTGACGTATCTATTCAGCTCCTTCACTATTATACCAGTCAGCCATTCAACGAATCCACCATTTATCCATTCAACCAATGAGTCGCTTGCTTTTACCCGTCTCGCTACAGTAGAATATCGATAATCATTGCAGGCGCATCAGTCATCAATCCTATGCCATAACGGCGGAATTATGAACCCTTCACGCTCTCGTGCCCATGAAGCCACAGCGTTTAAAAGAAAGCGTCGCCCTGGTTTCGGTTCTATCCAATTCCTTTCTGATCGGCATCAAACTCGTGGTGGGAGTGCTCATCGGGTCAATCTCGATCATTTCGGAGGCGATTCACTCCACTGTTGATCTTGCAGCTGCTGTAATTGCATTGTTTTCCGTCAGAAAATCCGGTGTTCCGGCAGACCGTGGCCATCCCTTCGGTCACGGAAAGATTGAAAACCTCTCAGGCTCGATCGAGGCCGTGCTGATCTTCGTAGCTGCCGGATACATCATCTATACAGCAGTTGGAGAACTGCTGCACCCTGATCCGATCGAGCAGGTGATGTGGGGTGTGGCGATCATGCTTATCTCCGCTCTGATGAATACGGCGGTGTCGGAACTGCTGTTTCGGGTAGGAGTCAAGACTGATTCCGTTGCACTGCAGGCTGATGCGTGGCATCTGCGTACCGACGTGTACACGTCGGTCGGTGTGCTGATAAGTTTGGTACTCATCACCCTTGGCCAGCGGTTTGCTCCGGGTTATGACTGGAATTGGCTCGATCCCGCAGCCGCCATTCTCGTGGCTTTGATGATCCTCAAGGCTGCCTGGGACCTCACCAAAACGTCCGCCCGGGATCTGCTGGACGCAAACTTGCCGGAGGAAGAAGAAGCGTGGATTCAGGATCTTATTCTCGCACAAAGACCGGCGGTGCATGGGTTCCATATGCTGCGGACCCGTAAGGCCGGGAATGCACGCTTTGTAGAGTTTCATCTTAAAGTGAATCCAATCATGACTGTGGATTGTTCTCACCGAATCACTGTCGAATTGGCAAAGAGCATCCAAGAGCGTTTCCCCGATAGCAGCGTTACTATCCACATCGAACCATGTGACGGCAACTGCGTAGGAAAGTGTCTGGAGGGATGCCTTGTGCCGGAAAGCGAGCGGAAGTCGGTAAGGAGTGAACAGTAAGGAGTAAGGAGCAAGAAGTGAGCGAAAGTTTCTGGGCGCCGCAGGGCCCATGTTGATCGAAGAGGAAACGGTACGCTCTTCCCCCCTGTTCGGCATTCACAAGCACGTCTTCTGTCGCTTGCGGCGGGTACGCCCATAGACGTTCGCGGCGAGGACGCCGCTCCCACAACGGTGGAGGTTCAAGGTCTGAGGTGGAACAGTAAGAAGCAAAGAGTGAGGAGTACAAGATGATGGGCGATTCGTGCCTATTTTTTGGTTCTAACTTCTAGCTTCTTGCTTTTTGCTCCTAACTCCTTACTGTTTACTCCTTACTGTTTTGGGTCCTGATGACTCTCGTGCTGCAGATTCGATCGTGGAGCGCGCGTTTTTGCGGGTCAAAGATCACCATGAGGTAGCCAATGGCAAGCAGGAAAAGGCTGAGACTATCAGCAAAGCAGCGTGCCAAAGCTTGGCTGTAGGAGATTCTGCTTCCATCCGGCCTTACTACCAAAAGCCCGAAAGCCATCTTCCCCGGCGTAGCGCCGAACCTTCCCAGAAACCAGGTTACATAAGCAATACCGAGGAGCGTTGAGACCACTATCAGGGAAAGGGCAAGAATGGGATCGGCATTGAAGTGAGCAAAAGACGGATTGATGAATCCTGCAAAAAAAACAATGAGCGACCACATAATAGATACAATGATATTGTCGATAATCCGTGCCCCGCCTCTTACCCAGAAGCCGGCATAGTGTAAGCTGCTTATGGCACTCGCCCGATCTTCAGCAGCGTGGTCATAAAGAGGCTGGCAGCGTTCACACTCCCAAACATCACCTCGTTTCACCATATCCTCGCGCGGGAAGACAAGCCCGCAGTGAGAACAGGTTTGAGTTACCGAAATGAATGGAATCTCCATCTCAATAGTGGCGCTGTCATCGATTGGAGAGCTGCTTCGGTCTTGTGCGGCCGCGGCTACCTGCTCATAGGTTTGCCAGGCAGGCATACCCTCACGCCAAACCAGAGTTGCCGGGGTGATTTTTTCGATCGCTACAAAAGCCTGAAATTCTTCCTCAGTGAGTGGCCCGACCGGGTTTGAACCCTCGGCAAAATACCATTCCATGCATATTTCTCCTTTTGGATCCTTGTAGCCTTGACTTTGGAGGCTTTGAATGTATCTGGGGGCTGGATCAGGACGGGGTTGCCTATTAACAGTAATATCGGTTGAACCAGGATCTGTCAATTATGGCCCTGAATATTATCTTGATCTTACAGCCGAAATCAAAGATAGTAGAATACGTGTCGAATGGTGAAATGGCAGATTCGTCAAGTGGCTAATTGGTATACTGGCAAATTAGTAGATTAGATAATTCGAAGCATCGAATATACCACACTATCTTGCTCTAAAGCGAGAAAGCGGTAACGACGTAACCAGGTGACCATTTGATCACTAAACCAATGTACCACGTGACCACTATGCCATTCAACTGCTTAACCAAGCCACCGGTGAACTAGCCCAGAGCGAATGTTGTATGAGAGTTATCCTCTCTGACTGTGTACCTATCGCCGTATTGAGTGTTTTGATCTTAATTGCTGCCGCGGTGGATCTTTATCCAGAGGAGGCACTTTCAATAGGTGCGACCAGTGTGGTGGCTTGCGGCCAGAGCGCTCCGGCCACCTCGGCAAAAACGACTCCCATGTTCACGTATGAGGTCGTTACCGTTTTTCCTCATGATGCTGCTGCCTTCACCCAGGGATTGATTTTCGAAAATGGCGTGTTTTACGAAAGCACTGGACTCGAGGAACAGTCCTCGGTGCGAAAGGTAGAACCAGCCACTGGCCGCATTTTGAGGCAGTACTTGCTTCCTGCTCAGTATTTTGGTGAAGGGCTGACCGCATTTCAGGGTCGGTTGATTCAGCTTACCTGGCGCTCGCATGTCGGTTTCGTATATGACCAAGAAACATTTCAACTGATTGAGCAGTTTTCCTACCCCACTGAAGGCTGGGGGTTAACTCATGACGGAACGCGGCTAATCCTGAGTGATGGATCAGATACGCTGCATTTTCTAGATCCACACACCTTTCGGGAAATCGGTCGCATCAGCGTTCATGATCAGAGCGGCATGATATCCGGATTGAACGAGCTGGAATATGTACAAGGCGAGGTGTTTGCGAATATCTGGTTGACTGACCGCATCGCTCGGATCGATCCCGGCAGCGGTCGCGTGACCGGATGGATTAACCTGGAAGGCCTCCTGCTTCTCGATCGGCATGATCCTTTCGTACAGGTGCTTAACGGTATTGCTTACGATGACCGGCGTGATCGTTTGTTTGTGACCGGCAAGTTATGGCCAAAACTCTTCGAGATCAAGCTCCTGCCCTTGCCGTGAAGGGCCGCTCCGTGCTCTACGCCCGATTGCTTCGCTGCTTGTAGCCCTTTGCGCCCTGTTCCGTCCTGCAGACTGTGCGCCGCTCACGTGCTACCGTCTTATCCCGCTACCATAAATGCCGCCTGAAAATACATTTTCTACCCTATACCTTCAGGTCAGGTTTATTCGTTTAATTTTCTGTGGGCATTCCTCAGGCATCCCGGAACGAATCAGAGGAGTGGCTGCGCTTTTCACAAGTAATCGTCCCTAATGTGATCCTCAACACAGGAGAACCTGTATGACGGTGGTCAGCGATCCGAGTCCTTTTAAAGAGAAGCTTCTGAAACGGCGGGGGGAAATTATTAGTTCCCGCGACCGGCTGCATGATGCCCGGCAGGACCTGCAGCAGCCGGCAGTAGAAATGGAGGAAACTGCTCAGAAGGAACACCTTTCGCAGCCCATAGGACTGCTTGATAATCAGGAAGAACGTGAGTTGCAGGATATCAATTCCGCCTTGGGAAAAATTGAGATCGGCACCTACGGCATCTGCGAATACTGCGGGGAAGAGATTGCGCCGGAGCGGTTGGAGGCGCTGCCTTGGGCCCGTTACTGTATTGAGGATGCTGAGAAGCTGGAACGGGAAGCCCGACTTTCGGCAGAGGAGGCGTGAAACGCAACAGTAAGCGAGAAGGTCAACGTTTTGATACCGCAGATGCCTGCCACTAGAATCATGGCCCGCCAGAAGCTGGTGTGCAGGCTGAAACTGACGCGCTTCCGACACGCACGCTGTATCCGGGCACGTGGGGACGTTCCTCGCGTGGCGCAGCATCCCGGGATCAGGATGGACAGAATCCTCCGCATTTGGATCGACCAGGGAAGACTCTATAGTCAGGTGTGGTAATGAATTTTCTTATCGGGGTGGGAAACGGGCAAGGATTTTTTCTACGGCTTCTGTGACCTTGGCCGGTTCGGACAAATCAGAGCCAGGTGTTTCAGCCCAGCCTCGCCACACCAGCTGACGGCTTTTTGCTTCGGTAATGTCGACGATGATTGTTCCCCGCGGGTATTCGCGACTCGGATACCCATACCAGTAAAGACCCCAGGATCCGGGATAGTAGGCATACGGATTCCAGCCATAAGAGCCGGCATCAACCTCTATTTCCACTGTCACATTGGTCGTAACCAGGAAATCGGCATCGTTCTCCGCTACCTCGGAAAAGCCTCGTCGCAGCAACGCCTCACGGACGCTCTTTTCTACCAGTCGCAGGGTAATGGCATTGACGCGTGGATCAGTGGAAGGAGCGGGGGCTGGTGCCGCGACAAGGGCGAATTCCTGAAAGGAGCTAAAGTCAGCTGATTGTTCCTCTATGGAATCTACCTGAATAGAAGAGCACCCGACGACAAGCAGAACGATTGATGCCGCTAGGGCCGTCAAAGCAGGCACTTGCCGGTATGCTTTCATGTAATGAAGCTCCTTTGAGAAAAACGGGTTCACCTGCACGTCCGGAATGTGAAGAAATCTCTTATCGATGAGCATAGTACATTTTTGAGGGAAAGGGAAGGGCTTAGGCAGTGAGGAGTAAGGAGCAAGAAGTAAGCGAAAGCCTCTGGACGCCTTCGGGTCCAGGTTGATCGCAGAAGAAACGTTCCCATCGTCATTCCTCACTTCGTTCGGTGGATAAAGAGCTGAGGCGCCGCCTCACTTCGTTCGGTGGATAAAGAGCTGAGGCGCCGCCTCACTTCGTTCGGTGGATAACGACCTGACGCGCAACCCGCGCAGGCAGCAATCCACTGAGATGTCATTCCCGCGAAGGCGGGAATCCAGAGCATATGGCCGCTTCTGGTAGGAACGACATTTTACCGAGCACTCATCGCCAGCACCACGGGCTTTAGCAGTGTGGTGGTACGCT
>JAGOGO010000236.1 GCA_017996625.1 Deltaproteobacteria bacterium | reverse complement strand
GGACAGGGAATGTTCACTGTTCACCGTTGACCGTTCGCCGTAAAAGGAAAAAGCAGATCGTGTTCCTTGCCTATTCTTGTCGGTGAACGGTAAACGGATAACGGTCAACGCAAAAGCTTTTTAACTTGCCATTATCTGCCCTGTATCCTTAGTGTCATAGCCACCCATTTCGTTGATGCTTTGCTTAAAGGTACTGGATTTCACCACCTCCAGGAGTGCTTGGATCGGCTTTGCGGACAGGTTATCCTCAGGAATGATCAGATCGTACCGCTCCTTGGTTATTTGGATGAATTCCAGATTGAGCATTCTCGCGGCTGAGAATATCGCCAGTCCGGTATCAGCAGCCCCGCTCAACACTGCCATAGCTACTTCCATGTGGGTGTTTACTTCTTTTTCATACCCAGCAAGAGTATCAGCATCGATTCCCAGCCGCTGCAATTCATGATCAAGCAGAAGTCTGGTGCCGGATCCCTTCTGGCGGTTGATGATGCGCAGCCCTTGACGGCCGAGATCTTTGATGCCGGTTATATTCTGCGGGTTATTTGATTTGACGACGAGGCCGATGTCGCGATGAACGAGATTGATAACGGTAACCTTCGTTCCCGGAAGATACTGAGCGACATAGGGTGTATTGTAATGGCCGGAAATCGGATCAAGGAGATGGCAGCCGGCTACGTGGCAGCTTCCTCTGCTCAAAGCAATCAGTCCTTCGATACTGCCCACATTGGAGAAGGAAAGGGTATATTCAGGGAACTTATCGGTGAGCTTGTGCGAGAGGAGCTCAATGGCAAAGTCGTTGCTTCCGATAAGGACGACATGGTTTTGCAGGTCTTTGATCTTATTGCGTAAGCCGACGTTGTCCTTTGCACTGTCAATGATCCACTCGTCGATCAGTCGCTTAGGAAATGTCCATTTTCCGGTCACTCGTGTCCCCGGAATTCTTCTTTCCTTGATGAGGCGATATACGAGCTTCTCGTTGATGTTCAGATACTCGGCAACCTCTTTGGTATTGAGCATTTCCTTGTCCATCGGCACTACTCCCACTCAGTTTGATATTAGATGACATTGCTGCCAGGTGCACTTCGAAGAAGTTCTTGTTCACTCAGGGACACCCTGACCTTGCTTCAGCTGTATCGATGCGCGAATGCGCCTGGACTCTAATTTTCCTATTATATCAGGGCAAAAATCTTCGTGCCAGAGTCTTTTCACGGCTAGTGCGGGAAACGCATAAAAAGCCGTCTGCGGAAGAAACAGATCCTCCGCAGACGGCGATCCCAATGCTCTCTCTAGAGAGAGCGAGTAAACCGGCGTTCCAGTACCAGCCCTTTTTGTTCTCCTTCTCGCTCCTTACAGCAACCCAGCCCTTTAGAGGATGGGGAGATAATTTTCTACTTCAAAATTGCTGACGTGAGTGCGGTACCGGTCCCATTCGATTTTCTTGTTTTCGATGAACTTCTCGAAGATATGGTTGCCGAGAGCTTCGCGAACGAGCTCGCTCTTTTCCGTTTCCTGAATTGCCTCAGCGAGACTTCCCGGAAGAGACCGGATACCGTTCTTCTTACGATCGGAGTCGGACATTTCAAAGATATCTTCTTCCACCGGATCTGGCAGCGGATAGTTCTCCTCGATACCCTTCAAGCCGGCAGCAAGCATAACGGAAAAGGCCAGGTACGGGTTGCAGGCTGGATCCGGAAACCGCACCTCGATACGGGTAGCGTTAGCTTTCCCCGGTTTGTACATCGGTACCCGAACCAGGGCGGAGCGATTCCTGCGCGCCCACGAGATATAAACCGGCGCTTCGTAGCCGGGGACCAGCCGCTTGTAGGAGTTGACCCACTGCGCCACCACCGAGCAGATCTCCTGCGAATGTTTGAGAACACCGGCAACATAGGCCTTCGCTACCGAGGACAGATGATACTTGTCGTCCGCATCAAAGAAGGAGTTTTCTTTGCCCTTGAATAAGGACTGATGAACATGCATTCCACTGCCGTTCTGACCAAACAGCGGCTTGGGCATGAAGGTGGCATAGACTCCATTTTTCAAGGCTATTTCCTTTACGGCCAAGCGGAAGGTCATGGCTGCATCGGCCATGGAGAGCGCTTCCTGGTAGCGGATATCGATTTCATGCTGGCTGGGGGCAACCTCATGGTGGCTGTACTCAACTTTGATGCCCATGGCTTCGAGAGCAAGGACGCTTTCTTTTCTCAGATCACTGGCCACATCGAGTGGGGTAAGATCAAAATAGCCTCCTCTATCCAAGACCTCTGGCACGCCGTCAGAAGACTTAAAGTAGAAGAACTCCAGCTCCGGTCCTACCTTAAGAATGTAGCCCATCTTGGCTGCTTTTTCGAGGTTTCTTTTGAGCGCCCAGCGAGGATCACCAACATAGTGGCTGCCGTCGGGATTGAGCACATCGCAGAACATGCGGGCTACGCCGGCGCCGTCCTGTGGCCGCCAGGGCAAAACTGCAAATGTCGCGGGATCGGGCTTAGCGATCATGTCACTTTCATCAATCCGGGCAAATCCCTGGATGGATGAGCCGTCAAAACCCATTCCTTCGTCAAGCGCACCTTCCAGCTCTTCAGCAACGATGGCAAAGCTCTTCAAAAATCCCAGAATATCGGTGAACCAGATCCTGATGAATTTGATTTTCTTGTCTTTCACAGTTCTCAGCACGCCTTCGCGATCTAGTGGTTCCATACAATGGCCTCCTTGGTCTATAATGTTCTGGCAGAAGCAGTGTATGCCTGCCGGTATTTAGGTTTTGTGGATGCTTAACCCGGATTATCGGGCTTTTTCTGCTGTTGACGTCTAGGCTTGCATCGTTTGCTGGACAACGCTATTGTTGACGTTTTCTCTGCTATTGCGCATGAGCGTAACAAAATTGCGGTAGAGATGCAGAGCCTGCTTTATATAAACACACTCGATCTCATTCATGCGGGCGAGCAGGTGGGCTGATTCCGGTGATTGGCCAAACCACTCAACGAGCATAAGAGGTGTTATCTCGATATGAAATTGCAGGCCGTAAGCGCTGCCCAGCCGAAACGCTTGGTGAGGACAATCCTCTGAGCTTACGAGAAGCTCGCCGCCTGCGGGAAGATCGAAGGTGTCTTCGTGCCACTGAAAGACGGTGAGAGCATGTGAGATCCCTTGAAACAGGA
>JAGOGO010000066.1 GCA_017996625.1 Deltaproteobacteria bacterium | reverse complement strand
CACATCATGGTGGGGCTTGCTCTGGCGCTGAAAGCAACGGCCGTGGGACTTGTGGTGGCGATCCCTTCGGTTGTTTTGTACAATGTGCTGCTGCGCAAAGCGAAGGTGCTGCTGCTGCAGTGGGAGATTGATCATGGACGAGAAAGAGATTGATTACATGAACGTGATCCCGCTGGTGGATGTGATGCTGGTGCTGCTGACGATCGTGCTGATGGCATCGACCTTCATCGCCACCGGCAGCATTGCCGTGAATCTGCCGCAGACCTCCTCGAAGCAGGAGGACGTGCTGCGGGTGCAGACGGTGGAGATCGATCGCAGCGGGAAGCTCTACTTCAATGCGCAGCCGATCAGTCTGGCAGGGCTGGAAGAGAGGATGAAGCCTCTGGAGCGCAGCATCCCGGTACTGATTCGAGCCGACCGGGATCTGGCCCTGCAGGTATTTGTGGATGTGATTGAGAGGATCAAGAACCTGGGCTTCAGCCGGGTCAGCTTGCAGACGGAACAGCGCTTATGAACCATCAGCTCACCGGCTTTCTCTGCTCGCTCTTTATTCATACGGCTGCTTTATATGGAGTTTTGATTTTTGCGGCCTTATATAATGATCATATAGAGAAACCACCGGTTATCGATTTGAGTATTCTTGAAGGGGTAAAGAATCTTCCACCAGGCCCTTCGGGAACTTTAGGCATAGCAAAGGTGCCCGAATCTGCACTGCCTCAACCCCTTCCGGTGACGCCGCAGCCTAAGTGCGAGAAGCGCATAAAACCTAATCCCGTAAAAAAAGCTCAGTCAGTAAAGAAGAAAGTCGTGCCTCCGGACGTTGTACCGGCTCAGGCACTTCAGATGCAACCTTCCGTGCCCGTGGCTGCGATGCCGATACTGCCACAACCCCCGTCATTCGGTGCGGATACAACCGAAGCCCCACAAGGGCCAAACCACGATGTGGTCTCGGGAACTGGTGGCGCGGGTTCGAGCGGCTCCGGCACTGGAGGCGGAGGGGGTGACGGTGGTGACGCAATCTCTCCTCAGTCGCGATATCTTGCCGAGCATTTTGCCTACATCAAAGACCTCATTCAACAGCATCTTGATTATCCCCGTCGCGCGGTACAGATGGGTTGGGAAGGAAAGGTGGTCGTCTCCTTTGTGATCCAGGAAAACGGTATTTCCAAGGATGTTAAGATCGTTGAAAGTTCAGGGTTTTCCGTATTGGACGACAATGTTGTTCGAGCCATTCATGCGGTAGAACCATTTCCTCGCCCGCCCATGAAAGCGGAGGTTCAGGTACCGATTATGTATCGCCTCAATTGAAAGCTAAGAGTGAAAATGGGCGTACCCGCCGCAAGCGACAGAAGACGTGCTCGGGAATGCCGAACAGGGGAAGAGCGTACCGTTTTCTCTGCGATCAACCTGGGCCCGAAGGCGCCCAGAGGCCTTCGCTCACTCCTTACTTCTTGCTTTTCACTCCTTACTCTTTACTGCTCCGGAGGATTTTTAGAACCATCTGCATGTCGTCCCAGGCATCATCCATCCAAGCTGGATTGCGCCAGAGCGATGCAGGATGATACGTGGTCACGACCGGAATGGATTCGTAAGCGTGTGCTGCTTTTCGGAGACGGGAGAGCTGCTTGTCCGAATGCAGGAGAGCATGGGCAGCGGTTCTGCCCAGGGTGCAAATGACCCTGGGTTTGATTACCGCAATTTCCATTTTCAGGTAAGGTAGACATGCTTGAATTTCGTCTGGTTTCGGTAAGCGATTGTTTGGAGGGCGGGACTTAACAACGTTGGTGATATAAACCTCGGACCGATCTAATCCGATAGAGTTTATCATCTTAGTAAGCATCCGGCCTGCGGCTCCAACAAACGGTTCTCCTCGCTTATCTTCCTGCCGGCCCGGAGCTTCTCCAACAAGCAGAACTTCGGCAGCGGGCGATCCTTTCCCGAAAACCAGGTTGGTGCGCGACTCGTGCAGCCGACATCGGGTACAGTCATCAAGAATAACTCGCACTTCCTCCAGTGAATGACGGGCCTGCAGCCATGACTTGAGCCATTCGTTATTACTGACGCTGGCTTCGAATAAGGATTCAGGAACAATCACATCGCTTTCTCCAGGCAAACAGGTTCTCTCTCCGGCCATGTCACCGTGCTCGTCTGTAAGGTGTTGCCTCGTTTAGGCGGCGGGGAGGAAAACGCGAGATGGCACACAGGTGCTCCCGCTTTCTTTTCATTACCAATTCTAAAACGTCTTGTCAGGACTGTCAAAATGGAAACACCTGTGACGCCGGATCTGAAATGAAGTATCGCAGGTGAAAGCCTTCCGTACGTATTTTATACTGGTGATTTTGAGCGCTCGATCGTACAGTATGTAACGGTACGATGGGGGGTGAACTATCGAAAGCACTGCCAGCAGTACGGGCTGATTTCGATTAGCGAAGCTTCAGCCATTCCAGCGGAGAGTTGCGAATAGAGAAGCAGGGCGCTCGCTGCTATATCCAGTTATATCAGAGACCGACTATGTGTCAACATGATTCAGCATCGAACGGGCTCAGGCGCGAGGTGGGACTTTTCTCCGCTACCGTACTGGTGGTGGCGAACATGGTTGGTACAGGAATATTCACCACTTCCGGGTTCATTATGCAGGAACTGGCAGATCCTGGCGCATTGCTGCTGTGCTGGGTAGTGGGCGGCGTGTTTGCACTTTCCGGAGCTCTTTGTTACGGAGAACTGGGTGTCCGCTTTCCCCTGGCCGGAGGGGAGTACGTGTACTTGCGGGAAAGCTACGGCCGCATCATGGCTTTTCTTTCGGGATGGATTTCTCTGCTTGTGGGTTTTTCTGCTCCTATTGCTGCCGCTTCCATGGCCTGCGCTGCCTACCTGAGTTCGGTTGCTCCCGAGCATGTGCGGCTTTCAATGAACACGCCGTTGTTCCCAGCTGGGTGGATTAGGGTGAGTCCAGTGGCGATCATCGCCTGCAGTATCATTGCCTTTTTTTCACTCGTGCATGCTCACAGTCTCCGGTTCGGCACCCGGGTGCAGAATGTGCTGACTGCGTTCAAGCTGCTGCTGATCGGAGGCTTTGTCGTTGCCGGATTTTTTCTGGGAACAGGTAGTTTTGTTTGCCTCAAGGAGTCTCCCCAACTTGCTTCGGTAGCCTCCGGCAGGTTTGCCGTAGCCCTGATCTTTGTCTCCTTTGCTTACAGCGGCTGGAATGCTGCGGCCTACATCGGCAGTGAAATACACAACCCCGGCCGGAACATTCCTCTGGCTCTGATCGGAGGAACACTGCTAGTCATGGTTCTCTACCTGCTGCTCAATTTCCTCTATCTATATGCTCTTTCTCCGGAGCAGATGAGCGGAGTTGTTGAGATCGGAGCTCGTGCGGCTGCAGCTCTATTCGGAGAATCGGCAAGCCGCCTGATTGCCATTGCCATTGCGGCAGGATTGCTTTCCGTTATCAGTGCAATGGTCATGGCCGGTCCGCGGGTTTACTATGCCATGGCCTTAGACGGTGTTTTCTTTACGTTGTTTTGCCGCGTAACGGGAAAATATAAGACCCCGGGATTGTCGGTTCTGTTGCAGGGAGCAATAAGCATTGTTCTGATACTGACCGCATCCTTTGAGACGTTGCTTTTATATATTGGCTTTACACTTTCGCTGTTCGCTTTGCTCACGGTTGCCGGCCTCTTCATTTTACGAAAGCGACAGCCACAGGAGCAACTGGCGTATCGAACCTGGGGATACCCAATGACACCGTTGATTTTTATCAGCGGAAGTCTGTGGGTTATCTCTTATTCGATCGTCAGTAAGCCGGTAATTGCACTGTATGGATTCAGTACGATCATTGCTGGCCTTTTTGTATATCTTTTATTCTCTCGGAAACCTACTTGTTAGTTTTGAATACGAGAACGCTGCTAATATCCGTTTAAGTAATTATAAGTAATAATAGAGTATATTCATTGACATATGTCCAGGGTTAGCTCTACAATAACACCGAGAGTCCCTGTATGTACAGCGGAGTGCACATGCCAGCGGCAGGGTACAATTCACAGAATGCATAAGAATACATACCGCTGGCTTCTGACCACGCACAAACAAATATCCAAGGAGGGAGCATGAAAAAGAATTTTAAACTGATCGGTAGTATCTTTCTGCTTGTGCTTGCATTTTCTTTCACTGTGGCTGGGGCTGCCGAAGAAGCGCGTTTGCGTCTGGCCACCACGACCAGCACGCAGGATACCGGACTACTGGATGTTCTTCATCCTCCGTTTGAAAAGAAGATGGGGGTAAAGGTGGATGTGATCGCCGTGGGTACAGGCAAAGCCCTTGAGTTGGGATCACGGGGTGATGTGGATGTGGTACTGGTTCATGCCCGGGAAGCTGAGGACAAATTTGTGGGTGATGGATACGGAGTGAATCGGCGCGACGTGATGGTCAACGATTTTGTCATTGTAGGTCCGGACTCCGACCCGGCAAAGATCAAGGGCATGAGTGATGCCGTGGAGGCATTACGAAAGATTGCGGCAACGCAGGCTCCCTTTGTATCGCGCGGTGATGACTCGGGCACTCACAAGAAAGAGCTTTCGCTCTGGGCGAAAGCAGGGATCAAGCCTAGTGGACCATGGTATGCGGAAGCAGGGCAGGGCATGGGGCCGGTGCTCACGATGGCAGGGGAGAAGCAGGCCTATACGCTCTCTGACCGTGGGACGTTTCTGGCATATCGAGGGAAAGTGAGTTTGCAGATCATGTCCGAAGGCGGCAAGGATCTGCTTAATCCCTATGGGGTGATTGCCGTCAATCCGGTGAAATTTCCTGGTGTAAAGTATGATCTGGCGATGGCATACATCCAGTATCTCACTGGAGCTGAAGGGCAGAAGATTATTGGGGAGTATGGAAAGGACGCATTCGGTCAGGCCTTGTTTACCCCTACCGCAATTTCAGCAGAGAAGAAGTAGGAGTTGAAGGCAGATCGTCCGGATTCAGAAGAGATTTCGGCTTGTTGATTACCTTCAGTACTGTTGTAAGGGCGGCTACCGCGTGGCCGCCTTTTTTTCAGAGCAAGCTATCAGCTGAATATATAATTCGATAACCGAATTGGAGCAGTAAAAAAAGAACTAAAAGTAAAAATAAGTAATTATAAGTTACGAAAAGTAACTATTTTCTTGATTCTGTAGCTTTCTTTATGGTAGTTATTATTTATTGTCACAGCTGGGCAATAGATACCTACCCAATCATGCCGTTAAGCCTGTACCGGGCGAAGGGGAGGCCGCTTGCCAGAGCGGTTTCCCCTTTGGCACTATTATCGTGATGTTTTTGAACGCGGTCAGTGAGCTCGGCAAAGAATTTCCAGAGCTCAGTCTTCCATTTTTCAGTTTGGCCAGCACAGGTGGTTTTATTGCACTTGGTGGAAGATGCGGCCAAACTGCTGGGCACCGCTTGCGCGATCCGGTTACCGGTGACGATAATCTTCCGTATGCCGCTCGCTTTCTTCCTAATAGTCGGTCACAGTGCTTAATCTGGTGTATCGTGATATCGGCCTCATTGTAAGTCAGACAATCCACTCAGCGTTATTGAATACCTTGCGCAGCCCTAGGAAATAAGTACGCATGATTACCTCCAAGAAAGCAGGCCAAAGCTATACCACAGCTTCCACCTTTTTCTTCAGGCCTGAACAATACTGGCTATGCTTTGCAGTGGAGGAATGATTTCTCTTAAAAGAAGATAGATCCGTGCCCCTTTTTCAATAGGAGACGTCTTGCATACTCTATGCTGTTCGCAAAGCCCATTTCAGTTGCTTTGATGTCGAGATGTAGCGTTGAGATTTGTTCCAAGGGCGGGTATATGATTCGGTCCAGGTTGCGCGTGTAGTCTCCGTTTTTTGATCGAAGCGACTGTTTGTCGTATGTCATGTACCGAAAGCGGAACGTTTTTTTTCACGAGACTCTCCCCGGACGGCTTTACGGCAATACGATGAAACAGGGGCAATCTCGCGCTCGGCGCGGAATTGCCCCTGTAATACACGCAGGTAGGTACCTGCTTGCTCATACGGTTTAGCTGTTGATGGTGCTTTGGATCGTCCTAAAAGGTGACAGAAGCTTCGCCAGCGCCTGTTTTCTGGTGATACCGAACGACGCGTGGGCTACGAGCTGAGCATTGTAGAGTTCCGGTTTGTCGGTAATCAGATAGATGACGTTGAAGAAATCCGCATCCAGCAACTGCGCTTCCGGGAATTCTTTCTTGAGAACGTCAAGCCGCTGCTGAGCCAAAGCCAGCATCTCGTCTCTCTCACCAAAGTTGATCGCCTTGGTTGGACAGGCCTTGGCGCACATGGGCAACAGACCATTCTTCACCCGGTCATTGCACATATCGCACTTCCTGATCATCTTCGTCTTCTGGTCCCGCCTGGGAATCTGATAAGGACACCCTTGCTGGAGTTCATCGAACTGTTCATCAGACAGATTCTTGATGAGGTCCGTATACGTCACCGCTCCGGTTGCCTCATCCACTACTACCGATCCATTGGCATATTCATTGCCGACGTCCCGGCACGGAGGTTCCAGACAGTGGCGGCATTGATCGGAAAAGAAATTCCAGACAACCTTCCCTTCAGGAGTTCGATATTCGTGAAAGCGCACCAATCTCAAGGTGTTCGCGTCCAGATCAGGGGGATTCTGATGGCTTCCGGTTTGTTTTGTTTGGGAACCCGGAAGATTTTTCCACTCCTTGCATGCAACCTGGCATCCCCGGCACGCGGTGCATCGACTCGTATCAATGAAGAATGCTTTTGGCATAGTCGTATCTCCTTTGCAGGTGAAGGCAGGCCGTTGAAGGCCTGCCCTCTCATGATCTTTTGGATTGCCCCATAAATTACTACACGCGCAATTCCGTAACCTTGTCAGCCTTCCTGATATCCACACAGCATGCTTTATATTCAGGAATAGTGGTATTCGGATCACCGGCGGCAATGCACAACCGGTTGGTTGCGTCTCCCACACCCGGGGTCGTCCAGCCAAAAGCGAACGGCATGCCAATCTCGTGCACGGTTTTGCCCAGGACTTGGAACGGTCGGAAACGAACAGTCACCATGGCAATGGCTTCGACTTTGCCTCGGGCGCTTTCGACGATAACCGGATCTCCGTTCTTGATGTTCTTTTCTTCTGCCAGCTCCGGGCTCATTTCCACATACAACTGCGGTTCGGCTTCGAGAAGCCAGGGGACAGATCGTGTCTCGCCACCACCGCACCAGTGTTCGGTCATGCTGTAGGTGGTGAGTACAATCGGGTATCGCGGATCAGCCGGCGCCGCAATCGTGTCGATATCACTGGTCATGATTTTGGCGCATGGATTATTAAGCTGGTTGGAGAATGGATGCTTCGTAACCGGTGTCTCAATGGGTTCGTAGTGTTCCGGGAAAGGCCCATCTTTAAGACCCGGACCGAAGAACTGACCGGCACCCTCTTTCTGCATAATAAAGGGATATTTCCCCTCAGGGGAGGAAAGCGGCGGCCACGGACCATCGGGGATGTCCCCCACCCACTTGGTTCCGTCCCACTGGATGATGGTTCGGGTGGGATCCCAAGGCTGACCGTCTTTGTTCACCGACGCGCGATTGTAGAGTATCCTTCGGTTTACCGGCCAGCACCAGGAGAAGTTGGGATACAGTCCAATCTTGGCTTGAAGCGGGGTCTGGGAAAGATCCCGCCGTTTGGCTTTGTTGCCGTCTTCCTCAGTAAAACCGCCGGTATACAGCCAGCAGAGAGATGCGGTCGAACCGTCGTCTTTCAGAGCCGCGAAGGTTGGTACCTGCTGGCCTTTTTTGTAGGTCTTGCCATTTACATCAGTATCTTTAGTAAAGAATCCATTGATCTTTTTTGCAACTTCTTCGGCATTATAGGTTGCGGGCCAATCCAGGTTCAGGATTGGTTCGGGGAATACACCCTTTTCCTTTTTGTAGAGTTCTCTGACCTTGTTTATGATGGACACCATGATTTGACCCATGGGCTTGGATTCGCCCCGGGGTGGTGTTGCCTGATAGTGCCAGAGCTGCCAACGACCGCTGTTGCTGATGCTGCCTTCCTTCTCCACGCGGTGGCAGGAAGGTAACAGAAACACCTCGGTTTTGATCTTCTTGGGATCCACTCCGGGACGATGCCAGAATTCAGTGGTTTCATTTTGATGAATTTCAGCGATGGATAACCAGTCCAGGTTGTCAAGAGCTTTTCTGTTCTTATGAGTATTGGGCATGCTCTGGGCAGGGTTGTGGGCCCAGATAGAACCCCCCTTGATCTGGCTCTTGTACATCCTGTCAAACAAATAGAGTGACGCGTAGTCGGCGGTCGGTTCTCCCTTCGGTAGCCAATCGTAACCGAAGCCGTTTTCAGGAGTGGCGTTATCTCCGAACCATCCTTTCAGGAGGCTTACCACATACTTGGGCCGGTTCTGCCACCAGTTGGCGCTTCGAGGATCCTTGCTTACGGGCGTGTTGGCCTTCAGGTAATCCTCCAGGCGGGGCCAATTGGTCCGGGGTACTGGGTGATAACCAGGCAGGATATTGTACAGAACGGCGTGATCGGTTGATCCCTGCACATTGGGTTCCCCGCGTAAGGCATTAATGCCGCCGCCGGCAACACCAATGTTTCCGAGCAACAGCTGGATAATGGCGGAGGCGCGGATATTCTGGACTCCAACGGTATGCTGGGTCCAGCCGAGAGCGTACATGATGGTTCCCGCCCGGTCAGGCTTGCCGGTAGCACAATACGTCTCATACACCTTCAAAAGGTCTTCTTTGGATACGCCGGTGATGCTGGAGACGGTGTCCAAATCATAGCGGGAATAGTGTTTTTGGAGCAGTTGGAACACACACCTCGGATGCTGGAACGTCGGATCCTTTTTCAGTATGCCGTTTTCATCAACTTCATACTGCCAGAAGGAATTGTCGTAGCTCTTGGTTTCCGGCTTAAATCCGGCAAAGACTCCGTCGTTGAAACTATACTTTTCGTTTACAATGCACGCGGCGTTGGTATAGTCGCTCACGTATTCCTGAAAGTGCTTCTTGTTTTCGATGATGTACTTGATCATCCCCCCGAGAAAGGCAATGTCCGTACCCGAACGGAGGGGAACATGGAAGTCAGACCGAGCCGAGGTTCGGGAGAATTTGGGGTCAACATGAATGATGGTAGCGCCTCGTTCTTCCTTGGCCCTGAGAACCCACTTAAAAGAAATGGGATGATGCTCGGCGGCATTGCTGCCCATAATTAGGGCACAGTCAGTATTCTTGATATCAATCCAGTGATTGGTCATTGCACCGCGTCCGAACGACTCTGCCAGAGCCGCTACAGTGGGGCTGTGTCAGACCCTGGCCTGGTGGTCCATATACACAATTCCCAGGGCGCGGTTCCCCTGATGGACCATGGCCAGTTCTTCATTATCCATCTGGGAGCTGCCCAGGTGGAACATCGTTTCGACGCGATTTGCCTTTTGTCCGTTGCTTTCCGGAATGAAATCCTTGTCCCGGGTCTCTTTGATCCGTCGAGCCAAGCGATCCAGCATCCAATCCCAGCTTTTTTCTTCCCAGTGATCGCTGTAGGGCGCTCGATATTGCGGTTTCAACAGGCGATGGTCGCTGTTGATCAGTGCCAGCATGGATGCTCCTTTGGCACACAGAGCCCCTTCGTTGATGGGGTAGCCGGGATCACCTTCCGTGTTGATGACTTTGCCGTCTTTTACATGCGCAATGTAATGGCAGGTCACGGAACAGAAAGGACAAATTGAAATGACTTCCTTGGCGCCTTCCAGCTTAAACTGCGCTGCGTAGGCTTTCACGGGAGTCAGGTCGAAACCCAACTGGGTCAGCGCGACCGTGGCTGCGCCGAGGCCCGTGAATTTCATAAACGTTCTTCGACTTACCTTCATTGATACCCTCCTTTGCGATGACTGTACAACTATGAGTTCACCTAAAGACCACTCTTCTTCAAAAAACCCATGCTGTTTGTTAAACTTTCAGGGAATCGAAAGATCCAAGAAAAATTCCTGGTGATCTTTCCTCGCGATGAGTCCTCGCCTCCGAGAGGTGATAGACCGTTCTTTTTTTCGGGTTAAAGGACCTGGTACGGGCTGTCTCCCTGACAGGCACGACAGAGCGGGCCGTGCTGTGCGGGGTAGGCCTCCCCGCAGGAAGGGCACGGAACGACCGGCAACCCTTTGATCTTTTTTTCGTAGAAACGCGGCTGCAAAATGACTTCCTGATGGCCGTAAATCTCCGAGCCAGCCTCTCTGATTTCATCGATCAGGCGTTGAAGGTTTTGTTCCTTTTTTGGAACAAGGCGCATATACCAGGCGAGAATTTCTGGCCAAGCGCTCACTTTCTTATAATCCAAAAATACCCGTACGCCTTTTCCCTCGACCTTGTCATGCAGGGCGAGAGCAAAACGTCCGAGGTCGATAACTTTGAGCCAACCGTTTCCCGTAGTGCAGGGAGTCAACAACTGAATAGCATCAGGCAGGCAGGCAGAGGTTTCCGATAGAGCATCATAGATTTCTCCGGCCGGAATAAGCCGGATGGCTTGATCGACCATAAGCCCGCCAATCAGCATGCCCGGGGCTAGATTTCCGTGAAATGATTTAACCTTGGCAACATATTCTTCAAACGAGTAAGGGCCAATATTCATGATAAGTACAGCAGTAATTGTGGTGGGACACCAACAAGTATAATAGTTGTTTGTGACAGAGACGGTTTAGAAAAAAAATTACTATAAATAACAAAAAAAGATATATCAAGTAAAATAATGCCTGAATGTCTTTTTTACAAATCATTGCGAACAGAAAAAGAGCGCACAAGTGTCATCTTCACAGAATGCATAGCCGATTGCCAGATAGACATACCTTGGGTGTGCCCTTCGCAATGACAGAATAGGAATTGCAACACAGCCTCAAGAGGGAGCCGAGGGAGTTCACGTCATCCCTGGCGGACGGTAACCGCAGGTACACTGAGCATGCCACCATTAATGCTCAGAAAGTGATACGTGCAGGGTGCTCTGCAATTCTCAGCGCTCACCCCTCTCAACCATCAGATTACCATGCTCTTTGATGTAGGCAATAACCGGATCTCGCCAGTCGATGGCGGTCCATTCCACATTCTCATCGGGAAGTTCATACTGGTCGATGAATTCGTAGGCTATATAATTGTTGGTGACGAGAGTGTACAGCGGCTTATTTTCTGCGAAGTGAGCATGAGGGAGAATATTCAGAACCTGTTCGCGGGAGAGCTTGAGAGTTACCAGCGTGTCCTGAAACGGCAGGCACTTATAAATGTCGGCAACCGTGATCTCGCCGGAAGGCAGGGATGACTGGGTGCCGTCCGGATTCTGATAGGCAAAGTCGGTTTGCCGGTCCTCTTTCCAGACACATTCGACAGCGGCTGTAACCTCCGGGATGGTGAGTGTGCGAGGATTCCGGCCGATAACTACGCTTTGAATTTCGGAGGCTTTCTGATTCCAGTGTTCAATGGATTTCAGGACGTCGGAATCGGGATCCAGGCCGGGAACCGGTATGGGCACGAGCGATTGGCGCATATCGAGGATTTTTTCCGTATCCAGGTCAACGGTTAACTCTAGTCGGCCAACATGTTCCCCGTATTCTCCGGCCTGGACAATGATCGTATCTGACATGGTTATCGCATTACACAGGCGTGTATGCGTATGACCGCCGACAATGACATCCAGACCGGATACGGCACATGCCAGCTCACAGTCTTTATCACAACCGATGTGCGTTAATCCTACAATGAGATGAGCCTGGGGCTCAAGCTCATCAATGTACTTCTGCACAGTCGCTTCCACCGGCAGCTCGTCGACAGTTTTTGAGCGAAAATAATATGAGGTGGTAAGTCCGATGATGCCGACTTTGAGGCCGTTGACATCAACCAAGGCAGTCGGGCTGTCGCCGATGAGCTTGCCATGGTAGACGAGATTGCTGCAGAGGATGGGAAATTCCGCAGTATTTCGGAATAAAAAAATCTCATTTGCCCCCTTATCGAACTCATGGTTTCCCAAGGTGGCGAAGTCGTACCCGCAATGGTTCATAACATCGAACATGGGCATCCCGTAATACGATAAGGGTACAGGTTTGCCCCCTTTTCCCACTGACATGTCGCCGGCATCCAAGACAAGCACATCAGGCCGGGAACCTTTAACGCTCTTGATGTAAGCGGCAATGTTCGCCATACCCCCGGTTCCGTTTTCATCAGGTAGTAAATTGGCATGGAGATCGTTGGTGTGCAACAGGACGACAGTACCGATGCGTCTTTCAGCCTGAGCAGCTGCCGGCGAGTCATTGCTGCGAACCGCCTGGCAGCCACTACCAAGACAGAGAATGCTGAGGAGCAGGAGGATGATTCGGCTAATACGGTTATGGGTGCTGTGATGCTGGATTCGAGGAATGAGCATAATGCCCTCCAATGCGTAAGGTATCTATGATGACATTCGCCTGATACGCCGCGATGGCCAGCGAGGTGGAAAGGTGTACTGGTATATAGCTGGCGAGAGTGCAGCCGGTTTTCTGCCAGGAGTAATGAGTACTGCGGTACGAAAAACTGTTGACGACTCGGCAAGGAGACGATATAAGGACGCTTTAACCCACCGAGGTTTAAAAGGTAGTACCTTGATAGTAGTGTGTCCGTTCCGGTAATACTCCGTTGAGAATAGCTTTTCGTAAATACTATAAGATAGTGCTGGGCATTGTTTTCATTGTCCTTGGCTTCATCGGACTCTTCCTTCCGTTTCTCCAGGGAATTCTCTTTCTCGCCATCGGGATCACTCTGCTTATCAATCACAGCCCGACGTTTCAGAAAATCTGGCTCCGTCTCACCAGCCGCTATCCTCGCTTGTTCAGCTTGATCAAGAGCAAGGAACGATCACGCTGAATGGGATTCGCCTATCAGCTGGCTGCGTCTCAAGCCAACTGTTTTCCTCTCGATCAGCGGCTGCACTGGAGCGATTTCTGAAGGAGTAAGCAACGTTCCAGGTTCAGGCTTTCTTCGTGGCCTTTTGATACCGCTCGACGAACGCCGTTAGCTTCTGTATCTGCTGGCTGATGTAATCTATCCAGATTTCCAGCACTTCTTTTCCTTCCAGCGTTAAGCGATACATCCGTTTTGCCGGCCCGCTGCCCTCCGTTTTCCACTCTGAAGCAACCAGTCCATCCTCTTCAAGCTGACGCAGATGCCGGTAGATCATGCCCGGCGGCGCCTGGCCTTCAATGAAACCAAATTGCTGAATTGTTTTAATAATTTCGTAACCATACGATGAGCTCAAGAAAAGACTCATAAGAATGGACGGCTGAATAAATCGCTCCTGCTTTCCTTCTCCCGGGTGTTGTTTTTTTTTGCTGGCCATGTTTTCATATTGATATATATCCGTGTCGGATATATAATTAATGATTGAATAAATATTTTTGAACTCTATTCCAGTAGTATTTATAGAAAGGAGAATAGCATGGCTGGGAAAATTTTTGTACGGGAAAGGCGAAAAGTTGAAGAAGGCGAAAAGAAACCACGGTTTCGGGTTGTCGGCGTGAGCGGCGTGGATCTCAAATTGTATGTTGAGCACGTCCGCAAACAGGAACTCGATCAGATTGCGCAAGCCGTCGGTGCTGATGTTGTGTTCATCAAGACGGAAAAGAAATGCAAAGATGAAAAGCAGTAAGCAGTAAAAAGTAAGGAGTAAGGAGTAAGGAGTAAGGAGTAAGGAGATCACTCCCTGGTGCCACCTTCAATCTCAGCTTGAAGGCGGGTCTCCTCTCGGAGGCAATGTTTTTCTCTCAGCATTCTCAACCCCTTGGTTCCGCATGGCGCAGGGCTCTAGGCAGGCTTTCCTCCGCGAGATCACGGGCTGACAGGTGAGACATCTTTCAACACCTAACTCTTCACTTTTCACTCCTCACTTTTCTTAGTCGTCAGCCCTGATAAATAATTGTCCCTACATGCTCGCCATCCAGGGCGGCAAGGATGTGCTCCGGATGCTGGAGCGCATCGATGATCTGGAGTTCTTTGATACACTTTGAGCGCTGGAGAAACGAGAGAACCGGCCGTTCAATAATGAGATCATCCAGATCGAGGTCGAGCAGTTCACTGGCAGAGATGCGGTCAAAGAACTTGAGGCCGGTACGCTTCGTTTTGGCAAGCTTCTTGGGATCCTGCTCGAAAAGTCCTTTTTCATCCTTTAAATAGATGAGCGAGCGAGCCCCAATATTTTCCGCCAGCAGAAAGGCGCCGCAGTCAGTGCGGTGAGGAGGGAGCGAGCCTTCTTCAGCTGGATGTTCAAAAAAGCCATAAGGAGGAACCCCGTAGGTAATAGGCAAGAATCCTTGCCGGCAGAACATGGTAAGTTGCTCAAGATCGTCACCGTGTCCAATCTTGACACCACCGTGTTTGGCCAGCAACACACTGATCATCTCGGCATTCTGCCAGGAGACTTTGTCCCCGAGCTTAGATAGAACCCCGGGAGGCATGCCCATGTCTACACCGATATTGTAGACATGCCGAGCCCGGGTGCCGCCGCCGGTCATCAGGATGATCTTGTGCTTGTCTTTTGCTTCAATCAGAACATCGAGAATTGGAAAAACCGCTGTCTTGCCTCGATCGATAATGCTCTGCCCACCGATCTTGAGCACGTTGATATCCGGATGGACTCGGAAGTACTCATGCTTCTCGGTTTGTTTGAGGAGCGCCTTGCTTACCAGCGATTCTCCCATCAGCGGTGAATCGATGTGCAGCCGTCCTTTTGCCTCTTTTTCTTTGATCAGCTTAGCCATGCGGTGCATCCTCCGAAAAG
>JAGOGO010000065.1 GCA_017996625.1 Deltaproteobacteria bacterium | reverse complement strand
CCTGGGCAGCTGTAATAAAAAAACAGCCACATACCGCCGCAGTCACAATTTCGATAATTTGTATAGCATGCTTTTTCATGACAGAGCCTTTCTTTGTTCGGTTTCCGTTCTTCATTATGCGAGCTAATTTTCGGTTAGAGTCCATGCACAGTAAAATTCTTTCACCAGAAGAGGAATAGCTCAAGAGGAGAAAAGCGGGGGCATAATGGGAGCATATCTTCACCGTTCAAGACAAGGGCAGTGTTCGCAAATCAGTTTCCTTGCTCTTGCCTTGAAGTTGAGCCGGAGGTTCTTGCGGGGCAGACAACTGTCAGGCCATACATCCATCCATCTGGATCAACAATACCACCTTTCACAGGAGACTCTGTCCCTTTTTGCATCATAGGTACACGTCACAATCCAGGCCTCCGCAAGGGGGGAAAACTGCAGCATAATACATCTGGAATACTTGACAGTCGGATAAAATGAGAATTGGTGACTGCGCTCGGAGGAGGAGAAAAGAAGAAAAAAAGCCGCAGAAGCATAGGGCGCTTTATGCGCAATGGAGACGTTCTGACGGCAATAATAGAGCCTAGGCTTCTGCGGCGTATGGGGAAGTAAATACTTGGTCATTTTCAGTGGAGTTCAGACACAATCTCCTCTACCCAGGATTCAGTTTCCTGCAGCGTACACGTGATATGATAGTTACAGTAAAAGGGGAATAGCACAAGAGGAGAAGAAAGGGGAGAGAATGGGGATCTGCTCTCACCGTTCGAGCGACAGAAGCAGCGTTCTAAGGTTAGTCTTCTGATTCTTAACCCCGAGCTTGGCCCGGATGTTTTTGCGATGGGACGTAATTGTCTCAGGCGATACATTCATCATTGCAGCGATAGACTTGGTGTCCTTGCCTTCTTTGACCAGGCTGGCAACCTGGATTTCCACAGGCGTAAGACGCAGGTACGCTGAAGAAAGGCGTTGGGCAAAAGGCGAGACAATATCCTTCAAGTTGGATTCCAGTACTGCCAGCAGCACTGATTGATGTTCATTCAATCCGCTCTTTCCCAGCTGATGCAGGAAGGGATCCAGGAGTTCTTTGACATTGAGCAGCACCTTCTCCTCGAGCTCCCGTTTATCTTCCTCCCGGCGCTTAAGCAGAACTTTGAGTGCGGCATTGAGCTCTTCCAGGCTTTTGGTCTTTTGCTTCAACTGTTGCTCCCGTGTACGAAGAGCCTGCGCAGCTACCCTCCTCTCTTCTATTTCCTGTTTGAGCAGCTTGTTAGCGCTCGCCAGATCCCGAGTACGCTCGGAAACCCGCCGTTCCAGCTCAGACTTGGCCCTGCTGAGTTCTTCCTCGGTCCGTTTGCGCTCGGTGATGTCTTCGATCATGGTAATGTGGCAGGTCGGCGTCTCTCCTTCCTTCCACATCGGCACAACCGTGAGGTTTACCCAGATATGAGAGCCATCAGGGAGAAGGTAGCGTTTCTCCCTCTTGAAGAAACGGATCTTTCCCTGGCGCAGCACCTGCATCTTTTCCAGGTCTTCCGGAAGATCATCAGGGTGGGTGATACTCTGGAAGTCTAAAGTCAGCATTTCCACCTGGGTGCGACTCAGGATTTGCTCGTATCGGGGATTTACCTGCAGGAACTGGCCGGTGTAGGAATCAACCAAAGCTATCCCCAGTGGAGCAAGTTCATAAATAGCACGAAAATGCTGCTCACTTTCGCGCAGCGACTCCTCCATTCGCTTGCGCTCAGTAATATCAATGCCGATACCACCGATACAGAGCTTTCCGCTGGTATTACGAAATGGAAACTTAACGTTTAACCACGAGGAAATCCCGCCATCAGCAGCAGGGGCTTTTTCCTCAATCTCTATGGCGCGATTGGAGATCAACACAGCCCGATCATGCTCCTGGAATATCCTTGCTGTTTCCTGTGGCCAGAAATCGAAGTCGGTTTTTCCAAGCACATCTTGGGCCTTCACCCCGAAACGGTTCTCATACGTCTTGTTGATGTAAAGATGGCGGCCTTGGGCATCCTTCACCCAGGCAATGGCTGGGCTGCTATCCTTGAAAATGTGGAACCGCTCTTCACTTTTCTGTAGCATTCTCTCAGTGCGCTTCTGTTCCGTAATGTCCTGGCACAGTGCTACTATTTTCGGTCCTGGTAATCCGGTTAGATGCTGGGCCCGAGTAGCTAGCCAGCGGACAGTGCCATCCTCCCGCACAATGCGGTACTCTACCAGACATGAGCTGCCCTCTTTAATACAGCTCTGCCACGCCGCTTCCACTCGGGCGCGATCTTCAGGGTGAATGAGAGCCATAGCGTTTGTCAGATCCAAGGGAGCCTCAGGGCTAAGACCATGTAAGAGCATTATTTGAGGAGAGACGACGAATGTGCCGGTGACACCGTCAAAGTAGCAGACGCTCAGCTCGGAGTTTCTGACTGCCCGAGCATTACACTCACTCCGTTGCTGCGCCGGCTGATCGTACCATCCTGCTGTTACTTCGGTCTGTGCTGCAGCAGGCTCTTGGATTGCATGCAAAAAGGTCTCTGCTTCCAGGCGAGCCACTCTCTGGCGAAACAGCTGGAGTTCAGCGATGAGTTGCTTCTTGGATTTGGCGCTATCGTTCATGGGTCATCCCACCCGGATACACCAGGGGCTCATGGAGGGATCAAGGCAGATCTCTGGTACTGTTATGAGACAATCGTGACTTCCGGTCACATACAGAACCATGTCGGTTAAGTAAGTATCATACCGAACTGGAGAAAAATGTCAACGCAGGCGGTTTAGGCAGTGGTGCGAAGCCGTCTCGGCCTCGAACCGAGTATTGCGCCGACACGACAGAATGAACTCTACACGCACAAGAGCGCCTGCTTCGACCACATCGCTTCAATACGGGTGTCTCGGCCCGGAGCTGACTTGATCGAGATTTTTCCACCCGAATACTGTACTCGCTCCCGCATGCTGGAAAGCCCCAACCCCTTGTTAAAGGCTTGCACCTTTTGCGCCTTCTTCAGGTCAAAGCCCTGGCCGTTGTCCTCAATGCACAGCGTGAGAGCCCCATTGTTCATGTGTAAGGAGAGGGATACCTCAGTGGCATCGCTGTGCTTGCCAGCATTGTTCATCGCTTCCTGCAGCACGCGAAAAATGATGATCTTCAACTCCTCGGGCACGTCAGCTTCCTCGACCGTGATATCCTGCTTGAGTCGAACCGCAGGATGGGTCAGCTTAAACTGGCGACAGAACCAGCGAATCGTCGTGAGCAGGCCCATCTCATCAAGCATCGTGGGCCGCAACTCCATCTGCAGCCGTCGCATGTCTTCAATGCAGTGCTGAATCAGAGGGATCAACTGATCGAGAGGATCGAGATTCAGATCCGGCGTTTCATTGCGAAGCTTCTGCAGCGCTCCCTCCACGCGAAACTTCACGGCCGAAAGCACCTGTCCGGCATTGTCATGAATCTCATTGGCGATCCGCTTACGCTCGTCTTCCTGAACTTGGAGCAGCTGAGAAAAAAGCTGCCGGAGCCGCTGCTCTGATTCTCGCAGAGCTTTCTCCTGCGCACTTACCTGTTTAAGAGCCCTCGTGAGGTCAGCAGTTCTTTCCGCAACCATTATTTCCAGTTCGGTGCGGCTTTGCAGCAGTTCATCTTCCATCTGCCTGCGCTCAGTGATGTCAACCACCGTGCCTACAAGGCTCACTGCCCGGAATGCATCACCTTCGCCCGCGAAAGTGGCGATAGCGTGTGTTTCAATCCATCGAATCGATCCATCATCACAGATGATCCGGTACTGCAGCGAGCAGGGCTTCGGATCTGTCGGGTTGAGTGCTGCTTTTGCCGTTGTCCAGACATGCGGCACATCGTCGGGATGCAGCCGCTTCAGGAGCTCTTCGTTCGGACGCTGCCGGCTGGAAAAGCCGAAAATTTCTCTGCAGCGCTTATCATATCTAGTACTCTTTGTCAGCACATCGTAGTGCCACCATCCCATGCGCGCTGCATTCAAAGCAAGTTGTCGTTGCTGGGTCAATAAATATCGTTCTTCCTCTAATCGTTTGCGCTCGGTAATGTCGGTCAACACACCATAAGAGCGGACGGCCCTACCGAGAGAGTCAGCTTCAAATCGACCGCGAACCTCCGCCCAGTGCACCGTCCCTTCCGGCCAAAGCACCCGGTACTCGGCTGTAAGCTCGGAGCATGATTTCATGCCCTGATGCATCTTTGCTTCTACAGCTGCCAAATCTTCCGGATGCACGCGGCCGGACCAGGCGTGGTAGCCAGGCTGCACGCTTTCCGGTTCGTACCCCATGATCCGGTAGAGTTCCTCGTTCCATACTATGTCGTTGCTGACAATGTTCCAGTCCCAGGTGCCCAGGTGGGCCGCATCCAGTGCCAAGCGCAGCCGCTCGCTGCTCTGCCTGAGCGCTTCTTCCGCCTGCTTGCGCTCGGTGATTTCCTCAACCACCACATTAACACCGGTTATATCCCCACCGGCATCCCGCAGCGGCAGCCAGTGTGCGATCCAGTCACGTATGACGCCTGGTTGCGACAGTGTGGTTCCGGTAAGTTCCACATTGAGAACCGGCATGCCGGTTTTGAAGACCTGGATTAAGGTAGAGTCAATCTGATCGGCAAGAGCGGGGATTATCTCGCGGGCAGTACGACCAATGTGCTCAGCAGCCGGAATGCCGGCCATCTTCGCCAGGAGATCGTTGATGCGGACATACCACAAGCCACGGTCAAAGACACATAACCCGACTGGAGCGGAATCATAGATCGTTTCGAGCTCGGCAAGCCGCTGATAGGCGCGCTCTTCACTCTGCCGTAGCGCTTCCTCGCTCTGCTTACGCTCGGTAATATCAAAAATAACAGCCAAAAACAGGGGCTTAGCACCAGCATCGATTAGCTGCAAATGGACTTCGACCGGATACAGACCGCCATTGGCGCGGCGGTGAGCAGTCTGGAAAATGAGCTTCTCCTGCTCATTGGTCAACAAAGGCTGAATCATGGCGCGAAAAGATGTCTCGGTAAACTCGGGTTTGAGATCAAGCGGAGTGAGTTTCTGTAGTTCTTCAAGTGTGCATCCTAAATTCCGTAACGCACCCCTATTGGCGTGCTTAAATCTAAGCGTTTCCGGATCAAACACATAAATTTCATTAAGACTTCTTTCAATGATGTCCGATAGCTGTCTGCACTCTTCCTCAGCCTGCCGAAGATTGGGAACATCCTCTGCCGGCATATTCAGTGTGTGATGCAGCGTGCTCAGTATCTCCTGCAGAGGATCGAGCACTGCATCAATGTCTTTCCTCAGATACGGTTCATGAGCCGCTTTCGTTTCTGACAGACGATCAATAACCCTTCTGACTTTTTCTTCCAGTGTATTGAGGAAATGGTTTGAGACCTGCTGCGTATCCTTCGGCAAGAGCAAGGACCGTGGCTCCTCTGCGCCGTGCCATTCACGCTCGGCGATTTTGTCACGGAGCTGCTGGAGTTCAGCGATAAGCTGCTTCTTTGTTTTGGCGTGATCGTTCATGGACCCTCCTGCTCAGCGCACAAAAACTATGGCGGGCTCTCTGGTGCGGTTACGAAGAATTTCCAGCTTGCGATCACATGCAGAATGATTTCGGTGGAAAACTTATCATATCGTATTGGAAATTAATTTTCAACTCGGCAGGTGAAGATAAAGCTCTTTGACACATCATTCGGATTCTGTGATTGAGGATGCTAAGGCCAGAACGCTTCCTGGTTTCAAAAAGCCACTGAAGGCAGCGGCTCCGATCTCTGGCAAATCGCAGGAGAAATGCCTGCTGACGATATCGATGAGTGATGTGGCAGACACAACCAGGTAGGCACTCTCTATTCGCCCTTGTCACAGTCGTCCTTCTTAGAATAATGTTTCCAGGGTCAAAAGCACAGTTCCAAGGGTAAAAATCAGCCTGTTTCGAAACACTCCTTCATGTACCTCCACTCCTTCCCGTGGTCCGACCCCAGAAACAGGTATCATATATCCCGCTATCTTCCACCACCTTTCGTCCTGCTACCTTGACCTCATCCTTGCGATACGTAGCCGGTACAAGAAACATAGCCAGCCATCGCAGAATGGTATTGTCGTGGTCAAAAACATGCGTACAAGACCTAATTTGACCTGTTCTAAAACGATTTCCTTTACAATACATTCACTTCCCTTGGTCAAACTCCGACGGCCAAAAAGGCCTAAAGACAAAAACAGAAGGAAAGAGGGAGAAATTGACGGCATGGACTATAGGACCATGGACAGCAGCGAATCCGCGGCACATAATTGTTGATATGCCCGGCAACGGGTGTGAACCTTCATGATGCTTTGTCACTCAGCAGTGCCGGCCGGGTGCGTGCATGGTCAACGCTTTACACGAAATGGCATACCTGCATGAAATATCTTGGACATGTTTCTAAAGATGATCAGCTCTATGAATATCTTCGTCACGAAATCCTCGGCCAGCTGGGAGTCGATGGGATAGTCCCTGACTTCCGAGTGCACAGGCTCCAGGCATCCAATCATGTCTATCTCTACGAAGAGTGCCACAGCCGGGTTCGTATTATCGGCAAGTTCTTCGGCGACATCTCGCACCGATCGCCGGAGACAGCCCTACGCCGCATGGATCGGGAGTATAAGAACCTTACCTGCGTGCGCAGCATCGGCTTTGACTGTTATCCTCACTATGTCGCTCGTCCTCTTGGCTGTAATGCCAGCCTCAACTTCATGCTGGTGGAAGAGTTCTGTTATGGTGCGCCCCTTACCGACTTTATTGTGAAGGCAATTCAGGAAGGAGCGAGGGAGGCGCTTTTCCAGAAGCTCACTGCCCTTGCCTTCTTTCTCGCTACTCTGCATAACCGGACCACTACCGGGGATCAGGTTGAATTCACGAAGGATTGTTCCTACTTCGATCGAATTGTGGCTCAGTTGAAAAACTGGGGACATATTGAAGACGATGAAGCACTGGAACTCTGCCGCCTCAAAGCAATGTGGCAGGAGCGGGACTGTATGTGGGAGGACAACCAAGTCCTCGTTCACGGCGATGTGACTCCCACCAATATTCTTTTCGGAGACAACCTCTGGGTAATTGCCATCGACCTGGAGCGGATGAAGCGGGCCGACCGGGTCTTCGATGTGGGGCGGCTGGTCGGCGAGCTCAAGCACTTTTTTATGCTGTATACCGGTGACAAGTGGCAGGCGGAATCGTTTATCAGCCATGTGCTCTGGGAATATGCGTGCCACTTTCCGAACCGTGCGAGCGCCTTTGCGTCCATCACCCGTCGAGTCCCGTTTTATATGGGAATGACGCTGCTTCGTATTGCTCGCAACTCATGGGTCACCGGGAAATACCGCCGGCACTTACTGAACGAAGCACAAGAGACACTGAGGTAACCGCACTATGACACTCAAAGGCATTATCTTTGACTTGTATGGAACATTGATTGATATCGAGACTGACGAGTCTCTCGAAGAGATCTATCGAGGCATCGCCCACTATTTGACCTACCAGGGAATATACCTGCACCGATGGGAAGTGCGGGACCGATACTACGCGATCCTGGAGCAACAGAGAAGAGAGAGCAGCGAGGAATATAGAGAGATTGATGTGGAGGAAATCTGGAACGTATTTCTCAGACAGCACGGCATAAACGCCGCTGTCGACCGCTGGAAGCTAGCTCGGATCCTGTCCCAGCTCTATCGGGGTATCTCACGAAAACGCCTCCGTCTTTTTCCAGAAGTGATAAGGATACTGGATTGCTTACGCCGTTCTTTCCGTATGGCTATCGTTAGCGATGCTCAGCCCTGCTATGCCCTGCCCGAAATCAAGGCCGTCGGATTGGCCGGCTACTTTGATCCGGTTATCATTTCTGCGATCTATGGATTCAGAAAACCCGATCCCAGACTTTTTCAGAAAGCTCTCGACCTCATGGATCTCACAACGGCCGAAGTGATTTATGTAGGCAATGATAGATACCACGATATCTATGGGGCAGGCCGAATGGGCATCAAAACCATCTTCATCGGCTCAGAGCAGGAAGCCAAGAACTGGGAACACGTCACTGCCGACTATGTTGCCGCCCAATTCGGAGATGTTTTCGAGGGCGTCGAAGCCTTAGCGCTCTGATTGGTCGACAGCAGAAGAAGTGTAACACATTCCTGCGAGCGGGCCACTCCTGGATCTGATACGCTCCATTGTGAAGTGAAAGAGCAGGAAGCATCCCACACAAAATCCGGCCAGAGCCACGGCCATGCTAAGCGCAACAAAACCCGAAGACACCCAGCTAAAGTTGCCGAACATTGGCTGACTGGAACCTTGCAGGATTCGGAAATCGCCTGTGATGTTCACCAGCACGGATGCCATAAAGTCTGACGAATGTTGTTCACCTAGGGGTAGATCGGCTTCGGGGAAGCACCATGGCTGTCCGAGCATTTGAGTGTGCCAGAAGGGGCCTCCAGAGATAACGATCAGAGGACATCTTTGTCGGAGTGTATAGAGATTTGATTGGTTCAGAATGCAGACCTGCCTATACCATCATTGCGCCACAGTGAGAAGAGGCGTCGGCGTAATCTGCAGGATCAAAAATCCCGATAATCTTTGAGACGATATGGCTGGTGATAAGACTTGCGCAACCGTCCACCGGCTTCTTTCTCAGTATCCGGGCGGATTTTTAAACGCATCCGCCACATCGGCAATTTTATCTGCAACAGCAAGCAGTTTCATGTCATACCAGCGCCGGCCTACGACTTGAATGCCAATAGGCAAACCCTCACTGGTAGCACCGGCCGGTATGGTAACCACAGGGCTGCCGGTAAGATTGAAAATTGTGGTGTAGGACATGTTTGCAACCAGGTAATCAAGCGGTTGGCTATCCACATAGAGAGGAGCTGTATAAACAGGGTGAGACCCGCTGTAAAAACTCGGACTGAGGTGTTGAAATGCAGGGGTTGAGCTTACCGGACACAACCATGCATCCCACTCTGCCAGAAAACTTTCCAGTGAAGCAATCAGGGCGTCTCTCTGTGCCATGGCAATAAAATATTTTTCTACAGTCATAGGTGCATAATACAGTTGGAGAGTTGGTACGTCCTTAAATTGTTCTTGGGTGACGACGTACGTAAACTGTCTGAACAGTGCTGGCATGTTTACCCCATCTTGCATTCCGCTTATTTCGCCGTAGGTCTTCCAGGCAATTTCAAAGTCAAAATTGGGAGGGTTCAGTTTTTCAACGTGGCAGCCCAGTTGAACAAGCCTATCCGCCAGAGCTTGGAGAGTTTTCCGCGTCTCTTCGGTGATCGGTACATTCCCAAAATTGTCAGTCCACGCAATGCGGAGCTCCTGCAGTGCTGGAGCAGGAACAGCATGCAGAGTGACCTTTGGAACATCGACATCACGATTATCTGGGCCGGCCATAATGCTAAGACACAGGATCAGGTCATCAATGGAGCGAGCCAGAGGACCTGGGGAGGACAAATTCCGGTAGCTTTTCACTCCTTCTAACCCGGAAAAATGGCCGAAGCCTGATACCAGATGTTCGGTCGGCTTCATTGCATAGATGCCGCAGAAGTGAGCAGGAATTCGGATTGATCCAGCGAGATCGCTGCCTATTTCTAAGGGTGAAAGTCCAGCAGCAACAGCAGCAGCTGATCCACCGGAACTGCCACCGGGAGTGCGCGTTATATCCCAAGGATTACTGGTTATACCGAAGACTGGACTGTTTGTTTGAAAATCGCCAGCCAATTCAGGCAGATTGCTCTTACCCAGTATGATAGCTCCGGCAGCCCTCAAACGGGCAACAACGGTGGCATCCTCTTCAGGAATATAATTGGCTAGGGGAGGATAGCTGCTCGTTGACCGCATACCTGCCGTGGCAAAGGCATCCTTGATGGTTACCGGCACCCCATGCAGAGGGCCCCAGAGTTCCCCGCGTGCCAGAGCCTCATCTGCTTCTCTTGCTCTCTCAAGAGCACCTTGAGTATCCAGGGTGACTATCGCATTCAGGGTTGGGTTATAGGTTCCGATTTGGTTAAGAAAGGCCTGCACGACCTCAGCGGATGTCGTCTCACCTAAACGGATTTTCTTCGCCAGCTGTCTTGCTGTGAGAAAAACGAGCCTGCTGTCGTCGTTTTCTGCGAGTGCCGGTCCTCCATACAGCATAATAGGCATAAGCGAAGTAACCATAACCAGGAGAGCAGCTTGAAGTATCAGAGTCAACTGTTTGGCCATGTAGACACCCCTTTGCTAGTGGACATCGATGTATGAAAACACAGGTGCATACGTTGCACCTTTCAGAGGCAAGCATTCAAAAATAATCACTGTGAAAGAGCAAGAAAATGTACTTCTGAGCCGATGGGCACAACAATCCTTCGTTCGCCTCAGGCTCCTGCGGCCCTCTTCACGTTCCGGATCTAGTGGTGAGAAGCCCGAACGCCAGCAGACAAATAAAAAGACACCTCGCCGTATAGCAGCACAGGTGCCCGTAAGATCCTTTCAATTCGGATCCTTAAGGTTCCGATATATTCATTCTCTTCAGATACTCTTCTCATCCACGTTCCTGACAGTATGGTCCCCCTATACAGCTCTTTATAGTATTAAGGTCCCGGAAAGTTCAACAGGAAAATTGATATTATGTGGCAGTGGGGAAAAGTGTCAACCGGGCAGCGTGCCTCGATACTGGCACCCTGACCAGGACTCAATTTGGTCGAGAACCGTCAACACGAGTACTGACCCACTCCCAGGTGCCTGAGGCCCGGCACTTTACTGAAGATTTAGACAGATTCTTTCGTTTTATAAATTTCCGGCATTTCCACAGATTCTCTTTGAATCAACCGGCTTTCCTGAGGAAGCAGTGAAGAGGAGATAGTCGTCTTGCCTCTGCCATCGTACTACCCCCTTTCGTCTGCCGTCTCGGCCACACATCTCCAGCCTGTGGTGTCCCGTGCTACGCCGTTTAGTGTCTTCTAAGGCTCTGATACCTTCGGCAGGACAATCGTTACAGTCGTGCCGACGCCTTCTTCGCTGTGGATCTCGATGGTTCCATCATGCTTTTGCATGATGCCGAAAGACACCGACAATCCGAGCCCGGTACCACGGCCAGGACCTTTGGTGGTAAAGAAAGGCTCGAAAATCCGGTCAAAATCCTCTTTCGGAATCCCTTTGCCGGTATCCGTAACGTGTACGTGCACAAAGTCGCCGCTTGAATCTTTCTCGATCTTCATCCGTATCGTTCCAGCCGTATCCAGTGCTTCGGCAGCATTAAGCAGAAGATTGGTCAGAACCTGCTGGATCATTTTGGAATCAGCGTATACATGCAGAGGCGTCGGAGATAAATCCATGATGACCTCTGCGCGATCCATCGCATCATACTTGCTCGCCAGCAAAACCGTCTCTCGGGCAATCTGATTGATGTCCACCACGGTCCGGTGCGCCGGACTCTCCCGGGCAAAATCGAGGAGACTGCGCACGATTTCCCGGCATCGCTTCGTCTCTGTCACTATGATGTCCAGGTCTTCACGCTTCTCGTCATCATCGGGCGTATTCTGCTGCATCAGCATGGAGAGCGATAAAATTGCAGTAAGCGGATTGTTAATCTCATGTGCTACACCGGCAGCCAGTCGGCCGATTGATACTTGTTTCTCTACCGCTGACATACGGTTTGCCGTCATTTCCTTGAGATTCCGCAGTGCTTCCTCAGCCTGCACGCGCTCGGTAATGTCGGTGCCGACAGCAAGAATCTCCACCACTCTGGCTTGTTCATCGAGGATCGGCTTATTGGTCCACGCCATCCAGACTCGCCGACCGTCCCGGCAGATGTTCTCATTGATGGTGTTCACGAATCGCTGCGGCTGCTCCACGATATCCTCAACAAGTTGTGTCAGATCGAGTCCCGTTGACTCCCGTTCCGGCAGCAGGACTTTCAGGTGCTTGCCGATCATCTCCTCAGCTCTGTAGCCGAAGAATGCCTGCGCGTACTCGTTGAAAAAGGTGATAATGCCGTCACTCTTGTAGCGGAGGATAGCACTGTTGACATTTTGCACCAGCTCGCGGTACCGGCTCTCACTTTCCCTCAGCTTCTCCTCCGCCTGTTTGCGCTCGGTAATATCCATCACCACGCCGTACGAGCGTGAAGCCTTCCCGGAACTGTCAGGCTCGAATCGCCCACGGGACTCAGCCCAACGCACCGTTTCGTCCGGCCACAGCAGGCGGTATTCGGCCTGGTAGTCGGAACACCACTCCTTGCTTCGGCGCAGCTGGGTCTTCAGGGATAGCCGGTCTTCCGGATGCACACGAGCGGACCAGGCTTGGTAGCTGGGCTCCACCCGCGTGGGATCGTAACCCAAAATCCGAAAGAACTCTTCGTTCCAGAACAGGCGGCCGCTGATAATATCCCAGTCCCAGGTGCCCATGTGAGCTGCATCCAACGCCAAACGAAGCTGCTCTTTGCTCTGTTTGAGTGTTTCCTCCGCCTGCTTGCTCTCGGTGATATCTTCTGCTGCGACGTTGATTTCCGATATATTCCCATGCGCGTCTCGTAACGGCAGCCAGTGCGAGATAAAGGTGCGCGGTGCATCCGGCTGGGACGAGGTAGTGCCGATAAGCTCGACATTCAGAACCGGTTTGCCGGTTTCAACGATCTGGTGCACAATCCCTTCAGCCTGATTGGCAATGGAAGGGATAACTTCATGAATGGTGCGTCCGATATGATCAGCAGCAGCAAGATCGTTTAATTCAGCCAAGCGTTCGTTGATACGCACGTAGCGCAAATTGCGATCAAAGATGCACAATCCGATATGTGCAGAGCGGTATATTGCTTCCAGCTCTGCCAAGTGCTGATTCGCACGCGCCTCACTTTTCCTGAGCTCCTCCTCAGCCTGCTTGCGCCCAGTAATATCCACCGTATGCACCACAAATCCGCAGACACGGCCCGAGGCATCAAAATCCGGTGAGTAATTGAACAGTGCCCACCGTCGTTCACCGTTGGAGTATGGCAACTGCCATTCGAATGTGACCGCTTCACCCGCAAGCGCCCGATTTACATACGGTCGAACCTCTTCCCAGTCTGTTTCGCCGACCACATCCCACACGTAACGGTCTTCTATCTCTTCAGCGGGTCGCCCGAATCTTCGTTCGTACTGTCGATTGACTCGGCGATAGCGGCACTCGGCATCGACATAGGCGATGAGCGCAGGGGCCGCATCCATGATTAGTCGCCACTGTCTCTCAAGTTCGCTCAGCGGTTGCTGAGCCGGGGCAACTGCTTCCGTGCAACCATGCTGCTGCAGTTCTAATTCAGCAACCCGCTGTCGGAGCTGTTGGATCTCGGCAGTGAGCTGCTTTTTCGTTTTGCTGTCATCGTTCATGGAAACCTTCGCGTGAGACGGCTCTGCCCAGGAAGAAGAGTGCCGTGCATTCTTTCCTGGTTGCCATCTGAGGTGTCGATAATCTTCCAGGCACTCAAAAGCTGAGATAAGAGAAGAATAGAATAGCGAATCTGCCTCGTGGCTGTCAAGGGAGGGCTGGCAGTTTGAATCTAAACGTGGAGACCGGGTGATTGATGATAGGGTAAGAGCGACTGGCTGCAGGATCTCCGCGGTTCACCGCTTCTAATAAGTTCCTTCGATAATAGGTGATCATTTTATACATGTATATTTTTTCTATACAGTAGCCGAACACACGCAGAAAAGGCGGGCTCCCCTTTTAATTACACAATTACACAAGCTTACAGCAAACTGAGGCTGTAATGCCATGGAAATGTGTATATATTCTTTTTTCACCTTTCACCGCAACAACAGTCTTCTTCTTAATTAAATCAATAGTTTCAATGGATTCTAATGATGGCACGCTCCTTGCTACACAAACGAGTCAGCAAGGCATTGATTCAATGGACAGTATTAATTGTTATATACCACTTACGGAGATTGGTCATGTTAGAAAAAATTATCACTTTTGCAGGTGCATTACTTCGAAAACTTATCGGAAAACCCGAAGAGCATATCGCCATAGCCGAAAGGAGGCCCACCATGATGCAAAAAGCAATCGCCTATACCGCTGACATTACTCTTGGCAATACCGGCGAAGTGATCAGCCGTGCATATCAGAAAGAATTGATTCGGAAGTATGCCGCTGAGAACGGAATCGACGTGGTAGCCTGGTTTGAGGATGCTCGCGCTGACGAAGAGCTGCTGAAGCGACCGGGCATTCAGGCGATGCTCGCCTATAATGGCCCTGCTGAAGTATTTCTGCTGGAGCGGGTCTGGGCTCTTTCCCGCAATGTACCGACGCTCCAGGACTTCTTCACGATGCTGGCACCCAAAAACATGAGGTTTGAGGCCGCTTCCTATTTGTGGGATTGCATTTCGCAGATAGTACGCCGGCAGATTGCGGTTCAGAATCGTATAGCCAGCCCACAGTTCAAACGCGTGGCAGTGTCGGCTGCAGCTCGCAAGGCAGCTATTGCGAAACCGGAACGGTTCCATTTCGCTGGCTTGACTTCTGAGGGAGTTGCCGCTAGTAATGATCATGAGCAGGCGGCTTGAGGGGCTTGAACCATCTCGGTTCATGCGAGCCATCTGCAGAGAAACACTGACAAGTGCCAGGCCCAGGATCAGGGAGCCTGGTACTTGTTGCTAGAGAGGGATCGAAGACGATGGATACGATTCAGAGCGCGACACGAGAGATTTTCTGGAACATATCACACCACTGGGTCATGTACGTACTGCTTGTGATAGCCCTGGGGGTGTTTGCCTACGGCTTGTATCAGCGCGTCAGCTTCTGGCTCAAGGGCAAGGCAGAAGAAGAGCGCTTTGGCGACTGGGGCAAGCGGTTCGCGGTGCTGGTGCGGGAGCTGGT
>JAGOGO010000235.1 GCA_017996625.1 Deltaproteobacteria bacterium | reverse complement strand
TTGTCCGGGAATCATTCCCATCAGCAGCTGCTGCTCGAAGGATGCCCGGTCATCAGAATGAATGATGCCGTTCAAAAATTCTGTTTTGCTCAACGGCCCGTCCTCCGGAGTCCGGCCGAAGATAAGATACATGAGTTCGTTTTTCCAAAGGAAAACATCTGAATGCACGTCCAGCGAGAAGAGACCCAGCTCCGCTGTCCTGGCAGCTGTTTGCAGCAGCTTCTCGCGTTCAGTCAGTGCTGATTTCAAATGCTTGCATTCAGAAACGTCGAACAGAGCGCCGATAAAGCGCACAGCTTCTCCAGCTTCGTCATAGAGAAAGCGTCCCAACGAACGGACCCAGATAATTTCTCCGGTATCTGCCCGCGTGATGCGGTATTCTACGGAAGAAAGGGTTCGCCGAGAACGAGCCGACTTGAGAGATCGCATCATCCGAAGCGCATCATCAGGATGAATCCGCTTGCGCCACATCTCCATCGTTGCGGCACCGTTTTTCGTGGGCTCCATCCCGAGAATACGAAAGAGGCTTTTTGACCAGGTTGCCTGACCAGTGAGCATGTCCACGTCCCAGGTGCCCATGACTGCAGATTCCTCAGCCACCCGCAAGCGCATCTCGTTCGTTTGTAAAGCATCCTTCTGTCGGCTGTGCTCAAATGTCATCCAGGTACGTGTGGCCACTGCTTCTACTAAGGATACTTCCTCTCGACTCCACCGGCGCGGCTCCGGAACACTCGCCCAGAATGTTGCCGCCCACTGGCTGTCCCGCAGTAACGGCACAGCTATATAGGCACGAAAGTCAGTAGATGGAGAGTTTTCCTGATACGCCGAAGCAGTACGGGTGTCTCTGGAAGCATCGTAATTCACCACGGTGCGGCCTGCTTCCATATCACCAAGCGTTAGTAGTTCAAGATACGAAGGCAGTGTAATTTTCGAGAGTTCCTCCGAGGCGCGGAGAGGCCGCCGTGCTACAGCTCGCTGATCGCGTTCATCATTATTCTCGGCAAAGAAGCAGTGACCAAGACTCAGATGATTACGCATCGATTCGGCTATCATGGTCAGAAGCTCGCGGCTGGCAGCATTTTGCTGAATATGATCAGTGACCCAGCTACTATACCGGGCGTGACGCTCCGCTGCTTTCTGCTCGGTGATGTCGTGATAAACCGTCGTGAGAATACCTTCCTGCGGAACCGAAGCAACAACCGAATACCATCGGTCACTAAAGAGTACATACTGCTCGAACTCAACTAATTTACCGGTTGAAAGCGCTTTGTTGCAGACTGCTATCCAGTCAGGCCGGCCTGGTTCTGATTCAGAGAAAATGCCAGCACTGCTGCGTCCGACCAGCACCGATCTGTCTTGATCGGAAATCCTTTCGAAAGCAGGATTCACCTCAAGCACGATGCAATCGGACGCTTTCCCGAACTCGTCGAAAACTATCGAGCAGCAGACATACCCTTCGCAGATGCTGGAAAGGAGTGCGTGCCGGCGAAGGTCGCTTTTCTGGATGGCTTCTGTTACCCTGACGTTTTCCAGAGCAAGAGAGAGCGCGGAACTTACGATGGCTGCAATGCTCGTGTGAAAATCAGAGAAAGCACCGGCCGCAGGATGAGAACGACAGAACAAGACCCCGGCGTCTTGATTCACCATCGGTACGATCATGAAGAACTGCACATTTTGGGATCTTTGCGGATCAGGCCGCTCCGTTGCGTCATGGGAGGAATCCTCAAAACAAATCGGAACCTTGGCCTTGACTGCCAGCGCCGCACGGCATGCCTGGTGGTCATTAAGGAAGGTTCCAACCGTGTCTGAAGGAAGCCCGTGAACGGACTTGATGGGCCAGCGGCCGTCTTGCAGGAAAAAAAGAGCAGCGGTGTCACAGCCGAGCGCCGCTGCCGCTGCGGAAATGACATCTCGAACTATTGTATCCGGGCTACGGCCGGAGTTGATCGCAGCGGTAATGATTTCCAGGGATTCACTCAGGACCTTAATCTTCTTAAGGTTTTCTTCAGCACCGCTGAGAAGACTGAGCATTTTCTGATGCTCGACCTCCAGCACTTTGATGCTCCGCTGCAGCCACCCGAACTCATCACTCTGCCGCTGCGATTGTGACTCAATACGCTTTGCCATGTTTGCCTACTCCCCAAGATGAGGTGGCGGCCTCCACACGGCAAAATACTGTATTACAGTAACATGAATATTGTACGCTGCCTAGGTGATTTTTTTCGGTTTATCTGTGTGATCTGCTTTAGCTCAGGATTTTCATCGCCTGCCCGGCCGATTCCCTCCGGTCCTGCTTGAAACTGCCGGGTGATTCTGCTAAGAGTATGCACCAGAATCAACCTCTTGTTTCAAAGACCAACAATGCTGCAAACCTGGAAAGCATGGGCACGCGCGTTAAAAAAGAACATTGTCGCGCTCTCTCTGGCAAGCCGGAATTCCCGTCTAATCGGCTCGCCGCTAGTGTGATTGTGGCCTTGTGGCTGTTGGGGCTGCCAATAGTCGGTCGGATGGTATGGAAGTATAGATCCTTGTTCACCGTTGCCCGTTGACCGTTCACCGACAAAGATTAATTACCTACACTTCTGTCCTTACGGAAAACGGTGAACGGTGAACGATAACGGCTCCTCTGCTCTTTACTCTTTACTTCGAGCGCCTTACGTTTAGGACAGTATCGCACTATTCAATCCGGACTATGTACAATGAGCAAATTCGCTTTTTTTACAACACTCATCGTTATGGTGATATCTTCCCTGCTGCCCAAGGCAGCGTTTGCAGACGATAGACTCGTGGAGGTGCTGCATGTTGATTATCGCAAGGCAGAAGAAGCCTTGCCTATCGTACGAAGTCTGCTCTCCGCCGAAGGTTCAGCGGGTGTGGATGCGAGAACAAATTCCGTTGTCATTGTCGATTCTCCGCAGGTTATTGAAAAGGTACGTGAGTTCTTGGAAGATTTCGATCAACCGATCAAGCAGGTGACCATCAGAGTACGGATCTCGGAAGACCGCTTTGAACAGGGCGGATCAGCTTCGGCGGAAGGAACCATCGGCGGAGACGACGTGGAGGTCAGCACCGGCAAAGGTCACCACGACGATAAGCTATCCGTACGCCTGGAAGGCGAGCGCACAACCCTGGCCGGCATATCTGAATACTATGTCAGTGCCTCTTCCGGGAGTCCTGCCTATATTGTCACCGGCACCAGT
>JAGOGO010000064.1 GCA_017996625.1 Deltaproteobacteria bacterium | reverse complement strand
GTGCCAAGGACGCTATTCCCTTTTCTGTATACTGCAAAGAGATATATAAGACCAGAGCTCCATACAGCGCCAGTACCGCCTTCATGCTGGTTTCGAATCGAAACGATGAGAACAGAGTTCTTTTGGGGAAATAAAGGGCATAGCCGAGAAGCAGACCAAGGAGAGCGCCGGAAGAGCCCATCGAGTTAAACTGCGAAGAAGGCGCGAGCAACACCATACACACACCCGCACCTACCCCACATGCCACAAAGTACTTGAGGAAAACCCAGCTTCCCCACTCCAGCTCCAGCTCTCTGCCGAAAAAATAAAGACCACCAATAATCAGAAGAAGATGAAGGACATCACCATGGAGAAAGAGATAGGACCCGAGCCGCCAAAAATGAGAATGATTCAAGACCTCATAAGGATTGAGGGCGAAGAGGACCTGTAATGAACTTCCCCAAAACTGCTTGGCCACAAACGCCGCCGCCAGGGTAATGACGAGTGTACTCACTACCGGAATACGGTCTGCCGGACTCATAGGGTGGATCTGATGAGAGACATGTGCTTTCATGGCATCCCAACCCTGACGGCATGGTGAAATTCCCGCCTCTCGGCGGGAGTCCATAAGCACGTAGAATTCCTGGCTCCCGCTCCCCGCCTCCGCGGGGTCTGTTATGCACCGAAGGACAAGCTTCGCGGGGATGACGAACTATCGCTGAGACTGACTTTGTGCGATGTCGTCATCTTTGCTTTTACCACGTCGTCGAGGTCCATTCTTGACCTCGAGCATCATGGAACAAATTTCATAGTACTGTCAGACGGCGGTGAATGCAAGAGCTCGAAGTTCCTTTCACGAAGTTTTCCTCCAGCCAAGTATCCCTGCTCCTGGCATCAATCCCTGTTCTCGATGTCCCATCAATTTCCGATTTGCTCCTTGACGAGAGATACTTCCTGGTGTAGGGTACAAAAGTGTAAACCAACACAGAGAGAAACGTCGTTTCTCCAGCACGCTTCTCGTTTAGTTTCCGCATCTTTACTGCTTTTTCGATCTGACTATGTTACGCGCTCAACGTTCTTATCAATAGCAGCAAGCACGAAGGAGGTACTACCATGTCAAATCCTCTGCGTTATAGCATTGCGGATCAACGACTCATATATACCGGCCTTTACGAAGAAGTTGAAATGAGCAAAGACAAAGTCGCTACCTTTAATTTGCGGCACCAGGAGGTACTCGACTTTTACGGTCTGGAGCTGGCTGAAGGAACCGTTTTTCACATCGACGACCGGGTAAATGGAAAATCCAATCTCGGAGTTTTCCGCAGCAAGCAGCTTCGGCAGGCGGTGATCCTGGCTGCTGCGCTTCCAGCAATGGCCGTGGCCATGGACGGATTCGGCGCTCTGCGGAAAGTCGACAAAGATCACCAGACCAAGGAACTGATCAACCGCTTCAAACGCTATAACGACAGAACAGCCGCTCAGGTCATGAGCGAAGTGCTGCAGATTACTACCGAGACTCTCGATGTGGGTGAGGAAGTCATTGTTCAGAGTTCGGTCACTGAAGGTGTGCGCGTAAAGCCAGGGGTCGAAGTGGGAGGCAACCCGACTATCCCCGTTGGAGCGCTCTTTGGCAAGGAAAAGCACTGCCGGCTGTACGGACAGAAACTTCACAATGAGGTGAGCCGGCTTTCCATGGGCTCGGATGTGATCGATGGCACCGGCAAGTCGGTGAAGGGCACGAACAGCTCTCTTACCGCCCTGTTCATTACTGAATCAGGATTCAAGCGCCACCTGCCCGATATCTATGTAGAGCGCTGGATGACCGGAGCGCACTTCGATGAGTTCAACCCCCGCGAGACTAACATGCGCGAAGAAGCGGAGATTATTGCTGAGGCGTGCGATATCAAGAATCTGTCAGATCTTACCGCGTATTTTCTTGACCGGCCCCGGCATCATCCGGCCATGGATCAACTCAATTCCTTGGGTGTTGCCACTCCCTATGATAAAGATGGAGACCTTTTCCCTGCTCTCGTCATGGGACTTGAAGGTCTTCAATGCCCCGATGGCAAAGGTTTTTGCAGCATGATCGGTGAAATCGGCGGCAGCCCGGAATGGGCAGTTGCATCGATTCCTCTGGTATGGAGAGGAGGACAAAGTCTGGGAATGCTGACCAGCCAGAACTCCCTGACTCGGGGAGACCTCTCTCCGCAGGAACTGTGGAACGAGCGCTTTCACTATTCCGAGGAAGAGCTTATCCTGCTTCAGGATGCCCGCTTCGAACAGAAACCGTTCTTTACTGTGAATGACATTATGGAACGGCCCTTTGCTGGCGGAGTCAGCGCCTTCAGCGCCATCTCCGACAATGATTTCCTTACCCAGCTGGAGGGAGTTAAGATCAACCGCGAACAGGGTCTGATCACCACCAATACTCTCATGATCAATTCTCTGGGCAATATCGAACATTGGCGGCTTACGTTCAAATGCGTTGACGGGGTTGAAGAGACTGCACGAAAAATAAGATCTCCGAAGGCGGAACTCCGCTGTAACGATCCCGAAGATATCGAGGACCGAGTCAAGATGTTAGCTCAAGACCCGCGCCAGCGCTTTCGACTTAAGCAATTTTTCGTAAACGAATACTACCCGGCCATCATTCACACTGCCGGAAAGATGATTGTTCTCGAAAAGACCGTTGAAAGCCTGATCAAACGGGACGCCTTCACCTCGCATGATCGGAACATCGTCCGTGCTATTCTCAAAATTATTCCGGAGTGGTTTACGAGAGAAGCGTGATAAGCAGTGGAGCGCGGCGCAATCGAGCGTAGAGCAGAAAACAGCGGAACGAGAAGTCCTGCGAAGCGCGGGAGTGCGAGTTGCGAGTTCGTGTTTAATCAAGAACCTGTAACCCGCAATCCCGCCGAAGGCGGGACTCCACTGCTCCGTGCTCTGAGCTCAGCTGCTCGGTGCTCCGGGGTGCTTTCTCAGTAATCTCCCGAATTCCGGCCGAAAGCTGTCGAGTCTCCGGCAAGCGCAGCAACACAAGGGCCCGGAACATTGCATAGACTTCGTTCCACTCGTTCTTCGATAACGACACCCGGTTGCTCCTGCTCCACGCACCTCTGCATCGCATTGAATCCCAGGTGCTCCCATACGAAGGTGGTTTTCTGAAAATACTGCGGAAGGTAGTCAACCCAGGTCGAGGCGAACGAGTCTCCGACTACGAGCGCTCGCAAAGAAGAATTCCCGTTCATCCGAAGTACCGCCTTCTTCGGGCTATGCTCCACCAGTTCCAACGGCAGCACAAACTGGTCAGCAATTCGCGGCTGGGGCTCTGCCAGCGCGTTCAGGCCGATCATCGTCGACATATCTCCCACGTATCCATCCTTCCAAAAGAACTGCCCATCCTCGAGGCACCGGGGCTGAATCTGAGGAAACCAGGTATGCAGCAGGCGGGCAATCTCGTACTGGGTGACATTTGCACCGATGGCGTTCCAATGAGTATCACGCTTGTAAAAGATGAGAGCATGCTGCTTGGCGGCGAGCAGCGCCGGCCGCAGATCGAGCACGACAACGTCGGAATAGGCATTCATATAGGCCAGCAGCTGGTCACAGCGAGAGGCCGGTCCTACCCGCCGGATATGCGATGGAAAGTATTCCGGATAGATAGTGTGCTTGTCCGGTGCAATAACAAACATATAGGGGATCCCCAAGCCTTGAAGCCACTGCTGCTTTGCCTGCAAATCCGCCCGCCATGCTTCTAGCTCTTCCGGGGTGAGAGGATCGGTATTGCGAAATCCTTCTATGATTTTTTCCTCTTTCTTAACAAAAAAGAGCCACCCTTCTTTCCCTAACACAACTTTGTTGGAAGCAACTGCCCCAAGGGTCAGCGAGAGCTGACCGTACCATTGCACGAGCATTTCCCGGAAGCCGAAACGGTCGTTGAAGTAGCCTTCCAGCTTCTGAGGATATACCCGAAGCTGATTGAGGCTTTCGGGTACTGGCGGCAAAGGGGCGAGAAGCCTTTTTTCCGCCAGGGATTCCTTCTGATCACAGTTCAGGCAGAATCCTATTAGGGGCACCAGCAACACGAGGACGAACACCGTACTGAGGAAGGAGCATGAGAGTGGGCTTCGATCACTGTCCGGCATAGCTGGAAATCCTTCAGAACTGAAAATAGATAAACGGGTTGTAGGTGCTTGCCGCAACGTGGAGCAGACTTCCAACGAAGTGGGCATCACTTCGTTGCTCATAGGTTGCCGCCACGCGGCTTACTGGCGCTTTTAAAGCATTTGTCGACTTGAACGGTCAAAGCAGGTCCTTGCCGCGGCAAGGAGCCACATGCAAGTCATCATGATTTCGGTCAAATGAACTTCAATTTCCATAAGCCCACGCAGGTCATCCGGAAAAGAAGCAGTGCGTGTCGGAAACGGCTGATCTGAGTTTCGCCGTAGACGCGGTTCCGGTAGCGGATCGGAATCTCCACGATTCTCAGATTCATCTTGGCGGCACCAAAGAGCAGATCAAAATCTCCGAAGGGGTCAAAATCTCCGAAGTACTCTCGTCCCCGGCAAAGCTTCTGGTAATCTTCTCGCCAAAGGGCTTTGGTTCCACAAAGCGTATCCCGAATCCTTTGTTCCAGGAGATATGAAAAAGCGTAGCTGAAAAATTTGTTGCCCAGAAGATTGATAAACCGCATAGCCTGTCTTTCCATCTGGTAAACAAGTCGCGACCCGTTGATAAACTCACCCTTCCCAGCTACAAGAGAATCAAAAAACTTTGGCAGATCTTCAGGAGGGACAGTGAGATCCGCATCAAGAATCATCAGTACATCACCACGAGCTTGGTCAAACCCTTTTCGTACCGCATCACCCTTTCCCTTGCCCTCTTGCCTGAGTACAGTGATATCTTTTTCGGCATACGCCGCACGTACCCGTTGACACTCCTCCAAAGTTCCATCGGCTGAATGCCCTTCAACGAAAATGATTTCAGTATGAAGACCCATGCTTGGCGTCCGCAATACCGCCTGCTCAATGTTTCCCCGTTCATTCCGGCACGGTATGATCACCGAGCAGGTGACGTCTTCTGCTCGTTTCCGCTGCTGTATCGGCCTGGCAACCAGTACTTCATTAAGACAGAGCCTCCAGAAAAACGGAAGATTTGCCACGACCTTGTTGAAGAAACCCGAGAACCACGGAATGTGAACAGGAATAAGGAGATGGTGGCGGCTCTTCACCACTTCAAAGTCATTCAGAAAGAAAAGGTTCTCCAAATCCTGCAGAGGCAGCCAGTGTTGAAGCGAGCGTTTCATACGCAGGCCCATTACTTCGGCAAGCTTCAGCAGCGGCTCCCAGAGATAATTGTAGTAGACGACTATAATGCGGGACTCCGGCTTGCATACCTTATGCAGTTCCCTGAGCATCAGCTGTATGTCGTCGACATAGCCGACTGTCTCCACCAGGACGATAAAATCGAATGTCTCCTGCACCCTCAGATTCTCTGCATCGCCTACTTCAAATCTGAGCTGCGGATATTTTGTTCTCGCAAATTCTACCATTTTCGGACTGATGTCTATTCCCAGACCATTGCTCGGCTGGAGGGCGGCAAGCAAATCCCCCTGTCCACACCCGATCTCGAGCACCGACGAACCTGCAGGCACAAGGAACCTGAGATAGTGTTCCAACTTTCGGTGATAGTAAGCCCCCTTAACGCGCCACTGTTCACGTTGTTCGGCAAGTGAATCAAAATAGTTCCGTTTTTCAGCTTTGGTCAATGCTCCGGCTCCTCATACAGTATCATTCACAAAAACAGCTCTAAAACAATCACTAACGCATCGGATTGACGCCGCTCTGCCTGATGAGATATGAACTTGCAATTAAAGGTAATATTTGCTCTTCAGCATCTATACAGAGCGCCATACATCAACGGATAGAACGTGATTCCTCACTTCGTTCGGTGGATAAAAAACTGAGGCGCCGCCTCACTTCGTTCGGTGGATAAAGAGCTGAGGCGCGACCCGCGCCGGCGGCACTCTACTGAGATGTCATTCCCGCGAAAGCGGGAATCCAGAGCATATGGCCGCTTCTGGTAGGAACGACATTTCACCTGGCACTCATCGCCAGCACCACGGGCTTTAGCAGTGTTGTGGTACGCTGTTCACAATACTGGATTCCCGCCTTCGCGGGAATGACGGTTAAAGTATTGTGCGCTTGGCGGGTTGCGCGTCAGCTCTTTATCCACCCGAAGGGAATCCAGGCACACACCGGATTCCGGGGCAAGCCCGGAATGACAATCTGCATGCGACTCATGTCGTTAAGTACATTTTCCCCTGTGAGCGTTCAACCTTCAGCGTAGATCTGTAAAGACCCACCAATTTCTCGTATGAACGGAATCGTAGCGAGCAGATGGCTCGTTTTTTGTGCGAAAGAGATCCACCCTTGCGGTGTTGCCGGATGCAAAAAATCGAACGGTTTTACCCAGACGTTCTTGAACCCGCACCGTTTCAGCCGCCTCTTGACACCCCAACGAAAAAATGCGGTCTCATCCGGAGAATTCTGGAGAGCACGACCTATCCAGGGTATATTTTTCTCCATCGCGATTTGCGGATTGAGCATATTCGGTTCGGTAAAGAAGAATACCCCTCCCGGCTTCAGTACCCGACGGATTTCCGGGAGTGCGATGTTCAGGTCGAAGTGATGCAGCACTGAATTGCCCACAACTGCATCAAAAGCAGCATCAGGAAAATCGAGCCGGCTGATGTCGCCCACAACAACCGTAGCCTGCGGGAAGTTTCTCAGATACTGCTTTGCCAGCTCTACCTGTTTAGGCGCGATCTCAACGCCGATAATCCTCGCACCGGAGACAGCAATACGTTTGGTGAATTCGGCATTTCCCGCCCCCGGTTCAAGCACAGTCACGCCCTCACGTAACCGCGCATAGCGAATCGCCAGACTGGCTCGTTCGTCCAAACGGAGCTGTCCCGCCCTGGTCACTGAACCCCACCACACTCCTTTGGTTTCTGTTGCCAGTAGATCAAAGTGCTTCTGTTCGCGTTCGCTTCGGCTATCGTTCATATTTTCCTGTCCGGCTGCTATTTTCGACAAGCGGTCACGATCATGTACGCCCATCGATTAGCAGGCAATACCCGTGCCGCAGCATCATTCATGCAACGGAGGATCTCCCGCACCAGCGTGTACCGGGCCAGACCGGGAAACCCACTCTTATAATGCAGTATGATCCTGAAAAGATTGCAGGGTTCGGCAAAAATGATTCCCGGAGCGGCTGCCGTGAGGTTTGGCATTTCTCGCACAAGGACCTCAATCCGCTCTGGCGTGGAAAAAAGAACTCCGCGCTCTACTTTGACCACAGTACCGAAAACCCGAATCACTGTATTGCGAGCATTTGATTCAATGATGACAATCCTACCTCCAACGCGTGTCAAGCGGGCCATTTCCTGAATAATCACTTGCTGTTTTGAAAGCTCAAGATGATGGAGGAGATCCCGGCAAAAAACAACATCAAAAGTCTCACCTGGAAGAGGAATGGCTGCTCCATCACCAACAAAGAACTGGTCATGTGGAAAACGTCGGCGGGCGAAATCGATTTCAGTGCTGTTTATGTCGACTCCGGTGAAGGAACATAGCGTTCCCATCGCCCGCAGATTACCCAGGTTGCTTCCTGTTCCGCAGCCAACCTCCAGAACCCTGCTCCCCGGCAGGATGCCAACAGAGCGCAGGAGATCACGTTCGGCTTCGCAGACAAAAGGGTTTTCCGTTTGCCACTGAAACCGTTTTTCGCACGAGTTCGCAAAGTAGGTATCTTGAGAATCTTCCGAGAAACAGAGCATAGCCTAACGCCTTTTGCCGTTTCATGCATTCGAACCACAAGACCAGCTGAAAATCAGTTAAAGCTTTCTCCTTCACCAGTGTTCATGTCTAAGCATGTGCACAGATTCCAAAAATACGGCACGCCAGTGTTCTCGGAACCATCATGCATTAAGCTTAACGAACCCGTCAACAAAAAATCGGCATCTTACCCAAACAGTATCTCTTCGAGTATATGGAATTACCGCTCAAGCGGGTATATTTCAACATTCGTGTCTCTCCATTTCGAAAAGACTGTGTGGTAATGTCATTGCGAAAGAGTGAAACGACTGACGCAATCTCCCTCTGGTGCCTTGAGATCGCTTTCGAGCTGCATGAAACCGAACCACCACAGAAACATCAAGACAATCCTGCTCCGGGCTGGCTCAGAACGCTGAGGCAGTACAACTGCCCCGCGAGAACGACTTTTAGTATTGAAAATTATTCGTCAATAGACTACCCTAAGCGTTGCATTTCATCGAGCGAAGCTTACCGGGTTGTGCATTAGCACAGCGCCGATGCTATCCAAAACAGAAGGCTGGGAGCAGTATTTGCGTTCCACTCCTGATCGCGATAAGTGCTGTAGGAACACTACAGCGAGCCGGAAATAACAAGGAATCTATCACCTATGGGTTCAAGGCCAAAGGTCAGCATCATTATACCTGCCTACAATCATGAATTATTCATTTCTGAAGCTATTCAGAGCGTTCTAGCACAGACCCTGCAAGACTTTGAGCTCATCATTATCGACGACGGTTCAAGCGATGCCACGTTTTCACGAATAGAGGAATTCCGTGATCCGCGCATTCGAGTTTTTCGACAAGAAAATCAAGGGGCCGCCCGAACAATCAATCGGGGTATGTCCCTGGCTCAGGGTGAGCATCTTGCCATTCTCAATTCCGACGACCTCTATGCACCCCAACGGCTGGAAACAGTCAGCAGCTACTTTGACGAACACCCGGAAACGCTGCTTGCGTCCAGCCTCATTCAGCCGATTGATCAGGCCGGCAACGACATCCTACCCTCATCAGAGCAGCCCTCCTGGCTGAAGTGGTACAATAATGCGATCGAGGCCCTGAAAGCCTCTGCCTCACCTTGGCGTTCCTTGCTGCAGTACAATTTCGTCGTTTCTACCTCCAACATCGTTATTAGGTCAAAGTACTTTTCCTCCCTTTCTCCTTTCAACGAATTACTGGCCTATTGCCATGACTACGAATTCTTGCTGAGAGCGCTTCACGATTCCTCTTTTCATTTTTTTGAAGAATTACTCCTCAAATACCGTCTTCATCCAGGTAATGCGATCCGGGAGGAGGAGTTTCTCACACAATTGGAGGAAATATACGCGCTGGTCTCAACGCAAGACTTTGAAACACTGTTTTCCGATCTGCGGGTTGAACGCCGTAAAAGCCATGCCATCTTTAAAGCTCTTTCGGGTAATCCCGATATTAACACACGATACCGCATAGCGGAACTGGAAGATACCAATCAGCGCATGAACGCCCAGTTGACGCAAGCCGATACCTGGCTTGAAGAGTTCAACGAGCAGATGGAATCCCTTCACCAGTATGCAGCCGCTGTGCAGAAAGATCTTGCTGAGGCGCACGCCGCATTATACCAAACCGAAACCAGACTCGGTAAATCCGAGGCCCGGACCAACGATGTTTGCGCGCGACTCGACCAGGCATTTGAAGAGATTCATCGTCTCAGCAGCGTTATCGCCGTCCAGAGCCGGGAGATTGAAACGCGAGATCGCTTTCTGCAGGAGATCTATAGTTCCCGGAGCTGGAAACTGGTCATGCGCCTGCGAACGCTGAAACAATATGTGCAGCGGATATGCGCTCGCTTTGAAAACAAACTGACGCCGCATCATGAGTGGAGAGCTACCGACGAGAATACATACCATGCCAAGATGCTGTACCCGCTTCTTAGAAAGAGGCCGAAAGTCATCCATGTCATAGCGAACTTCCTTGTCGGCGGATCGAGCCGTCTGGTTGTCGATCTCATTGAACACCTGGGCCACAAATATGACCAGGAAGTGATCTCCGACCTCATCCCCAGTCCTTTAGCATATTGCGGCTTTCCGTTGCACCAGTTTTCCGGTTCGCCTAAGACGTCCGACCTCATTTCTTTTCTGAAAGACAAGAAGGCAAAAATAGTTCATGTTCATTACTGGGGTGATAAAGACACCTCCTGGTACAGGGCTTTTTTTGATGCCGCCGGGCAGGTTCCCGGCAAATTCATTGAGAATGTGAACACTCTGGTCCCTACCTATTTGAGCGAGCGAATCGACAGATACGTTTATGTGAGCGAGTGTGCCAAGTGTCTTTATCCGCATGATCATGAGAAATCCGTGATCATTTATCCCGGCAGCAACCTTGAGATCTTCCAACGAGACTCGTCACCCGTTCCGGATGATACCATCGGCATGGTGTATCGCCTGGAACCCGACAAGCTAAGCGAAGACTCCATTTCCCCTTTCATTCACGTCGTAAAAAAACGGCCGCAAACAAAAGCGCTGATCGTCGGTGGAGGCAGCTTGCTGGAGCCCTATCAATCACGCGTTCGTGACGAAGGCGTTGAAGACCGCTTTGAGTTCACTGGATATGTGCCCTATGAAGCCCTTCCGGCATTCTACCGAAGGATGTCCGTTTTCATAGCTCCAGTGTGGAATGAGAGCTTCGGCCAAGTATCGCCGTTTGCCATGGGCATGAGAATACCCGTTGCAGGATACAACATCGGCGCACTGCCTGAAATACTGGGAAGCACCGAGTGCCTGGCTGCCACAGCGGAGGAGCTGGCGGCTATTGTTGTCAACTTACTAGACCATCGGGAGCATCGGTTAGCGATCGGCCTGAAAAATTTCGAGAGAGTCAACCAGCTCTTTTCAATTGAGGCCATGGTGAAGAACTATGACGAACTATACTCAGATCTGCTCAGCTCCTGACCCGAACGTGCCGGGCACCTGCATGGTAATCAGCAGGTGGAGCGAAACGAAAGACAGCACTGATCATATTTCCGGACACCTATACCATGACGCTGGAGACTAAGGCCATGACGCTTTCCAGTCCATATGCACCACTGAAGTTTTTGAACCGCCAGTTCGCTGCCTTACGGCTTCTGCTCTCCGATCCTTCTATTGCCTGCATGCCTCAGTGGGTAAGTTTTCAGAACACAGTTGCGTGCAATCTCCGCTGTCCCCACTGTCAGATCCATGGCATGAAAAAAGAGTACGATAAAGGGCTCTACACAATGCCATTCGAATTGCTCAAGGCTGCTGCCGAAGAAGCGCTTCCCGCAGCTGATTTTTTCACTCTTTCCCTTATCGGAGAACCTCTGGCATCTCCGCACCTCGAGACGACCCTGGATGAACTCGGCCGGTACGGGGCAGCACTCGATCTGATTACCAACGGAACGCTGTTTACGGCAAACCGACTGGCACTCCTCATCCCGATAACCAGGAAGATACAGATCTCTGTTGATGCGACGACCGAGAAGATCTATGAGGCAATTCGCCTGGGAGCGAACTTCCGGAAGGTTATGAACGACATACGGCTTTTGACGAGGACAATCGAGTTACTGCCGGAGGATACGCGGCCGCAGGTTTCCCTTTCCTGCACCATCATGGGGAGCACTATCAAAGACCTTCCAAATATAGTAAGACTCGCACACTTATTGGGCATATCTGAAGTAAGCTGCTGCCTTGTTACGGTGTTCTACGAGCATCTCAAAAACGAGGCCGTAGAATTGTACAAGCCTCTCTACAACGCATACTTTGAAGAAGCTCAACATGTAGCGCAGCAATTAGACATTACCCTCATTCTTCCGCCTCTTTTTGAAGGAGTAGAAGCGGATATACGGGCGCCGCTTGCAACGACGAATATGATAGTGGAGCAGCCCCCTGAGGAGTACTACCGCAAGACGCCGTCCGTAATCTCCTATCTTGATTTCAATGCAATTGAAAAGGAAGCGGTTGAAGTCAGCGCAACCATTTCCTCCGAAGCATCCCATCCCAAAGAGTTTTCTCTCGGAAAGGTTATTCGGGCAAAGCAAAAGCAGCTTCAGAAGCAGCTCCACACGCTGGTTGCAGAAAACCTGGAAGTCCTGACCGGGCTGTATACTCTGCCTGACCAGCCAGTCAAATACTGCGAATATCTTGAACGGTGTGTGTACATTTCTTCCCAGGGAGATGTTGTCCCGTGCTGTATCCCGGACCGCCCGGTGTTAGGTAATATAAACCAGTCAAGCATCACGGAAGTATACAATGGCTCAGCCTACACCGCATTCAGGCACGAGTTTTATTCCAATGCTCGTGACAGTTTCTGCTCTCGCTGTAAATTCATTCGGTATATTCCCAGAAAAGTATTTCTTGCGCAGGTCTTTAAATCCGTGCCATCACATTCAGCCATAGCGTCTATACCAGGAACCGCAGCCCCGGGATTGTCTGACCTTGTCGTATATTCCTACTAACACACAATAGAAACCGATATGAGAAAAAACCTAAAAATACTTCTTCCGGTTCATGTCTTTTTTCCAAAACACTTTTATGGAACCGAAACGTATACCCTGGAGCTGGCAAAATGTTTAAAAGCCATGGGGCACGACCCGGTCGTTCTCACCGCTATCCCCTTCGGGGAAGAAGGGGAAGGTACGCTTCTCTCTCAGTATGAATACGACGACATTCCGGTCTTCTGCATCGACATGAACAGTATTCCCTACAAGCGCTTCAAAGACACCTATTATCGACCAGAGCTTGAGCAGACCTTGACTACGGTCATTTCCCAGGTCAAGCCCGATCTTGCCCACGTCACCCACCTGATTCATCATACTGCAACCCTCCTGGAAGTCCTGCAGAAGGCACACATACCTACGATTGCAACGCTGACCGACTTCTATGGCATTTGTTTCACCAACATCCTCCAAGGGTATAACGGCACTCTCTGCCACGGACCAAACAAAAACTCCACCAATTGTCTGTGCTGCTATTTACGAATTACCGATCAGTTCGCACGCAACAAACCTCTCAGCATGGTTATCAAGCACAATCTGGCACTCCGGACCGCATGTGCATTTCTTCCTCACCTCATGCGCTTTCCCCGATTCCGGAATACCATTCTGGCTGCGTACGTACAGGATATCACCCAGCGGCCGGCCCTCCTTCGGCCCTTGTATCGCCACTATTCGCTCATGATTGCGCCTACGCAGTTCTTGTATGATGCCTACGTAAAAAACAATTTTTATCCGGAGAAAATCAGAAAAATCAATTTCGGCATCGATCGCAGCAGCGTTAAAGAGTTTCAGAAACCAAAGAAGAAGCCTGATACCTCAGTTCGCTTCGGGTATATTGGTCAGATGGCTCCGCACAAGGGAGTAGATCTCCTGATCGAGGCTTTCCAGAAAACCAGGGGTGACAACAAGTCCCTGATCCTGTATGGATCGCAGGATCAGGACCCCCCTTATGCCAAGAAACTCCTTGACCTCACTGGAGGCAACAGCGCCGTCAGGTTTGCAGGAACGTTCCCTCGCGAAGAGTTGCCCAAGCGGCTTTCGGATATAGATATTCTCGCTATCCCTTCCCGATGGCACGAAAACAGTCCACTGGCTCTCCTCTATGCGTTGGCTACCAGAACCCCGGCTATTGTGAGTGATGTAAAGGGAATGACGGAATTTGTGAAGAATGATTATAACGGCTTCACATTTTCTCTGAACCGTCTCGACCAGCTTCAAGCAATCCTACAGGGTATTATCGATGAACCGGCAATTATCGAAAGGCTCTCTAAGAATACCCGGTATGAAAAGGATATTTTCGATCACGCAGCAGAAGTGTATGCGCTGTACGAGGCTATCCTGTCTTCCCCGAAGAGGTATTAGAGTGCTTCCCGCGAAGTCAGAAGTGATAACACCGAATGATGATAAGAGAGACATGAGATGAGGCGCAATGAAATCATTCGCGAAATGAAGACAATAAACAGCAAGCTGAATGCGTTGAAGCTTCTGACCGGTGATACATCAATTGTTACGATGCCGCAAGGTATTGGCTTTCAGAATACCTGTTTCTGCAACTTGCGCTGTCCTCATTGTCTGACTCACGGGATCGAGGAAAACCGAAGGATTCACAATGCCATTACAATGCCTGAGGAAATGCTGAGAAGGGTTGCTGACGAAGTTCTCCCTACTGCGGAAGATTACCTTTTTACGGTCAGCGGCGAACCGCTCGCAGCTCCGAACTTCACGCAGTTGCTCCAGGATTTTTTGCAGTACGGCGCGAAGCTCCAGATTCATACTAATGCCACTCTTTTCGACGAAGAAGTGCTGAGCGTGCTCATTCCCGCATCAGAGCGCATTCACTTGTCAATTGATGCTGCTACTGACTTTGCCACTGAAATACTGCGAAAAGGCACCCGCTACCGCAAGCTGCTGCATAATGTGCGGTTGCTGACGCGTGCACTTGAGCTCCTTCCGTCTGAAACAAAGCCGGATCTCCTTTTCTTCTGCACCATCATGGGAAGCAACATCCGGGAGCTGCCTGCGATTGTGAGATTGGCCGCCTCTCTGGGCGTGAAAAAGGTTCATGGCCATTTTGTGGTAGTATTCTCGGATCAGTTCAAGAATGAAGCGGTTGAAAACCACAAACCGCTCTACAACGCTTATTACGAGAAAAGCAAGCAGGCCGCTGATGAACTCGGGATAGAATTGTGGTTGCCGCTGCCTTTTGAGGGGATTGCAGGAGACCTGAATTATCACGCTGAGGATAATTTCATGATCATTGAAGAGTTCCCGGAAGACTATGAAGCAAGACTCAATCGGGTGGATTCGGAGGTCGGTCTGCTCAACAGCGAGGTAATCGAATCTGGCGCAAAGAATATACGGGATGCAATAGCGAGTCAGCTGCCCAAAATGGGAGCGAGAACCTCCGGGGACAGATTTATGAGGGCTCTTCGTGACCTATGGGAGCTCGTACATGTTACAGATGAGTCAACGCAGCTGAAACAGATGAAAACGTACTTCCAAGAACAACACAAAACGCATCAGCCGGAGCTCCAGAGAACCGACAAGACTAAAACCATTAAGTATTGCGAATTACTTCTGCAGCGATGTTATCTTTCTCCAATGGGAGACGTCATTCCCTGCTGCTATATGTCTCAGGTTATGGGAAACGTTAATGAGAGCACTGTGCGAACAATATGGAACAGCGCGGTGTACGACGATCTCC
>JAGOGO010000234.1 GCA_017996625.1 Deltaproteobacteria bacterium | reverse complement strand
ATGTACATGTGTAAAAAATGCTGACAACAGTATGGCCGTACAACTACGCTTCAGCCATGGCTGAAGCGTTCACAAGCAACTACAGAATCCGGAGATCCTTCGAAGTGAACTAGCGGCAATTCCCGACTGTTGTCAGGCGGTCATCGATGAGGTATAGAAGGTTCGAAGTCTGTTCGTCGAAGCACACTGGTTGATTGCAAATAGAAACATACACGTTGCCCTCTGCGGACCGAGTGCCCGCAACTTCACCTGAGATTCCTATGGTATTCCATTGACAAGCGGGGATAATTTGATTAGAGTTTGTTTTCGAACAGAAACCAATTCCGCGGAAGTGGTTAGGCTCTGGTGAGTCTCCTGGACTTCAAATCCAGTGAGGGGCGTGAGCAACGTCCTTGGTGGGTTCGATTCCCATGCACTTCCGCCAATTTTATAGTCGTCAATGTGTTGCAGAAGGAAGAAGATCGGCCGGCGTTACTCCGACACGAGCTGACTTACTGCTGGAATGCATTTCCCGGATCAATCTCCATCGCTGGCAGGCACCTATGAACAAGCCTTTTATTCTTATAACCGCCTTGATCGCTCTGGTACTGATCGCCGGAGGAGCTATCTGGTTTTTCAAGACAGTTACAAAACTGGAAGACTATCAAAAGACTGAAGGCGAAACTGTTGAATTGGTACCCAAGCTGCCGGAAAAGGATGATGTGGATCGCGACGTGCTCTACTATCCGAAGATTCAGTATTTCGACCAGCATGGCCAGGAGCACGTCTTTCAGTCAAAGATTGGCTCGGAGTCTCCGCGGGGCAAGCTTGGTGAGAAAGTCAGCATTCGATTTAATCGGGACTATCCAAGTCAGCACGTCATCGACTCATTTGCCCGTCTCTGGCTTGGCCCCACACTGCTCGTGGTGGTTGGGTGTTTCCTCCTGACCTGCTTGCTGGCAGCAGTGAGAAAGAATCGGATCTAACCCGGTTCAACGCTTCAGCAGCGCATGGTCATGATACCTGTTCATCGCTGCAATCACTGCGGCCACTGCCTTTGACAGGCATTTTCTGCTCTTCTCGTATCTCATACTTGGATATATCGACGTCCAAGAAACGCACCCGTTCAAAGCGCCTGCTTTTCGGATACGGCACCGTGGCATCAAGACCCATCTTCGTTACCGTTCCCCCCCTGCCATCCTCATCCACCTGCACCATCGGATTGAGAATATGGCCTCGCTGGTTCGGTAGAATGATCAGATCCCGATCCGCACTGAAGCGAGTCGTCACGGCCCAATCAACCTCAACCGGATCATACAGGTTGACATCCGTATCCACCGCTATGACCCACTGCAAGGGGCCGAAAGCCTTAAACGTCTCCTCAATTGCTGCTCTTCCTACTCCCGGCCGATCGGCATCAACCTGAACCACCGCTCCATAAAATCCGCACCCTCCCGGGCTTAGATACACGGCTCGCAGCTGCGGCACCTGTTGCCGTACGGTGAAAAAAATCTTCGCTTCGGCTGTAAGCCCTACCGCGTTCCACACCTCCTGCCCAGAGAGTATGCTCTGAAAAACAGGATGCTTCCGCCGCGTAATAGCTTTCACACGCATCACAAAACGGTCGTCTGCAGTTGCATAGTAGCCGGTCACTTCTGCAAAGGGACCCTCCCTTTCACGCACTCGCGGAATGATCTCAGCTTCGAGAACAACCTGAGCGTGAGCATAGGCAGGAACATCAACGGTCTGAGCTTTGACAAGAGGAATCGACTGACCTACCAGGTGATCGGCAATTCCCAGCTTGCCGTCTCCTTGCTGGGGAATAATCGACGCCAGCCAGGGCGCGAGCCCTACTCCATTGTTGATGGTTACCGGCAGAGGCTTCCCTGCTGCTTCCGCCATTTCCACATACTCACCCAAATGCCGACCGGGATCGATCAAAAAGGTGAGCCGGTCTTTCTGCGTAATCATCAGGCGGTGAACCGAACTGTTCAACCCACCCGAGGAAGGATTCCGCACCACCACAACTGAGGAGTCAAAATACCGCCCTCCGTCTGCCAGTGCATGTACCGGAACCGGAAGGGTACCGAGATCAACCTCCGGCTCAATCACTTCATTGGCTGGACCCTGTTCCTGGATCAGCACGGGGAACGCCCCTTTGTTTTCCCTCCAGCTCCCGATAGCTTGAGCAATCAGGAAGGGTACGTTCTCTCGAGCGGTCTGAAAAAGTCGACCCATTGTTGATCGGTTCCACAGCAGCCCGATACAGACCGGAAAAGGGCTTCCTTTCACCTTCTCGAAGAGCACGCATTCAGCGCCTTCAAACTTTTTCGCCAACCCCGCAAGTTCATACTCCGGATCAACTTCAGTGGCCACTCGAACGAGCATATCGTTCGCTGCCAGGTAGTCAATACATGAACCGAGATCAATCAATCGCTGGGCTGACCGCATATCCGGTGAACAAGGGTATGCCCGGGTGTAGGAACTGGAATCTGAAGCCATAAGCACCGCCTATTCATCAGGTCTAGAAGTTATTTGAACAGTACAAAGTAGCATTCCATTGTTCTATGTTAGGCTGAATTTTAATTTTCTTATCAGCTCACCGGTTTCTCTTAGCGGGTGTGTGATCAAGTTACTCACAAGGCGACTTCCCACGATTACACCGTCACCCTTCATTCTTTTAATTTGTCTGCAGTGGGCTGGAGATGAGATGCCAAACCCAGGGCAGATCGGGATATTCCCGATTTTGCGTTTCAGGTCATGTATCTTCCCTTCTAATCCAGCATCTACTTCGTCCCTGGCTCCTGTGGCCCCCTCCGTCGCTTGTAGAAAAATGTACCCCCTAGCGCTAACTGCTGCATCCCGTATATGATCTCCAGTATAATTGTAAGGGACAAATCGTAAGTTATATATCGCTGCCGGCAGTAGATCGTCCAACGTTGTCAGTTCCATACGATCTGCGTCTGCAATCAGGATCGCGTCTATCTTACTCTCTTCACACAATGCAACAAAATCGTTCTCCTCCATCTGGTCGAATATTTGACGATAACAAAAGAGTTCGATAGGCTGATCTCTGAACTCATTCCTGATTTTTTGTACTTCAGTGAAATACCAATACGCATCAAAGCCTTTCTTTAAAATTCTCGCCATCGAATTGGCGATCACGTTCCCGTCAAGATACGGGTTGCGAACCGGAAAGCCAATTTCAAGTATATCCACACCGTTTTCTACATACGTTCTGGCCAGATCCAACGTGTCAAACCCGATCTCACCGAGAGG
>JAGOGO010000063.1 GCA_017996625.1 Deltaproteobacteria bacterium | reverse complement strand
CTTTTTTTACTCCTCACTGCCAACACCTTACCGTTTCTCAGTTATCCGTTTCTCCCACGGAGTGAAGATAGGCTTGGAGACTGATGTGCGCGTGCTGAATGCGCAGCTTTCGGCGGATATTCCTGCGGTGCGTTTTTACGGTATCAACGGAAATATTCAGCGTGGTCGCTATTTCCTTGCTCGAAGCACCCTTTCTTACCATCGAGGCGATGGCCAGCTCGGTTGAGGAAAGGCAGTCCGCCTCAACCATGCCGAAGAGGGAGTTGGAGGAATTGGCTTCGATCTCCCTGGCAACTGAGCGGAATTCGTCTTCATACCGCGCCAGATTCGGATCATTGCTGAGTCTGATCAAAAAAGGCCTGAGAATAGCACGCAGCCGGTCCAGGAGTTGCTTTTCCGTTTCCTTGCGTGTCTTATCCAGATTCCTTGCCAGAATGGACAGAGAGGTATTGGTGTCCAGCAGCTGACGATTGGTCAGATAGAGTTCCTCATTGGTTTCGATCAGAAGAGCTTCAGTGTGCCACTTGGCTCCCAAAGAAAGGGCGCACTGCTGAATTTCGGAAATAGAGCACGGCTTCTGCAGATAGAGGAGCTTATCAAGTGGGCGAATGCGGTGAGACAGGTCTAAGGGATCGACATCGACGGCCCCGGTAACCAGAATAATATTGAGAGCAGAATCCAGTTCACGGATTTTTTTTGCCGCCCAGACACCGCCATTGGGCAAAGGTGGCATTTTCAAATCAAGGAACACCACGGCAAACGGCTCTTTGGTATGCAGAGAATCTTTTACCGCTTCGACCGCTTCGTTGCCGTCTTTGGCCAGAGTAACCACGAAACGGGTATTTTCCTGATGGGTGATTGGGATCAGGTTGATGGATTCCTGGTAAATCATCCGCATATCGGCGTCATCGTCAACAGCAAGAATTCGAGTTACGTGTGTGTTCATTATGTGCTCACAAGTAGTGAACCGCTGCCCGATGGCCGAGCAGGGTTGGTTGTAGAAGAACAGCGCAATAAAGTCATTTGGTCAGTATTACAATCTCTATAAGAAAATGTACGGGGTGAGTACGGGTTTGGTCAAGTAAATAGGTGGGAAGGGAAGGGCACGGATGGGCCAGGGTGCTGGTAAGGATCTGATTTTCAGATGCTTATGCGATTGTGTGCTCGTCGTGCGGAACAGTGGAAAAGTAAACCGTAAGGAGTAAAGAGTCAGGAGTAAGGAGTATATGCCCTCATGCCTGCTCCTGCCCTCGCGCAGGGACGCGGAGAACGCGGAGAAAAAAAGTTCTACAAACTTGCCCTGCGCACTCTGTGCCTCCGCGCGAGATCGAGGGTGGGCAGTGGGAACGACACTCCTTACTTTTCACTCCTCACTCTGCATGTTCAGTCGTGTTGAAAGTGTACGAACTGACCACCTTGCGATCGTCAAATCGAATCACCAGGTCTTCGGTTCGGGCTGGAGCAAAAAGCTGATACCGATACTTGCCATAGGTCCAGGTTTCCTGACCGTCTTCATTGCCCACCCGCCACGGGGATCCAAACATGTTACGAATTTGGCTCTGACTGGTGGTGCCGATTTTGATATCGGGAATCTTGTAGATCGGAAACTGCTCGCCGATAGTAATGCAGCCGGTTGCAGAGAGCAGTGTAAGAGCAACGATAGTCATGATGAGAGAACGTAATACGGCAATATGGTGCTGCTGATATGGACGAGTGGCTAATTGCATACTTATCTCCCTGATGCTGTTACGAGTGAATTCTTGTTGACCCTGATGGTTGCATGATGAGGCATGTTCGGAGCATATACGGCCGCAGCTGACAGTTTCTGGTGCTGAAACACTGGATTCCCGCCTTCGCGGGAATGAGGAATTAGGGCTACATGGTTCTTAAAGCCGACATCAAAAACAAAGCTTGCAGAATTCGTAAGTTCGCAAACAACTACGTCCTGTCATTCCCGCGAAGGCGGGAATCCACCACCTCAAGACGATTGTTAGAATACCCGCGGCTCATTGACACCTGCAGACCGGCTTCTTGCACTGCCATCAATTTTGCTCATTGACTATATCTCAGTCCGTGATTCTTCGCAAGGTTCCGAGAGGATTTTCCACATTCAGATACACGGCATGCAGCATAGTGGTGCTTGCCCCAGGGTTGATAGATACCGTAGCGCCGAGCCGATCAACTATTGAGCCGCTCTGACTAGGTGATTCATGAATGTGTCCATGAAGGGTGAGAACTGGCTGGTACTTCTCGATGAAGGCTGCGATTGCCTTACTGCCACAGTGATTACCGTTATACAGGACATCGAGCTTGGTTTGGTACGGCGGTGTATGGGTAACCAGGATGGTCTTCCGGGGATCAATCAGAGAAGGAACCCTGCTGAAATCCTCTTCAATGGTTCCACGCGGGAGCACATCCCGCTCAACATTGACAAAGTGTATACCCCGATCAGTCGTCATGTATGGTGGACGGCTGGTCGGTGGGATCTGGCCGGGAATATCGAGCTTCTCCCAATCCTTGGTCCGAAAGTGTGTTAAAGGAATAAAGCTATAGCCATATATGGTGTAATCGCCACGATGGATCGGTCGTTGGTGAATGTAGGTTGCACACCCTTCGTGTTCCAGATCGAGCAACAGAGGAGCGGTCACCGAAGAATCGTTATTGCCGAGAATGATACAAACGTCACTTTGGTTTCTGGATTTGAAATCTTCGATCATTGGCCGCAGGAATGTTACGATAAAATCCGACTGTGCACTGCTGTAAGCATCAAGGTTGCGTGATATGGGCAGGATATCACCACCCAAGAGGACTGCATCCACCTGGAGGGATTCAGCATGGTGAAAGAGGCTGTCAAAACTTCGTTTGTTACCGTGAAGATCGGTTGCAAAAATAATGCGCATATAAGCAAGGATCGGGGTTCGATGGTCGGCAATACTCTTGACGAGCTCCAAGTATAGCGTGTTGGGATGCTATCCGCAAGTGGTTGGTTAAATTGAGAAATGGCGGATTGGAGAAATGGGAAATTGGTTGATTCGAAGAATGGGAAATCCGAAAATCGGGAAGGTGTGAAATTGGCAAATGGAGATCCTGGAACGATGAATTCATCATCCCCGTTTAACGAATTTTCCATTCAACCAATTCACCACTCGACCAACCTTCATCCTGCATCCATCACCTGACGCTCGTGTACCGGCATGGTGCGCCGCATTTGTTCACGTATCCGCTTTCTCATCAGCGTCTTCAGGAGTTCACGGGCATTACGGGTCAGGTGATGGTCGGGATAGGCGTTGATCATGTCCTTCAGAAGCAGTACGGCCTTATCTGTTTCTTTGAGCTGTTCGTAGAAAATTGTGGCGGCAAGAAAATACGCTTTGGGAGCCATGGTGCTGTGGCGATAGGCGGCAACAAACTGCCCGAAGGCTTCTGCTGCAGCCCGAAAATCGCCTGCTTTGTTCAGAAGCCGGCCAATGGTAAAGAATGTGGTTGGAGAGGGAGAGAACGAAGGGTCTTCTTTTTTGCAGGTTAAAAAAACATTGCATAGCTCCTGAGCCTTACCTTTTACTGCCAGGAGATCGAGATAGACCTTGGCATGTTCCAGCTGCTTCGCCACGTTATGATGAAGAGTGAGAAGATCATAGTAGCGTTGGCTGAGCTCAAGATCAAAAAGAGCGCTCCCTGCTTTGGTATCAACATAGGTAATCGCATCATCCATGCGATCTTCCGCGATCAGCTGATCGACTACTTCGAGCACCTGATTTCGAGTCAGATCAGCAGCGAGTTGACCTTCCCGAAAAAAATACTCTTTGAACGACGGAATAGTGGCGAGTAACTGGCTGCGCTGATAGATGCTGTAGCCGATAAGCTGATAGGCAACCAGTGTGAAATAGTTCAACGCCGTGATCTGAAATAACCGGGCAATGGCAGCGGATACCAGATCCCGAAGGATGGTGCTTGTCCCGAATGCAATTATCAGGAACGAGATAAACAGGAACATAATGCATATATAGGACCTGCCGAGCTGCCGGGCAGTAAGAGCAAGGAGCTGGGGGCGCAGAGCTTCGTTCGCTCTTTCACTTAAAAAGAGGACGATAATGCATAACGGAACAACCGCGGCTGCGAAGGCCATGCAGGCCATTTTGATTGGGATGCTTACTCCATCGCCGGCGAGGAATAAAGATAAGACAGAAAAAAAACAGAAGTGCTTCAGGCCGTAACGAAAAAGGTTCTGAATGCCACCGGTGACGTGTGGTGGTACGAGTTTTCCTTGAGCTGTCTGTTCCAGGGCTGACAAAGCCAATGGGAGCATTCCACCCCAGAGGAAAACCAGAACCAGCGGCGATATCCCCAGGGAAGCCAAAAAACCGGCAATGATACTGATCGGGGCAATGAACAAAAGAGGTTGGGGATGAAATGAGAGCATCGCCAGCGTAGGGAGAACCGCCCAGCAGGACGCAATTGGTGAACAGGAGACAGCAATTTTCCGTAACGGCCGGCTGCAGGTCGGGCAATAGTAACGCGCTTTCTGACTATCGGAGATTTCGTACGACTGAATCGTGCTGGTCTCAATACAGCCGGCACACCAGGCAGTGCGGCAATGCCGACATTCCCATTGTGCTGGCACATCCGGATGACTCGTGCAGAGTTTGTCCATGCCCGGCGATTTCCTTTATGCTGACGACACGGTTCTCATTTCATCCCATTGCCATGGAGAGGTTGATACGGGTGGTGAAAGCAGCTTTTGTGCCAAAAAACTCTTGGCTTTTGAGGCGCTTCTAAGACCTTGTTTCCAAACATTGTTTTTGCATAGAACGACTCTCCGACGAAGTGACATCGCGATATAGTGGAGGGTATCACTTGTCGAAGTAGTGCTGATTCGGTGATTTCTTAACAAAATGGTAGTATAGTGACACGGCTGTGCGTGAGAAGTAAAACGTAAGCGCAAGCCTCTGGACGCGGGGCAGGTTGATCGAAGAAGAAACTGCTCTCGACCTACCCTGATTCTCAGCCATCGACGCTGAGGGCGCAGGGGAAAAAGGATTGTCATTGCGGGCAGACCCGCCCTCAAGCTGAGATTGCCGCGCTCGTTAGAAACTCGCTCGCAACGACCACCCTCTTTCCTCATGTTCCCTGCGGGTCGACGTGGCAATCTCCTGAACCCTCTTCTCCGCGTGCTCTGCGTCACTGCGCGAGATCGCGGGCAGGCAATCCCGCGCTTCGCGGGACTTCTCACTTTTTACTTCTTACTGTTCACAGTAATTGGAAGGTCTAAGCATGATCCTGCTCATCAATCCACCTGTTGTTAAGCCATGTGAACCGCCAGCAGGTATAGCTGCGTTAGCTGGTAGCCTGCAGCGTTTCGGCGCCGCTTGTGTCTTGCTGGATGCTAACCTTGAAGGATTGCTCTATCTTTTAACCCTTCGGAATACAGCTGAAGATACGTGGACAAAGCGGGCGTATCGGCATCTGGATCGCCACGCCAGGGTACTGAGGAGCTGGCGAGGATACGAAAATCCTGATCGATATCGCCGAGCAGTATACGATATCAATCGAGTTCTGGCATCGAGCGCAGGCCGCCAGGGTGTGCGCCTCACGTTGGCTGATTACCAGGATTCCCGCTACGCTCCAGTAAGAAGTCGGGACCTCGTGAAGGCTGCTGAGGAACCGGAAAAGAACGTGTTCTATCCTTATTTCAGGGAACGAATCTCGGGTCTCCTCGATCGAATTCAGCCGAAGCTCATTGGCATCTCATTAAACTATTTGAGCCAGGCAGTCTGTGCCTTTGCTCTGATTGGGTTTGTGCGCAAGCAGTACCCGGATGCCAAAATCATCCTCGGGGGTGGACTGGTTACCTCGTGGATGCATAGGCCAGGGTGGAAGAATCCGTTTGACGGGCTGATAGATTTGCTGGTGGCTGGCCCGGGAGAACAGGCGCTGCTTTCGCTGGCCGGAATCGATTCTGATGCGACAGCTGCTTGTCTGCCGGCTTACGAACTGCTTCCGACATCCGATTACCTGGCCCCGGGGTTGATTCTTCCTTACAGTGCAAGCCGCGGCTGTTACTGGAACAAGTGTTCGTTCTGCCCGGAACGGGCCGAAGGGAACCCTTATCGTCCCTTGCCTTCCGACCAGGTAGTGGCCGGAATGCAAAGTATGGCAGCATACTTCAAGCCGGTGCTGATTCATCTGGTGGATAATGCTTTAAGTCCTGCACTGCTGAAGGCGCTAAGCTCCTCTTCAGTCAGAACTCCATGGTATGGATTTGCCCGGATAACACCTCAGCTGAAGGACAAGGAGTACTGTAACTCCTTACGTGCGGCAGGATGTGTCATGATTAAGCTCGGTGTGGAGTCAGGTGATCAGGCGGTGCTCGATTCTTTGCAGAAAGGCGTTTCCTGTGAGGATGCATCACAGGCACTGCACTCTCTGACTTCATCAGGTATTGCCACCTACGTATATCTTCTGTTCGGAACCCCGGCTGAAACCGAACCAGCTGCGCGCCGAACTCTCGATTTTGTTGTTTCTCATGGTGACTGCATCAGTTTTCTTAACCTCGCTTTGTTCAACATGCCTCTGTATGGACCTGAAGCTGCGAGCATGGCGACACGAACATTTTCCGAAGGCGACCTTTCCCTCTATGCTGACTTTGTGCATCCTGCTGGATGGAGTCGCCCGCTGGTGCGGGACTTTCTTGACAAGGAATTCAAGCGGCATCCGGCGGTGGCTTCCATGCTGCGAAGACAGCCGCCGTTTTTCACCTCCAACCATGCGCCGCTGTTCGTGATGGCTGAAGCGATGAAGGCTGTTATTTCCCCAGGAAGATGATCGATGCTATGGTAAGGACAATGGCGCTTGCTCGTCCGGGGGTCAGCCGTTCATGGTAGAGGATGACCGAGAGTATGATCGCAATGACGAAATGCATTCCTGTGATCGAAGCAATCAGGGAAAGAGGCCCGTACGCGAGCGCCTGCAGGAACGCGTAAAATCCGCCAAAGTTGAGCAATCCCATAGCCAAACCAACAAGTATAGAATCCCGCATCGGTCCGCTTCCCGGCTGAACACTTTTTTTCAGCCCCAGGGATGAAATCGCTGCTATCAGATATGAAAGCGCCATAAAGGCGAGCGTATTGGTATGCAGGGCAGCAAACTTACTGGATATGGAGGCAACTGCACCACCCAGTACTGCAAGCACAATACATACAAAACCGGCACGGATGCTGCTCGAATCCTTTTCTTTCTTCCGGCCTTCGAGAGCGAGGATGATCATGACCATCAGCGCCATGAGAATGCCTGCCAGGTTGATGATAGAAAGATGATCCTTAAAAAAGAAAACTGAAAAAAGAACGACCAGAACGATATCCAGCCTGATCAGTGGATAGACGATACTTGCGGCAAGGAACCTGAGCGCTTCTATATGCGCTATGGTACTGACGAGAAAGGCAGCACTGTTGAACAGCGATGGGATCAGCAGACCGGAGAGTGTCTCCACGGTGCCATTGGAAATGAAGAAGGCAGCCGTACTGAGCAGGGTGACCGTGCTCATGAAAAAAAACGTGGTTTGCACGGTGATACACTTGCGTTCGGCTGCCACTTTATACAAAAATCGCTGGGTGCCGAGGAGCAGCAACGCTACGATGCTTAGGACGTACCAGGTTTCCATTGTTACCATGAGTGAAAAGTAAAAAAATAAAATGTAAGAAGTACAAAGACGAGGCGTGACTCGTGTCTATTCTAGGGAGCCTCTGGCTTTTTGCTTCCTACTGAAGCTTGAACCTGGAACTTTGAACCATCTTATAGTCCTTGCTTTCCACTGTATGCATATTTTTTGGAAAAAATAAAGAGCAGACGGTGGGGGAAAGCCCACGGCTTTATTCCGTGGTGAGGTTCTCCGTCTGCTCTTGAAGTGATATTCAAATAATGTACAGCCGGCTTTGCCGACTCGGGAACGCGCGCCCGCAGGTGCTGAACCTATACCAGCTACTCTGTCGACATATTCTGATCCGCCTGTCCTGCGTCACCAGCATGCTTTGGATGGTCTGATTGAATCAGCTAGTACTCATTCACGAGCTGACATTCGGTTCTCCAGATGCAGGTATGGTCCTGGCAGGTTTTTACCCTTGCTGTGCCAAAACAATCTTTACTCTCTTCTCCTCGCTGAATAGCTTGGACCATTTCAATCAGCTTGTTCAGTGTATCCTGCGCGTTAAATCCCTTGGGATGAAATCCGAGTTCTTGAGTATCCATAGTGCGCCTCGTGTTAGCACGGTTCGTATTAATCGATACCGGCAGCCGGGAACGGCTATTACTGCTGCGGGGGCAGGCAGCACGCTCCACGTTCTTCGCTTCTTACACAGTCTTTTCCGGAAAGGAAGCACTCGGCAAGAAACCACTGAGTATATGTACTGGTCAGTGGTCCGTCCCACGAGCTACTATAGTTACCTTATCATTGGTCACCGGGCATCCCCAGTCAATGGGTCCGTGAGTGTATTTCCCCTTCTTACAGGAAGTATTTTCCTGGTAGGGTTTTTTCTATCGACTGGATAAGACAGCGAGGAGCAAGGAGTATATGCCCTAGCTGCCATCCCTTCCCTTGATCTCCCGCAGAGACGCTGAGGGTGCAGGGAAGAGATTGCCACGTCGGCCCGCGCAGAACAGTGAGGAGTAAAGGGTGAGCGAAAGCCTCTGGGCGGCTTCGGGCCCAGGTAGATCGCAGAAAGAAACAAAGCGCATTGATTGCAAGAGCGAACTCCTCTTTGCTCACGAGGGGGAAGGCCATTGATGAGAGGCTTCCTTAGTCATTGGTGACAATCGACTTCCATGTCTCCCCTCTTTTCCAAAATGGGGTTCGGGGGAGTTCACGACTCAAGAGCGCTTCAGCACGCTGCAGGGTGCATCATCTCCTGCTCACCCAGCAGATAGTCTGCATGCGAGTTTCATACGGGGAGTACTCAGACGATGGGTACGTCGAGCCTCTTCTTCATGACTCCTCGTATGAAACGTGATCTCGCGCAGGGACGCAGAGTACGCGGAGAAAAGGGCTTGGGAGATTGCCACGTCATCACGCCTTCGGCGTGATTCCTCGCAATGACAATCCTTTTTTCCCCTGCGCCCTCAGCGCCGATGGCTGAGAAGCTGGGTAAGGTGGAGGGCTGTATTTCTGCGATCAACCTGGCCCCGGCCAGAGGCTTTCGCTTACTTTTTACTTCTTACTTTTCACTCCTCGGTGTTTCGTCCACCCGTCCTCGGGCGAGTTTGACCCGGATGCCGCCGTTACTCAGGGAAATGCCCGGCTCGAAATGCAGGCGAAGACGGCTGAGAAGCTGCTCATCAGCTCCGAGCACTGCGGCCTGCCATCCCGGTTGCTCCGTAGCACATCACCGAAACGATCATAGAGGTTGCGGAGATCCTTGCTGGTTTTGGTTCTCCTGCCATATGGCGGATTGGTCACTACCCATCCGGTACAGGGTGGGGGATCAATGTCAGAAACCGCTCGTTGAGAGAACGCAATGTATTCTGCCACGCCGGCGGTCTTAGCATTGCTGCCTGCATTTCTGAGGGCGCCGGCATCTCGATCCGAAGCCAGAATCAAAGGCGAGACGAGTGTCCGTTGAGATTCTGCTGCTTCCAGGACTTCTTCCCAACGGGTTTGATTAAATCCCGGCCATTCCTGAAAACGAAAATGTCGATTGCGCCCTGGCGGAATGTGGTGTGCAAGGAGCGCTGCTTCGATGGGGATCGTGCCTGAACCACAGAAAGGATCTAACAGGGGAGAAACAGTGTCCCACCTGGAAGCGAGCAGCATGCTGGCAGCGAGAGTCTCCCGCAGCGGTGCCTTGGCAGTGGCCAGTCGATAGCCGCGTCGATGCAGATGCTCGCCGGATGAATCGACGCTAACCGTGCAGTAGTTGCGTACCATACGCAGGATGATCAGCTGCCCTTGGCTGTGATCAGGTGATGTGAGCACCGGGTGCGTCCCGAGACGATCGGCGATTCCCAGGCAAACTTCCTGGGCGATACTGGCTTTAACATAGAGCTTCGAAGCGTGGCTGGTCACGCGGAAAGTTATCGGCTCTTTAGGGCGAAGATACTGTTCCCATGAAAGATTATGCGTTTTACGGCGCAGTTCGGAAAATCCGGCAGCGACGAATTCTCCCGCCCGTACCAGGATCCGGCTGGCGGTGCGCAGCCAGATACTGGCGCGGTAGAGATCTCGCAGGTCACCTGTGAAGCTCACCCCTCCGCTGGAAGTGTCATAGCCGTTTTCAACAGTCTCAATCGGCTGCAGGTTCAGTTCGATTAGTTCCCGCTTCACGAATGACACCAACCCCGGCTCAGCCACGGCAAAGAAATGCAGCCGCTCGTCATTCGTCGGCATCATCCGGTTACCACTTTCTTTTGTTTCGTTTTTTGTGCCAGATTTTTTTCCACGAAGAGCTTTTCACCGGTAAAAGGATTCATCTCCGTAACATACATCAGCGTCGAGTACGTTGACGGAGTAGGGGTGAAGACCTGCACTTGCTCAGGATGAATCCGGAGTTTCTCGCTGGCGAAGCGCTTTACCGCAAACATGTCTTTTTCGCTGCAGCCGGGATGGGCAGCAATGAAGTAGTAGGTAAGAAACTGCTTTTTTCCAGCCTGTCGCGTGCAGCGTTCGAACTGCTTCTTGAATTCCAGCAAAGAGTCGACGTCCGGCTTACAGATCAATGCCAGAATCCGTTCGTTCACCTGCTCGGGAGCCACTTTCAGTTGTCCCGAAACATGATGTCCGACCAGTTCTTCCAGATAGGCAACTCCGCTGACTTTGTCGCCGAGCACCAGATCGTGCCTGATTCCTGAAGAAACGAATACCTTGCGGACCCCGGAAATCTCCCGAAGCTTCCGCAGCAATTCAATCTGAGGGATGTGATCAACGTGCAGCAGTGGACAGATCTCCGGATCAAGGCAGCGCTTTTTTCTGCAGGCTCCTCGGTTACGCTTGCGGTCACATTCGAAACCGTACATGTTGGCAGTGGGACCGCCCACGTCGTGGATAATGCCTTTGAAGCCAGGCAGCTTTGTCAATCGTCGTGCTTCTGCAGCAATGGATTTCTGACTGCGCCAGCGGACAGTACGGCCCTCATGCACCGCAATGGCGCAGAAATTACACTCTCCGTAACAGCCTCGATGAGTAGTAATGGAAAATCGAATGGTATCTAAAGCGCGTACCGATCCCTGCTTTTCATAGTACGGATGCTGTGCCCGCTCGAAGCCTAGGTCATAGATTGAATCCAGCTCAGCTTGGGTTTCGTAGTGAGCCGGCGGGTTATGCACCAACCAGCGTGACCCGTGTTGTTGTGCCAGACCCTTGGCTGTTACCGGATCGTTATTTCGGTAAAAGGTGTGAAACATGGTCACGAAAGCGTGCTTGTCGGTTCGAACGAAGGAGAGAGAAGGCAGCTGCAGGTAATCAGCTGGTGGCTCCGGCGCCGCATAGCAGAGGCTGCGAATTCTCCGGGGATCCTTATTGTGTGTCAGCGCTTCGGCCAGTTGGATCACCGATCGTTCTGCCATCCCATAGAGCAGATAATCTGCTTTGGCATCGAACAGAATCGAGCCACGCAGGTTGTCATCCCAGTAGTCATAGTGAGCTACCCGTCTCAGGCTGGATTCGATACCGCCGAGTACGAGAGGGACTGTATGCTTGAAGAAGCGGCGAACGAGATTCGCATAGACAATCACCGCCCGATCAGGACGTCGGGTATTAAGGCCGCCCGGAGTAAAATCATCGTGACGTCGTTTCTTCTTCGTTGCAGTATAGTTGGCTACCATGGAATCGACATTGCCACCGGTGATGCCCCAGAAAAGCAGCGGCTCGCCCAGGCGAGTAATATCTTTCGAATTGATAGTATCCGGCTGAGCGATAATGCCAACGCGATAGCCCGCCGCAACCAGCGATTTGCCGATTACCGCAGCTCCGATGTTGGGACTATCGATGTAACTGTCACCAGTAACCAGAATGACGTCAAGAGCATTCCAGCCAAAAGCGTGCAGTTCAGCTTTAGTGACAGGAAGAAACATAGTGCATAAGCTCCTCAGTACTCCATGAGTCGGTAGCCTTAAGGAACCGTAAGGAGTAAAGAGTCAGGAGTAAGGAGTAAAAAGCAAGAAGTAAAAAGTAGAAAGCTAGAAGTTAGAACCAAGAATGAAGAGACACAAATCGCCTGTAGTCTTTTTACTTCTCGTATGAAACTTGACCTCGCGCAGGGACGCAAAGCACGCGGAGAAAAGGGTTCAGGAGATTGCCACCTCGACCCGCAGGGAACATGAGGAAAGAGGCTGGTCGTTGCGAGCGAGTTTCTAACGAGCGCGGCAATCTCAGCTTGAGGGCGGGTCTGCCCGCAATGACAATCCTTTTTCCCCTGCGCCCTCAGCGCCAGGAAACAGTAAAGAGTGAAGAGTTAGGAGTTAGAATGTCCCTCGTGCCTGCCCGTGATTTCATGCGCAGGCTGGGCACCAGGGAAGGATCTCCTCACTCCTTACTGTCCAGCGGGTCGAGCGGCCCCATGAGTTTCGCAGGAGGTTCTGTTTGTTGCCGCGTCAACGCGGAACGATTAATCTTGAAGCCGTGTACTTCCAACCTTCTCTTCCAGAGAATTAAAAATTTCTGGCCAGCTCCCGTGCTCTTTTCAAGTATTCTTTACGGGTGTCATCTGAACAGGTCACGACTTCATAGAAATTCTCGTGCTGAACGTCCGGGATACCGCAGAATTCAAAGGCGTGCATATCCTTAAAGATCCGTTTCAACGCATTGACCCCGTGTCCGATTTCGAGCACCTCTTTCTCACTGCCGCCGGTAGTTGTAATAAACATCGCCTTGCGGGTCTTGAGAAGGCCTCTGACTCCCGTCTCGTCTATAATGTATGCAAAGCCGAGGGAAAGAACCCGGTCGAACCATCCTTTGACAATAGCGGGATGGCTTTCCCACCAAATGGGGTGAATGACAATGATTCCTTCCGCCCAGGTGACTTTCTCTTGCTGCACTTTGACATCCGGTGGGGCCGTGCCCTGCTGCAGGTAACCAAAGTCGTTCGAGCTTAGAACCGGATCAAACTCAATTCCATAGAGATCGACAACATCAACCTCATGGCCAGCTTCTTTCAGGCCGGTCTCAACTTCTTCCAGGATGGCATGGTTGAATGATTTATTGTGCGGATGCCCATAGACTACGAGTACCTTCATAGCAATTTCCTTTCTGGTGAATAGTGGAGGTTACAGTTTCCTGATTTCTACGCCATTGTTGCAGTAACGATCTCCAGAGCATTCGACAGTCGAAAAGTGTTTGCCCCAGAGCATCAATGAAAGGAAATACAAGAAGCCGCTCCTTGGTGAAGTGCTGCTTAGCCGGATCATATGATTCGGGTTGCCTTCGAAAAAGCGTAAGTAATCGAAATGACTTAAATACCTTCTTACTCGAATCACTATGCGCTGTCAAGTGATTTAAGAACTGGGAAATTTACTTCTTGCTTTTCACTGTTTTTCAGGGTCTCTTCAGAACAATGCGGCTGTCAGCGACAACACATCCATGACCTTCCGGGTGGACAATAAGCGGATTGATATCGAGTTCAAAGATCTCCGGATGATCAGAGACCATTTGGGAGAGTCTGAGGATGCATTCCTTGACCGCCTCAATGTCTGAGGGTGGATTGCCCCGGACACCCGTCAGAACCGGATAGGACTTGATGCCTGTAATCATCTTGTCCGCACTCACCTCCCACATGGGTGCTAGACGGAATGTGACATCCTTGAAGACTTCTACGTAGGTACCTCCAAGGCCGAACATGCAGACCGGACCGAACTTGGGATCACGGGAAGAACCGAGGATGACTTCCACACCCGGTTGAGCCATCTTTTCTACCAGGACTCCCAGTATGGTCGCCTTCGGGTTAAACCGCTTAGCATTCGCAACTATTTGGCGATATGCCTGGCCGGCCTCTTTATCTGTGGTAATGTTGAGGCGGACTCCGCCGGCATCCACCTTGTGGACAATATCGGGAGAGTGGATTTTCATAACCACGGGATAGCCGACTTCCATGGCCGTTCTGGCTACCTGGTCGGGATTGGTGACGATCTGGCTTCTCAGAAGCGGAAAACCGTAGCACTGAAGAATCTCGTTGGCATCCCGTTCGGCCAGGTACACGTAGTCGGCATCAGTCAATTTTTGCCGGATGATTTCCGCTGCCGCTTCGCGGTCCGCCGGCAGACGCCGCTCAGCTCGGTGGTCAAGCTCCAGCAGTTCTCCGAAGCGGACCATCGCAGCCATGGATCGGGCGGCTGATTCACAGAAGGGATAGTTGGGAATGCCGTTCTGTTCGAGATGCTGTACCCCTTCCGAGACATCCACAACTCCCATGAATGAACACAGGATCGGCTTGTCAGTTGTCTTGGCCACCCTGGGTACGATTTCTGCGGTTTCCAGAATATCGGTCATGGCCTGGGGAGTGAGAATCACAATCGCGCCATCGACACTTTCATCCGCCATAACCTGGTGCAGGGCGGCCTCGTATCGCTCGTGAGTGGCATCTCCAATGACATCCACGGGATTATGCACGCTGGCAGTAGGGGGGAGGACTTCCTGCAGTTTCTTCTTGGTATCTTCTGAAAACGACACTAGGGAAAGGCCATAGCGGATTGCCGCGTCAGTCGCCATAATTCCCGGCCCTCCGGCATTAGTGACGATGGCAATTCTTCTGCCTCTTGGAATCGGCTGTTTCCCGAAGGCGACGGCATAATCGAAGAGCTCATTGATCCCTTCGACCCGGATGATTCCGCTTTGAAAGAAGATTGCATCATAGGCGGAATCCGAGCCTGCCAGTGAACCGGTGTGCGAAGCAGCAGCCCGCGCGCCTTCCGAGGAGCGGCCGGATTTCAACGCGAGCACCGGCTTGCGGGCTTGCCAGGTCACTTCCCGGGCGACTTCAATGAACTCACGGCCATGGGTGATATCTTCCAGGTACATGAGTATGACATCGGTATCCGGATCATCTTCCAGGTAACGGATCAGGTCGATTTCGCTGACGTCGGCCTTGTTGCCGAAGCTGATGAACTTCGAAAACCCCACGTGTCTTCCTTCGGCGAAATCGAGAACTGCAGTACACAGGGCTCCGGACTGGGAGATGAACGCAATGTTCCCCCGTTTAGGCATCTTGCGGCCAAAGCTGGCATTCATCTGAACTTGCTTGTTAGTATTGATCACGCCCAGACAGTTCGGCCCTATCATCCGTA
>JAGOGO010000233.1 GCA_017996625.1 Deltaproteobacteria bacterium | reverse complement strand
TGCTGGACTCTGTATATGAAGCCGGAACCCTTCAACCATGCGCTTTTCACCTGGCTCAAGAAATCCGGGGCATCGATGATAACCCTCAGTATCGATACCCTCAGTCAGACTGAGGCCGCCTACCCACAGCTGGGGCGGTTCTTTTCCGAAGCTGCTGCAGCTGGCATTGACGTCATTGTCGATCTTTCGATCGGATTTCCCTATGAGCCTGAAGGATCCGCACAACGCATGCTTGAATTCCTCGATGCCCAGCCTCTTCTGTCCGTCGGCGTGAACTCCTATTACCGCGTCTATCCCGGCACCCCTCTGCATCGCCATATCATGCTCGACACGCAGCTCCAAGGCAAGCTTATCGCTCCTCGGGAAGAAAAAGGATTCCTCTATCCGACCTTCTTCTGTCGTTTTCCCGAGGAAGAGGTGTCCGTCTTGATTGGCGGCAGATCGAAGTTCAGGGTGGAAGGACTGGAAAAAGCAACGAACTATCAGCGGGCTTCAGCGAAAAGCGCATAAAATGAATATGCATATAGCAGCTGATACCGAGTACAAACGGATTCAAATCTGCGCTGCCGAAAGCATCTTCCAGGCATACGGAATCTTTGCAACATTGCCAGCCGATGCGTGACTCCTCACCGTTTTAACACTGGTTACACCAAAATACTGACTGCAGCACTGAATAATACGGGCTTCTCCCTATCGAAGCCGGGAGACAATAAGGGTAACGGGAGATTCAATACCTTTTCTCCAGCGGAAATCATATTCGCTGGTGCTTGAAGCAGGAACACGTGCTATGACTGGAACATTTCTTTACGGCGGCAAATCTGGAATGCTTTTCGTCAGAGCAATCCATACGTGCATGGTTATCGCGATCCTGGGCACGATTCCATGTGCATGGGCTTCCGAGACCTATAACTATCCCTTCTCAGATCCCCTCGTCGCGACTATTATCGGAACACCTCCGGAGTATCAATCTCAGCTTCCTAACGAAATAAGAGCGCGGAACCTCGATTTGCCGCCCCTTGTCGACCGTCCCGTGCCAAAGGTGTTCTGGTACCAGGACCGCCTGCGCTACTCCCTGGCCTACCACAAAAAACCAGCGCCTTTGATCTTCATCATTGCCGGTGCCGGAAGCGACCACACCGGCTCCTCAATCAGTTACCTCCAACGGGTCTTTTTTTTCGCGGGATTCCACGTGGTCTCGCTTCCCTCTCCCCTCCATCCTAACTTTATCGTTACTGCTTCCACCACCGCTGTTCCAGGAAACTTGAGCGACGACTCCCGCGACCTCTATCGGGTAATGGAAGCCATCTGGAGGGAACTGCAGAAGGATATCGACGTGACTGACTTCTTGCTCACCGGCTACAGTCTGGGTGCTGCCCAGGCGGCCTTTATCGCCCACCTCGATGAGCAAAAAGGCACCTTTGCCTTTTCCAGAGTACTTCTGATCAATCCGCCGGTTAGCGTGTTTGATTCCGCGAACCGTCTCGACCGTCTGCTCGACGATAACATACCCGGAGGAATTGATAACCTCAAGATGTTTTACGAAAGCATGCTAGCCAGATTTGCTGATATCTACAAGACCATGGACCACGTCGAATTCGACGCCGACTTTCTTTACAGCATCATGGATCGTTTTCCCACCACGCCAGAGGAGCGCGCTGCCCTGGTCGGGCTGTCATTCCGCTTTTCCGCCAGCAGCATGATTTTTACCTCCGACGTAGTTACGAAGTCAGGGGTCATCGTCCCCCGAAATCAGCAGCTCTCGCCGTTTGACTCATTAACCGACTACTTTAAGGTTACCATCAAAACCTCCTTTATTGATTACTTCAATGAGTTGTACTACCCATTGTTTGCAGCCCATGAACCTTCACCCAGCCGGAGCGATCTTCTCGGACAGTCTAATCTCAGACATATTGCCGGATATCTTACGGCGGCCCACCACATCGGCCTCATGACCAATGTGGACGACATGATCTATGGACCTGAAGACCTGGCATTTCTCCGACAGGTTTTTGGCGACCGGGCCACAATGTATCCGAAAGGCGGCCACTGCGGCAATCTTGCGTATCGGGACAATGTTGAGAAGATGGTAACATTTTTTACGACGCAGCGGCCGTAAGGTCCAGCCTATGGAACAGAATACTTTTCTCTCCTTGACACTAAAGCATTTTGTCATCATTGGAATCATCATCGCTCTCGTATCAGGGTGCAGCATGACCCCAAAGGTGATGGATCCCGTCATCCCGCCTGAGCGACCAGCCGGTGAGATCGTCACCAATGATGCCCCTCACCTGATAGATGTCTATGACCCGCTGGGCGGATTCAACCGCCGCATGTATTTTTTTAACGCCAAGTTTGACCGGTATGTTTTTCTTCCGCTTGTCAATGCGTACACATCAGTTACACCCGATATTGTACAAACGGGCGTATCCAATTTTTTTTCAAACCTTGATGAGTTCAAAACGCTGGCAAGCTCCCTTCTTCAGGCCAAAGGCAGAAAAGCCGCGACGACCACCGCCCGCATCGTTATTAACACCACCATCGGTATTGGTGGACTACTCGATCCTGCCACTGCCTGGAGTATAATCAGGAAGGAAGAAGACTTCGGCCAGACGCTGGGCTTTTATCATGTGCCACCCGGGCCTTACCTGGTTCTCCCTCTAGTAGGACCTTCCACTGTTCGGGATGCATTTGGGCTGGTTTTCGATCGCACGATCTACAACGCAGGGGTTAATGCTCTAATCAACGGAGCGGACCTTCACTCCCGCGATGAAGATATCCTCAGGACAACGCTCATTGTACTCGAGGCTGTCGATAGGCGATATCGCCTGGATTTTCGGTACTATCAGACCGGATCTCCCTTTGAATATGAGCTGGTCCGCTTGCTGTACCTGGAGAAGCGATCATTAGATATCCAGAAGTGATATGTGCCCGCAGCGTTTTTCTTCACTGCGGTCAAAGCACGCTGTTCCCTTGCCGATGAGCTGCGCGTGAGCATCTGTAACACATGCGACGACGTATTGGTAAGCCCGCGGCGGGCGCTCTCAGGCTCTCGCTGATCTGATCATTCGATCTCTCGAACTCAGAGCAGCATCTTTGGCATTGTTCATTCCTCGCTCTATAAGCCCAACCGGGGCTACACATCTACTACGGCATTCTGGAATGCTTCACCCAATCCTCTCCGACCGTCGCTTGTAGTACTTAAACACTTCGCTGGCAATCATCACTGTCGATGCGCACGCAAACAGGACCACAAAAGTGAGAATCGATACCGGCTCTGTTCCGAGAACATTCTGCATGAACGGAAGAT
>JAGOGO010000003.1:57161-64085 GCA_017996625.1 Deltaproteobacteria bacterium | reverse complement strand
CTTTGGCGGGCCAGAAGAGCTGATGGGTAACCCGCCTTTGGCGGGCCAGAAGAGCTGATGGGTAACCCGCCTTTGGCGGGCCAGAAGAGCTGATGGGTAACCCGCCTTTGGCGGGCCAGAAGAGCTGCTGGGCAACCCGCCTTTGGCGGGCCAGAAGAGCTGATGGGTAACCCGCCTTCGGCGGGGGATAATCCCGGCCGGCGCGGGACTGACGCACAACCATCTGTCCCGCGCCGGCCGGGATTACTTCGTCGTCCCCAAGACGACTTCCAACGAAGTGGGCATCACTTCGTTGCTCATAGGTTGCCGCCGCGCGGCTTACTGGCGCTTTTTACGAGCCCATCAAAGTTGATCCGCTGCGAGACGCTGAAAAAACTTCGGCATCATACAATATCTATTGTGATACAGTCTCCGGTTCGACAAGCACCCGATCCTTAAACAAAACATCGATGGCTGGCGGGAAAGTCAAGGAGGTGATCGTATTTGACGATGACACTACTCCGTTTTATTATTACGCTTGAATCCGGAAAGTTCTTGCTTCTGCAGAAGCAAGAGGAGATCTCCTGCTGGCTGCTAACCGTATGTTCCTCACTATGTTCAATGAGGTCAAAAACCCGCGCGAGCAACACTCCACCGCTGACCAACAAGCGAAAGGAGCGGGCATGAGCTCCCCTGAACGGTGTATACCGTGCGAGAATACGAACGATCATGCATTGTACAAGTTTCTTCTTGAACACATTCCTGTTGGAATCGTCATGGTCGACCCTCAACTCCGGATTATTGAATTCAATCCTCGAATCCAGCGAATCACCGGCCATTCCGAAGAGCATGCGCTCAACCGTTACTGCGGAGACCTGATCCATGGCAAGCTGTGCGACAGTAACTGCCCGCTTCGACTCAGTCTCAATATCAAAAGACCGCGGCTGAATGTAGAGACTTCGATTCAAGACCGTGGAGGAAAGACAATTCCAGTACGGTTGAGCACTGCAGCGTTATTTGATACGAAAGGAATCCTGCAGGCCGGTCTTGAGATCTATGAAGACCTGCTACATGCCAGACTCTTTGAGCGCAAACAAAACAGCTTCGTTTCTGCGTTTGCTCACGACATAAAATCCCCGATCATCAGTATCGGCGGATTTGCCCGTCGGCTTATGAAAAAGCAGATGCGCGAAGAAAAACAAAAAGAGTATCTCCGCATTATTGAGCGAGAAACAAGCCGTCTGGAATCTCTGATCAATGCTTTTCTTGAATACGCTCGCCTGCAGGACGGAAAACTGAAGTTGCAGTTTGCCCCTGTATCACTGGAAATAGAGCTCGAAGAACTCGTCGAGCTCTATACTCCTCGAGCTAGTCAGAAAGGTATCACCGTTGATATCCACATAGAAGGTCCGCTATCGTTCATCGAAGCTGATTCGATACAATTGCACCAGGTATTCTCTAACCTGCTGGATAACGCCATCAAGTTTTCTGACAAAGGAGGCACGATCCGCATTCGAGTTTTTCAAACCGACAAAGAAGTCAGTGTCAGCTTTGAGGATCAAGGGATGGGAATTGATGCTGCCGATCTGCCGTTTCTCTTTGAGCCCTTCCACCGCGGAAAGTCAGGAGTACGGCGTGAAGGGTTTGGGCTGGGCCTGTCTGGATCCAAAGCCATAATCGACAGTCATGGAGGCAGGATTCAGGTCAAGAGCGAAGTACGGCAAGGTTCAGTATTTACTGTCGTGCTGCCCAAGGTACCGGCTCCCATTCGAGGATAATCATTGACGACATCGTAAAAAGGCCCGCCTTCGGCGGGGGATAAAGAACTGAATCCCGCTCCGAGCGGGACTATTTCGTCATCTCTGAGACGACTTCCAACGAAGTGGGCATCACTTCGTTGCTCATAGGTTGCCGCCACGCGGCTTACTGGCGCTTTTTACGAGTCCATCAAGCATTGGTATGATAGAATGGCACCTATCGCAAGGAGAATCCCTATGCACAGAACTAGAAGAAGCCTCATCTTCAATGCGGCCATTGCATCAATCACGCTAACGTTCGCACTCTTCGGACTGCATTCCCCAGGTTCGGGCCAGTGGATAACACCGAGTGCTCCTCCGATCATCAGCTTCATGGGCACGCTGCACGTACCTGGGACCGATGAACTCAAAAATGCCAAAGCCCGCTACACCTTGGACCTTGATATCGATGGTCAAAAGAAATGGGTCTTTCTGATCACCAAAGCGCGCAATGTTTCTTACGCAGCGACCGAGAACCAGATCTTTAATGACCTGACCCCGCCATTCCTCAACTTGACCGGAGACAAAAAGTTGATGGATAAGCTTTCCCAGGACGATATTGCCGGAAAACCAATCCTCATCCAAGGCATCCTCTACAAAGACGCCCATCGGTTTGTCGTATCGAAAGTAGAGCCTTGGAAGGAAGATTGAAACAGCCGCGCCAGCACTCAAGCGACGGGAAATGCGAAGGCATCGAACGGGCCTGTAATCAAGCGGTGGATTTGGGGACAGAAGACGGCTTAACCCGCCAGCTGCGTCGGGAACGGTTATGTCGGGAAGGACGAGAATCAGCGTTGACCGTTTTTATCGTCGATGTGCCTGCAGGCATAGCTGGAAGCACGAGCATCTCTTCTGTCGGATTAATGCATGCAATCCTGCAGCCAAGAAACTGCTCGAGTTCGGGAATAAGGTGAGCTCCGTACTCACAGGCAAAACCGATAGACTTGCCGGTCTCACCGGCGCGGCCGGTACGACCAACACGGTGAACATAGGCTTCCGGGTCTTGAGGCAGATCATAGAGGACCACATGGCTGACTGAGTCAACGTGAATCCCGCGGGCAGCAACGTCGGTTGCGACGATAACCGATTTCTTGTCGTTACGGAATTCATCAAGAATCCGCAAACGTTTTTCCTGGGGAATATCGCCAGAGAGCACACCACTTTGAATGCCGTGCCGCTGCAAAGCACTCGCTAATTTCTGCGCGCTATCCTTGCGATTGCAGAAGACCAGCATTCTCTTTACAGAATCATTCTTAAGAATCCACAGAATGAGGGCAAGTTTATCTGAGCAGGAGACGCTATAAAAAGTCTGTTCAATAAGGTCGGTTACTACATTTTCCGTCTCAGTCTCAATTCGTACCGGATTAATCAGCCATCGGTCAACCAGGCTAATAATCTCACTGGTTAAGGTAGCACTAAAAAACATCGTCTGCCGTTTTCCCGGAGGCGGAGCTTTCTGAACAATGCGGCGTACATCCGGGATGAATCCCATGTCCAGCATCCGGTCAGCTTCGTCGATTACTACGATCTCAGTTTTTGACAAATCCAGGTGCCCGCTGGTGCTGTAGTCGATAACTCTACCCGGAGTACCAACCAGGATATCAATCGGCTTCTGGAGAGCTTCACGCTGTTTCTGGTATCCCATGCCACCAAACACCACCAGATTCTCAAATCCGCAGTACTTCCCGAGAGCTTGAGCGTCATCAAAGATCTGAATGGCTAATTCACGGGTTGGCGCGAGCACCAAAACTCGGCACGAACCGGGTTTGCGACCCTTTTTGGGGTTTCTCAGCAGGTAGGTAAGAATGGCCGTCAGGAATGCAGCTGTTTTTCCCGTACCGGTTTGAGCTCTTCCCGTTATGTCTCTGCCGGCAAGCGCATGCGGCAGACATTGTTCCTGAATGGGCGTACAATACTGAAAACCCAAGTCCTGAATACCTGAAAGCACCTCGGTCGCGATATCAAAGTCCGCGAACCGCCTCTTCCCTGGTTCCGGAGGCACTTCAACCAGGGGAGGCATTATGACTGTAGCATTCTGAACCAAGGCTCCAGCCGATCGGCGGCGTGCATTCGATGTGGAGCGCGAGCGGGAACGGCGTGATCGGCGAGGCGAGGGATGTTCTGAAGCCGCCGACAGTTCGATTGGTGTCTCTCTGTCGTCTTGAATGAAAGATTCTGTCAATTTTGTTGAAATTTCTGGAACTGAGGTCTTCGGACAATCTTGATCGAGCCGAAGAAGCTTCTTGAGCGTATTCTTGAGATGTGTAATCAAGGGAAGTGCTTCTACCTTTATGTATGATTTTGTTGAAACCTGTTGAAGTGGAGGCTGGAAAGCGCGCATCCAGCCACTCCGCGCGCCAGTCAGAGTACAAGGGTGTTTATCTCTGGGGACTCGATTGGCAAGAACAGCAGGACATTTCGGCCGACCGCATCGGGCACAACCGTATATATTATCGTAGTATCGATTACAATAATACATAGAATGAGCGCAAAAGTGAAGTATTATTTGCTGGCAACCCGGAGTGCTCGGTTCTCCGGTATCAGCTCCTGTCCGTATTAACCGGCTGTATCTTCAAGCTCGTGCCGTATCCTGTCCATTGGTGGCTGCCAATCATTGGAGATGGCTGACGGGAAAGACGCATCGTCGGATACCAGGGATTATCGTCGGACCAGCGATCCAGTGCCAACCAACCTCAGAAGAAGCATAACTCACAGCAACTTTCCCAGGCTGCCATCCAAATGAGCAACCATGGCAGCAATTGTCAAGACCGTATCAATTGCCAGAATGACACTAGCAGTGCCCATCACGCCGTAAAAATGGTTTCTTCACCCCAGAAAAAGGCCGCCCGGCACCGATGAGACGAGATTCCGGAACTTCGAAGACTGAATAAAGAGGCAATGCAGAACCAAGAAGCACGTTCGACGTTCCTGTGCCCCGGTCGGAAACAAGGGCATGGGGCGCAAGGGTGCAAGTGCTCCTCCAATCTCGCTTGTCAGCACTGACGATCCGGCTCAGCGCAGCTCAGAATGTCTCCAAAATCATTCAGAAGGACTATCAAGTTATTCGAAAAAGTGTCGATACACTGTTTGGTACGGACTGGTCACAGCCTTCGCGTTATGATGTTTCCTTATCAGGAGGACGATAATAGCTATGGCACTCACAAACGTAAGTCTTTTCAAGAAAATCTATGGCCTCGGGTTGCTCTCTATTGCCGTGTTTTCGCTGGCGATCGGATGGATGTACTTCCAGTACCGGGAAAATCTGTACGAGGTGGAGCGATCCCGGATAAAAGACGTGGTCACTATGGCGATCTCGATTGCAGACTCTTACGTGCAGCAGTCGGCAACGAACGCAATGCCGCTCGCTGAAGCGCAAGAAAAAGCCAAAAAAGCACTCGAGAACGCCCGCTATGATGCAGAAGGTTACTTTTTTGTGTTTGACACAAATGCAACAATGCTTATGCACCCGCTTCGGCCTGAGGAAAACGGCAAAGATGTTTCAGCAGAAAAAGATCCTCAGGGCAAACCAATCTTCAGCGAAATGGCAGCGATATGCAAGGCCCGCAACAGTGGATTTCTCATGTATGAATGGCCGAAACCAGGCTCTGACAAACCCGGTCAAAAAGTATCGTATTGCCAGCTCATAGACGAATGGGGATGGATTGTCGCGTCCGGCGCGTATGTAGATGATATTAAAGCACGGATGGCATCAGTGTTCAACACGCTCATAGCGATTCTGGTTCTTTTCACCTGCAGCGGGATCATCGGTGCTTTTATTCTCGGCCGCAACATCACCGCATCTCTTAATGTAGTGATCGAAGACCTCAGTACTGCAGCGGAACAGGTGAGCGCTGCTTCGAATCAGGTGGCAGAAGCGAGCAATCAGCTTGCCGAAGGAGCAGGCAACCAAGCTGCATCGTTTCAGGAGACATCGTCTTCCCTTGAAGAGATGTCGGCCATGACAAAGCAGAATGCCGAAAATGCACATCAGGCGAATCTCATGGCTCAGGACTGCCAGAACGCCACTGAAAAAGGACGCAAGGCTATGGGTCGCGTTTCCGATGCGATCTCCAAGATAAAGAAATCAGCCGATCAAACTGCCAAGATCATTAAGAGTATTGATGAGATCGCGTTTCAAACCAATCTCCTGGCCCTGAATGCTGCCGTTGAAGCGGCCCGGGCGGGAGAAGCCGGAAAAGGTTTTGCAGTAGTTGCTGAGGAAGTGCGCAACCTGGCGCAACGCAGTGCTGATGCCGCTAAAGACACCTCCGCACTGATTACCGAATCACAGAAGAATGCTGATGATGGTATGACTATGACGTTGGAACTGGAGCAGTTCCTCACTACTATTGCCGACCGTATTGAGAAAGTGACTCAGTTAGTCAGTGAAGTGTCAGCGGCAAGTGAAGAGCAGGCTCAGGGAGTTGCCCAGATCAATACCGCAGTAATCGAGATGGATCGAGTGACCCAGGGAAATGCCGCCAGCGCCGAAGAGTCTGCTTCTGCCAGCGAACAGCTTTCATCTCAGGCTCTCGAGCTGCAAAGCAGCATCACGAGTCTGATCGCGCTGGTGCGCGGGTGCACAGAGACTGCGATTCGCGAGCCTGCTGCGGAATCAACTGCTTCGCAGACGTGCTCATCGCCATCCCCGTCAGAAGATACAGTACCGCCTTCTCGCCAGGACCGAAAAACGAAGCCGCCGAAAGCAAAGTCTTTACCCAAGCGAGAGGTCCGGCCACAGGATATAATTCCCTTTGATGACGAGGACCTTCAGGAACTATAGGGAGGGTTCAAGGTTCCAGGTTCAAAGTTCAAAGTTGGAAATACCGTAAGAAGTGAGAAGTAAGGAGTAGTAGGATGAAGGGTGATTCGTGCCTATTCTTTCTTCCAACTCCTAACTTCTTACTTTTTACTGCTTATGGTGTCTCGGAAATAAGAGACTGGATAAACGCGAGCATCGAGGGGCTCTCAAACCTGACCCCGCCGACCATCTTCTCTCTCACGATTCCTTGCTTATCGATAATGATGGTTTCGGGAACACCCGTAACCCGGTAGGTGCGTGAAACCGTCAGGTCTTTATCCTCAAGTACCGTCAGAGACATGCCGTTTTCCTCAAGATAGCGTAACGCTCGCTCAGGATTGTCCCGGA
>JAGOGO010000003.1:0-57061 GCA_017996625.1 Deltaproteobacteria bacterium | reverse complement strand
ATGATGGTTTCGGGAACACCCGTAACCCGGTAGGTGCGTGAAACCGTCAGGTCTTTATCCTCAAGTACCGTCAGAGACATGCCGTTTTCCTCAAGATAGCGTAACGCTCGCTCAGGATTGTCCCGGAAGAGAATCGTGAGGATGACAAAATCCTGAACATCATGCATCTGAGCAGCAAGCCCGTAAAGAGAAGGCATCTCCAGACGGCACGGAGGACACCACGACGCCCAGAAATTCACCACCACCACCTTCCCTTTCAGGTCTTCCAAGCTCCAGGTCTTCCCCTGTTGATCAGTCAATGAAAATAGTGGCGCCGGCTGACCTTCGACCAACGGAGCGGCGGTGCGTTCCTCTCCCTTGCATCCCGTCAGCACAACTGCAAGGATCACTATGAGCAGAAAAGCCGGCCTGCTATTCCTGATAGGCATAATTGCTGTCCTCCTCGCGGTCAACTCTATCCCTTACTGTTGTGTGGCTCATTTCCGTGTGTCGTGGCGGTACTTGGCGTAAAGATCAGCAAAGAAAACCGGCAGGCGCTGGTGCAAATCATCCAATAATGGCAGCATGATTTCCCGCATCTGAGGATGTGCTGAGCCAGCACAGCGGAGGCTCAATACATGCCGCCACTCTCTGATACTGCAGGTCATAATAATTTCGGTCTTCAGACTATTGGGAAGAACCGTGCGGGCCTGCTCCGGCTTAATACCTGACGCAATGAGGCTCATATAGGCTTGCTCTGCCTGTTTCACAGCATTGAGCCAGGTCTGATACCCCGGAGAATCCTCGGACCAGAAGCATGGTCTGATGACGGTTATCTCGTTTCCGAATTTGTTCTTACTGTAATTGGCATATCGTGTACTTTCCTGACTATATGATGCCAGCCGATGTCGAACCAGTTCATGGCTTATTCCCCGATCACAGACAAACCGGACCGTGATGCTTCCATGCTCCAGAACACTGTGGTGCCCTGAATCAAGGAGACGCTGGACGAACGCGTACGCCGAGTCTTCCGTGATCCGATCTTCAGACTTATAGCAGACACGACCTGCAGCTTCGATGTGACGAAGGATAAAGCCCTCATCAGGCAGATAGAGAATCTCGTGGGAGGGAGCGATCACTTTCATGGCGCTGCTCTGTTCCGCTCGGAAAGGGTTCAAGGTTGAGTACTTGTATAGGTCGTACAATCTTGTATGGCCTATACTTCCCTTCACATCACTTCCTTATCACTCAGGTCCACGGCCCGATCGATTTCAGCCTTTAGCTGAGATGGCAAACCGGGAATGTCCACCGTGAGGAAACCTCGTACAATGGTGGCTACAGCCTCATCTTCAGTAAGGCCACGTGACATAAGATAGAGGACTTCTTCCTGGGCTATCTTGCCTACCGCTGCCTCATGGGACATCTCCACTCCCTCTACCCGGCCAACCAGCTCGGGTATTGCGTGAATGATTCCTCCTTTGAGAATGAGTCCGCGACACTCCAGGTGCGCCTTGATTCCCGGTACGTCACCGATGAGCTCTCCACGTGATATAATGGTGCCGCCGTTACTAATAGTACGGGCAATGATTTCTGCGCGGGTTTCTTCGCTCTTGAGAAAAATGCGGCCGCCGACATCCATCTCGCATCCCGGGCTTCCCACGAGCAAGCTGTAAAAGCGTGCTACAGCACCTTTCCCGACCAAGTGTGTGGTGGGATACATTTGGATCGATTTTACCGGCTTCATGCAGATATAGTTGTTCAGAAAGAGTCCACCCTCCTCCACCTGTCCTACTGATCGCGGCCGCACCATCATTTCTTCGGCCCAATTATGGATCATGGTGAAGCTTAGCTTGGCATTCTTTTTTACATAGAATTCCGATATGCCGACGTGCAGACCACTCTTGACGTGAGGAGCAGTCTGGCATCCGGTGATCATGTGCAGTTCCGAATCCTCTTCCGCAATGATGAGATTGTGTACGTTCTGATTCAAGCCTTCCTTTCCGATATAGAGACATGCCTGAACCGGATATACGACTTTTGCCCCGGGCAGCGCCCGAATGACGTATCCGTCATGCAGATTAAGATGTGCTTGAGCAGTAAATTTATCGGTATCGACCGACGCCAGCTTCCAGTAGTACTCCTGAACCCAATCGTACGTTTCCAGAGCCTGCTTGATGGGGATGATTTCCAGTCCTTCCACCCGTGAATGAGCATGAATTACCGAAGTGTCTTTCTGAATGAAGGTTCCTGATCGTTCCTGTTCCCCAGTGTCAATGCCGGCCTGGATTATGTGGTCTCGATCTTCCTGCGACAGAGCGCGGAGGTCCGTCAGATAGGCATGGGGGCTGGCATCGATCTTAAACGACTGAAGATCGACGTCCGGTCCGTAGAGTGCCTTCTTATCCTTTGCCTGTAGAGCTTTCCCATCTAAATCGCGCATCGCACACACTCCTCGTAGCCCAATTCCTTGATGCAGTGAAAGATTTCAGCCGGATTGATCTTGCAGGCCAGCACCCCCTGATAGAGCACCTGCCCCTTATCAGCGGTAACATAATCCAGAATAAATCCAGTGTGGGTAATTATGAGACCCATCTTATGCCGTCCAGCGTGGACCATTTTTTGCGATTTCAGCGGATCAGAATGAATATCACGCTGAAGGAGATGGCTGATAGTGTTTCCTATGAGCGCTATATTCTCCAGATCGACTCCCGACTCAGGCTCATCGAACAGCAGAAGGTCGGGATCCTGAGCCATCAGCTGGACGAGCTCCGAACGTTTTATTTCTCCACCGGAGAACCCGGCGTTAATGTCTCGATCAAGGAAGCTATCGAAATTCATTTTTCTCGCCAGTTCTTCAACGTTAACCGCTTCCTTGCCGCAAATCTGAACCATCTGCCGGGTTTTTAGACCATGAATCGTAGGCGGCCGTTGATACGACATGCCAATGCCCAGCTTTGCCCGTTCATGAACCGGCATAAAGGTAATCTCTTCACCTTTGAACAGGATCTTTCCTCCGGTAACCCGATACTGAGGATATCCCATGATCGTCATCAGCAACGACGTCTTCCCGGACCCGTTTGGGCCGAAAAGAATGTGGGTTTCTCCCGGCCTGATCTCTAAATCAATGTGTTTGAGGATCTCTTTGTTCCCGAGCTTTACCTGTAGGTCCTCAACAATGAGCATCACTTTCTCCTTATCGAAAGAACATTTCGCACAACCGGCATAAAAAGCCGGTAAGCTACAGTGATTACCATAATTCCGGCAGGTTTTGAAGGAAATAGTTAAAGGAATGAACGTCGGCTCAACCTGATGCGTACGTATTTCGCACCTGAGTGGCCGGCTGCTTCGGGAGGTATTCGAAACCCGGTGCTTTGGAGAATTGTACCTTGTCGGTCGGCCGGGTCAGATTGTCCCAGGGGAAACCAGCTGCAGACCAGACCATCGGAAGCCGTTATTAAGCGCATTTGCCGCTGCTTGCAGACCAGCCGCAGTGAGCGGCTGTCCCGACGCCACAATCCAGTCGATATGACCTTGGTCTAATGTTCCTGTTTGGATCGTCTCATTCTCAAACCAGTGAGTGAATGTATCACCGACACTCAGCTGCCGGTTGCGATCCTGGTCCACAATGACTGAGGTGGCATCGATAATTCCGTCACCGGTTACATCAGCCGGCTCATTCGGCTCCTGACCAGGAACATATCCGATGGTCTGACAAAGCGTGATGATCTGGTTTGCGGCAAGACCCATCACCTGAGCTAACTCATCTCGAGGAACACCGCCCCGTACCACTACCGCCAGGTTCTCGGAAGCGCAGCAAAGATAAACATTCTGGGCAATAAATCCGGTGTCCGCAAAGCAGGTTGTTTCTTCCGGCTGCTTGCTTGTATCAGCTACGTAGATAAAATCCACGGGGGCAGAAGCCACGTACTCGCGATCCCGCCCAGCCGCGGTCTCTTCCCGCAGATCCGCGGTACTCACAAGCTGGAGCTGATGAAGCATCGCATCATAGTAGTAGAGACCCTCTTCCAGAGCAACATAAATATCCGTTTCCTGCTTGTTCTGAGAAGAAGGAGCGGTCCGCTTCCCGTTTTCAACACGGTTTACGCCAAACCCGGACCAAAGCAGATTTCCCAGGATCTGCATCGGCAGCTTGCGAGTGCTGAAGGATCGCTGCGACTTGCGCTCCAGAAGCACCTGCAGCAGAGGGAGGCCGTTCGTAACCTGTGGTGCCGGAAGCTGAATAGTAGCTAAGGCTTTGGTGTCCTGAGGGGCTATACCGTGACCACCCCAATCGTCAGCAGAAAGGAAACCTGCTGGCATCAGGGCTAAGCAGGTTATCAATGCTGCAAGCAGTGTATTTCTCTTCATCACATTCCTCCTCCGGTGGTTCACAGGCACAGGGGACTCTTCTTTCACTGGAGATACGCTTTATAGTACGGTGGATTGCGCTGTCAAGCCTATGGGGTAAATACCGTATTTTACAGCTGCAGAAAGCGTATGACAGCGCATAGTTATTCCGGTGATCATTTGACCAACGGCTCAATCAGCTTCAGGGGAAGGTTGAGCGTATTTTTCATGATCCGCGTCACATTGCCCCGGACCGCGGAAACAGGCGCTGTTTTCACCGCCGGGTTATTCCAGTCACCGCTAACCTTGACAGGAACAGTCACTACTTCGCCTCCCAGAATGGTGTTTACCAGCGGAACATATTGCAGGATCCGGTCAAGCCGCTGCAAAGGAGCAGCAAGAATGGTAAGATCGAGTTGTTTGTTGATGAGGTCGATGGTGCCTTCGCCCGCGAGACCGAGCGATGGTCCCTTCATAGTGATAGTGTCACACACCAGAATACCACGGTCAGCCTGTCCTGTGATGAGAATCGAATCATAGGCGATTCCTTCCTGGAACAACTCGGGAAGTTTGATTTGCACAACATCCATTACGCTGAGCACAGTAAGTATCTTACCGACAATTCCCAACCGGTGAAGCCTGCCTTCGCGTGCCTGGAACTCTATCTGCCCATCCAGGCTGTTCATAAGGGGTCCGGTTCCGTTTTTCCTGGCCAGATGAATCTCGCCGGTGAGATCATAGTTGCCTCCAATGACCTTTTTGCCGCCTTGCAGGCAGGTAATCGTAGGAGCGAGATTCGCGTCTGAGGCCAACATCTGAAAAGCAGCCTCTATGCCTTCGGAGGAAATAGCGATCAGGCCTGGAGTGGCAATTGCGCAGAGTTCGGCGTCGGTTACCTCCACTTGTACCGTCCGGTCCCGACTTAGAGAAACAAGTGCATAAAAAGGATCCCAGGTAAAATCACCGTACGAAAACTCACCCGCACGGACGGTCAATCGAGCTTCGATAGGCAACGGCCTCCCTCTTTCAGGTGCTGTTCTCTCGGATTCGCCTTCTGGAATCAGAGAACTCAGCAGATTCCAATCTAGGCTTCCGGTAATAAGCTCCATGTCTGCCGCAAAGTGATCTCCGGAACGCTCTATCGATCCGGTCAAATCGAAAACGCGGTCCTGCCACGAGACAACCGCATGGTCGAGATAGCCTGCCTGCTGCTCTGCTCTCAGATCGAGTGACTGTACAACGAAGGAAACCCCTTCAGCTTTCGCCCATGGTACGATAATGTCCTCTCCGGTGAGTTCTCCCTGTACCGTCGTGCTGGCAAGATCGTCCAGGTCAAGCCGGACGAAGAGGTCGGCTTTTACCTTCCCGCTAAGAATTTTATTTTCCTGAAGGATGCCGTCGACGAGCGCTTCGGTAAGCTCTCCTTGGGCCTTCAACTCAAAGAGGCGCCTGTTCTTGCTGATTACAATCGAAGCGCGAGTTCCGCCCTGACTGAGAGCGATCACATACCGGGCCTGCGCCGGAGATTCGCGATAAAAGGATATATCCGCCTCGACATTCTGCTGGCCGATGATGGTTGCCGCTGCGGTTGCGGTCTCACCAGGCCCCCACACCACGGATCCGGCCGAGATGCTTACTGGTCCGGCGAACCGAACCGCCCGGTCCGGCCTCACGAAGGTCAGTATTCGATGTATCTCCGGCTGCTGCAGGAGTCCCTGAAACTGCACTTCTGCCCGCCGCCTGTTCCCGAGATAGCCGGCAACCCGGCCAGAGCCGTTCAGCGCGCTGCCGTCAGCGCGAACCTCGGCTTTACTGAAGGTGATCGCATCGGGAATCACGTTGAACGCTGCCGTGGTCAGAGTTACTGACTGGTTAAGAGGCACCAAGCGGAATACAACAGCCTCTGCATGTCCGGCAAAGCGGAACGTCCCATTGCTCAAGTCTCGCAACGGCGTCCTGAACTGCGTCTCCTCAAATATCGCGGTACCGCTCTGCACATCAGGAATCCAGCGGGAACGCAGCCTGGCTCCAGCCAGCTCGCGCACCCAGGGATACACCTGTTGCAGTGCCAATCGTATCGTACCCGGGCAGGATATACTCAGCAGCGGCTGGTCACCGGTCTGAAGCGCTATGGTGAGGTCGGAAAAAGTCGATGCTCCCCAGGCACCGGTGAGACCGTGAGCCGCTATCCTATTCCCGGAATACGAGAAGGCGCCGTTATCAATCCGGACCGGGAAAGGAAGTCCGGAAGCACTGGCCCGGAGATTGAAGCTGTCCACTTCAGCGGATGCCGTTATTCCCTGCGGGTCACCGGATATCATAAACGTTCCTGTTGCCGCACCCTGCAGGTCCTGAATTCTCTCAACAGCGTTCAGAAATGTCATATTCCTGACCCACGTCTTGAGAAGCGGCAGGAGGTGAACGAGTTCGCTCTGCACTCTCACAGAAACATCGAACGGCCGTCCCGGAGTGAGGAGATCCACCGTGGCCGTGCCATCCCGGCCGGTGATCGCTCCCAGACGGGCATGATCGATAGTGCTCTCGAGGATCCCGCCACGTACTGTCACCGTTCCCAGGACCTCCTCCAGCTCCAGTTCTGCCTTGGGAATAAAAATCTTTCCGTCAGTAATTGTGCTGTGCAGACGAATATTGTCAGCCCTTAACAGATCAGCAGTACGATCGGCCTCAAGAACTGCCGTGAGAGCAGGAAAGCTTCCAGCTTGCACTATGTTCAGGAGTCTGCTCGCCAGCCGGGAATCCGGCACGAGCTGCGCAGCCGCCTCTTTCAGCAGGTCTACAGTAATCGTGGTACTGGATAACGAGCACCGGATTCTGGGTGACTCATTGGTTCTTAAGAATTCTGCCGCAGCAGTCACACCGGGCTGCCGGAATCGTATTTCGGGAAATGCAACTGATACAATTCCGTCTTTCAGCGTTCCTGCTGCCCGGAGTTTCTGCAGCCGGAAGATGTACCGGTTACGAAGCTCTGCAGCATCATGCGGTTCATCTCGACCGGTGAGATCGAGATGTGATGATATGCCTTCTTCTCCAAGAAAGGCGGTCAGCGCCTCCACATCCGCCGCTCCGAGCCGAACCCGCTCAGCTGCTGGAAAAAAGAACTCCGTCACCTGCTGCAGCAGACATCTCCGAATGTGCAACGAGGCGCGTCCACTCCCTTCAGGCACGGTCAGGCGTCCGGCAACGAAAAACTCTTCCCAAAGTGGTGCGCTGGCGCGGCACTCGAACTGTGCAGCCTCCGAATCACGGCTCAGAACTACGTGAATGTCCTTGATCTGAATACGCCGGTGATGGTCCTGGTGCATAATAACTGCAGCGCCATTGCTGATGGTGCAGGTACCGGAGAACTTTCCACCAAGGGTGAGAGCGTTGACCGCCCGCTCTGACACTTCTTCGGGGAAAAGCATGGACTCCGAAGGCCTCTCGTCTTCTGATCGAGGCGAAAAAACCAAACTGACCTGCGGACTCTCCACGTAATAACGCCCGCTCAGAATCTGTCCGGAAAGAAGGCGGGAGAAATCCGGATAGGCAATGATGGATGGAATAGTCGCGCTTATTCTTCCCGGCGCCGACAGTCTTGTCTGGCTGATGATCACTCTCGGCTCCGGAACGATGCGAGCCGCTATATCTTCGACGTGTATCTCGGCACCTAATCGAGCCGATAAGGCGCTGACCATCGTATCCTGAAACAGACGAATCATCAGGGATGGAAAGAAGAACACCAGCGCAGCGCAAACCACAAGAAAAGCGGCGCCCGCTGCGAGCACACGCCGCCTCGTTACACTTTTGATAGCCATTCACATCTCCTTTTTCTCACTACCCAGGATCCGTGCCCCGTATTCTCAGCTACTTACCGCTGAGATCTCGGGGGACCGCGCGAGGTGTACCAGGCTATGTGCAACGGTTTACCCGAGCACAGCATAGAAAATACTATCAAGGCAGTATACCGGCCTTGTCTCGGATAAGTATAAGAGAGAAAGGGATCTAATGCCAGCTTTCGTAGTGTCAGGGCCGGAGATTTTTAGCCATGGGCAAAACCGGCAACGAGGGCAGGCGGTCCCAGGGGGTTTTCTGCCCTTTTGCAGCGGATGAATCTGTGCGTGCAACACAACAGGAGCCTTCAGAAGCAGCTGATGCATACGAAGGAGGTGCAGACAATGAGAGAACTTCTCAGGCAATTCGCAAACAAGACCGTACGCGTTTATACGATTTCCGGAGTCGAATCATATCTTGGAATCATTCAAGAAGTAGGTGACCAGTATGTTGCGCTCCGGAGTTATTTCAAGGAAGATGTCAGCTACATTTCACTTGCCCACATTGAGAGCTTCAAGGTAGAACCTGTCTCGGAAAACGCCAAGCTCTGAAAGCATCACGGCTGCAACGGCGACTGCCGCTGTGGCGATCAAGCACCGGGACTGTTCCCAGAAAAGGCGCTAACGTGAAACAGCTGTATGAGGAGAAATACCTATGCCACACCGTGAGGCAATGAAAAATAAGGACTATGATCTGGTCAGCGTCTTATACCATGCATTACAGGGACTCGAAACAACTGAACAGTATATGCATGATGCCGAACGTGAAGGCGACCGGGAAGTAGTACAGTACCTGAGGGATGTCCAGGAGAATTATCAGGACCTTGCTGATTGTGCCAAGAATCTGCTGGCTAACCGCATTCGCAAGTAATAGCCGCGTACTGCGACAAATCCGTCTTATAAATACAAGCGAGCACCCAGCAGTTCTCCGAGGTGCCTCTCGACAAAGCACCAGCACGGTGTATGACTCTCATTAGTCACGGTTTATTTACAACGTTGCTGGTGGTGAATCAAGGCTATGGAAAAGTATCCCCAAGGGGATACCCATTGCTTCTCCTGGATCGTCGCTGCGGATCCGGAAACACTCTCAGCAAAACAGCGCGAAGAAGAACCGGTACAAAAGACCTGGAGCGACCAGAGACGGAAAAAAGCCACAGGCGCAGAGCACCCATGCCGCATGACCGCAGACAAGCAGGACACAAACCCCGGGGTGCTGCATAATCGATTCGGATCCCCCGCGGATTTCTTTACTGCTGCATTAAGCAGGCGAGGCTGCCTGCTCTGTTTGTCAGGCAGCCTTTTTTTCTGTCCTCTTTACACGGTATTCCCTTTTAGCTCGCTCTTCTGCTCGAGCTTCTTCCTGTGATACGAGACACAAGAATCCAAATGCTACTGCAAAGAGGAAGATATTTATTGCAGCTACTACATCTAGCATTGTTACCTACCTCATTCTAAACTGTTTCCATTTTGAATGGGCACTTCACTGCACTCGTGATATCCGGTGCTTAGTGTTTCAGATCTAATTATCCCCGACAGGCTAAACACTCTCTGCTCCTATGAGGAGCACCACAAACCGCTGCCAGTTCCGCAGGCACACCGACTCAGAAGGTATGCTTTCCCATTCATTGTCAACAATCAACCGATATGCTATGCTATGCCCAGTACAGTAACAAAATAATCATCCATAACGACAACACAAGATACTGTTTCGGGTTTGCCTTTGCCGCGGCGCCGGTAAACAGCGTCTCTGGCTCATGCCGGAGGAAAAACAATGATGAGAGGGAAGGCTCTGGCTTTTGTTCCCCTGTTGCTTTTAGCCTGGACAGCAGATCAAGTTGCAGAAGATCGTTGCGCTCACGGCTGGAGCGGCTCGACGCACGCATTTATTGCCGCAACCTGCCTCAATGTCAGCCAGGTTCCTCTGGCAAGTTATAATGCCCGCATGGGATCACTAGTCCCGGATTTCTTCTGGTACTTGGAAGACACCGGGCAGCTCGATCCTGCCAGCGCTGATCAGTTGCACGGGTTCGATGCTCTTCCGGATCTGGATCCGGAGACAATCCTGTATCAGACTGTCACAAGCGCTCTTCATCCCTGGAACATCGATCTTTCTTTTTTTGCAGAAGGAATAAAAACGCACGTATTCGCCGACATCGCGGTGCACAATCTTTTTGATGGCTATCTCGAAGGCAACGGGATGTGGGTGGATATGCTTCAAGCCCGGACCGGCCAAACCAACCGAATGGCACTGCACCTGGCCCTTGAATTCGCTGTGGACGCCCTCTTGATCCAGGACGTCGGTTCTTTCCAGCTTCATGATCTCGTCCGCGCCGGTCCTCAAGCTGCCCTTCTCGAAAATGCTGTGAATCAGATCACTCTCGATACCAACACGAACCTCACCATTCAGTTCAACCGTTATCTTTCCCTGATGCGCCGACTGGAAAAGCTTGCCGGCAGGTGGGGGCCGTACCTCTCCGGAAATCCCGCTCCTGTCGATCTTTACGATGAGACTCGAGCTGTGCTGCTATCTGATGGCATGCCAGGTCCACTATCAAGAGAGCTGAACGACTACCTTTCCGCGCTGGAGATCCTACGCAACTACCCATCTGAAATCTACCAGACACTTACAGTGGATATGAACTGGCAAGACGTGCTTCTGGCTGTCATCGAAACCTGGAACAGCGAAGCAGCCAGTAAAACAGCAATCAAGTGAAAACGACAGAAGAGATGGAGTATGCTTAGAGAGAAGCAAGCTCATCCTTACCTGATCCACCCCCTGTAACCTTCCTTCAGCAAAACAGATTGACAGTCACATGGTTTTTCGGTATAGTGTGATTCATAAGTTACGGATATTCCAAGCAATCTATTTGCCAGACGATTCATTCAATGCTTGCCCGAGCTCTCAGTGCACCCTCGAAGCAGGCCATTCAACATCTGAGGTAACGAATGGATAGGTATGCAGTTATCATGGCGGGCGGATCCGGCACCCGCTTCTGGCCTGCAAGCAGGAGCATGCTGCCAAAGCAATTTCTCACCATTCTCGGTTCTGAAACCATGCTCGAACTTACGATGAAACGGGTGCGGCCGTTATGTGCTGACAATCGCATCATCATCGTAGGAAGCGAAGAACACCATGAGCTGCTTACGAGATATGGAGCAGGCAGCCAAACAGTTATTTTCGAAGAACCCCGGGGGCGAAATACCGCTCCGTGCATCGGTCTGGCAGCTGCGTACCTGAGAGAAACAGGTAGTGCTGACACTCCCATGATCGTTCTGCCAGCAGACCATTACATTGCCGACGAAGACGGCTTTCGAGCTGTGATCCTGGCCGGGTGTGAACTTGCTCGACAGGGTGACATTGTTACCATCGGTCTACTTCCAACCCGGCCAGAAACCGGCTATGGATACCTGCAGAGAGGACCGGTACGGGAAACTGTAGCCGGCTTTCCGGTCTATCAGGTTAGGCGATTTGTTGAGAAACCTGGTCTCACTGATGCCTTGCAGTATCTGGACAGCGGAGAGTTTTTCTGGAATGGAGGGATCTTTATTTTCTCTGCTCGCACGATCCTTGACGAAATGCAAATCCATCTGCCTTCGGTCTACAATGAATTGCTTCATGTCGAGCATTCTCTCGGGACCGACCAGTTTCCTGCCGCCCTTCGAGCCGCCTACGATACCTTTCCTTCGGTTTCAATCGATTACGGCATTATGGAAAAAACCCGCCGCTCAGTCGTTACCCTGCCGGGCGACTTCGGCTGGAGCGATGTGGGAAGCTGGGAGTCTCTCTATGAAGTTCGCAAAAAAGAATCCGATGCTGATGGGAACGTAGCGATTGGCGATAGTATCCTGCTCGACACCTCATCGTCATTCGTCATGAATCAGACGAATCACATCGTGGTGGCACTTGGGTTACAGAACACCATTATCGTTAACACCAATGATGCTCTGTTCGTAGCAGACATGAAGAAGTCTCAAGATGTGAAAAGGGTCATCAAAGAGCTCGAAGAGCGGAAACTGCGTTCGCTTTTGTAAGGAGGTTGAGATGGACAACCCATATATCTTCCGGGAGTATGACATACGAGGCAATGCGGAAAAAGATTTCGCCAATGACAGTGCGTACCGCCTCGGGCGCGCACTTGGAACCTACTTCGCCGATCGAGGCTCCCAAGCGATAGCTCTCGGCCGTGATTGCAGGCTCAGCTCTCCGCGGCTTCATCACCAGCTCTCCCGAGGACTTATCGATTGCGGGTGTACTATAATCGACCTCTCGATTGTGCCTACCCCCCTCCTCTACTACTCTCTTTTCAACCTCTCTGTCGACGGTGGCGTGATGATCACCGGCAGCCATAACCCGCCGGAGGAGAACGGATTCAAAATCTGCCTGGGCAAATCCACCATCTTCGGCAACGAGATTCAAGTAATTAGAACAATTATGGAACGAGAAAATTTTGCCCAAGGTGCGGGGCAGATGGATTTTGCAAATATCAAAGCTCCTTATTTAAATGCGGTGAAACAGTTCATCGTTATGGGTGATCACAGGCGCAAGATTGTTATCGATGCTGGCAACGGCACTGCCGGGCTGGTTGCCGGCACTCTCTACCGATCCCTCGGTGTGGAGGTTGTCGAGCTGTTCTCAGAACCTGACGGCAGCTTTCCTCATCACCACCCCGATCCTACTGTTCCTCAGAATCTGGATGAACTCATTCAGGCGGTCAAAGCTGAAAAAGCTGATCTGGGTATTGCTTTCGACGGCGATGCAGACCGAATCGGAGTTGTCGATGAGAATGGTTCGATCATCTGGGGAGACCAGCTTATGATCATTTTCTCCCGTGCGATTCTCAAACAAATTCCCGGAGCCGTCTTTGTTGCAGAAGTGAAATGTTCTCAAACACTTTTCGACGACATCGAACAACACGGCGGCACCGCAATCATGTGGAAGGTTGGTCATTCACTCATGAAATCCAAGCTGCGGGAAACAGGCGCAGCCTTGGCAGGAGAAATGAGCGGACACATCTTTTTTGCGAACCGCTATTATGGATACGACGACGCACTCTATGCCGGAGCGCGACTGCTCGAAATTCTGTCTCACACGGACAAGAAGCTTTCTGCTCTGCTGGCGGATGTTCCTCACATGGTTGCCACGCCTGAAATTCGCATTGAATGCAGCGACAGAATCAAATTCCAAGTAGTAGAAGAACTGGCAGCGCATTTTAAGCGCCACTACCGGGTCATTGATGTAGACGGAGCGCGGATTCTCTTCGATAAAGGCTGGGGACTGATACGAGCCTCCAATACGCAGCCGGTACTGGTGCTTCGCTTCGAGGCGCGAGATCAAAACGCACTCGATGCCATTCAGTCGCTCGTCACCGCCAAGGTGCGAGCTGCTATCAAAACCGGAGAGGAAGGAGGTCACTGTGGCAGAAGCGATACTCAATAACGGCATCAGCATCACCTACCTGGGACACGCCTGCTTTTCTATCGTTTCTCAGGACACATCGCTCCTCATTGATCCCTGGATCACGGGAAACCCTCAAGCCCCTGAAAGCGCCAAGGATCTAGCAAAGCCTGATGCCATTCTTATCACCCACGCTCATGGCGATCATCTGGGGGATGCTCTCTCCATCGCCAAGAGAACCGGCGCATCGACCGTTTCTATGCCCGAAATTGCTCACTATCTTGTTAGAAAAGGACTTGCTGCCGACAAGGCAATCGGGATGAATAAAGGAGGAACCGTTACCGTGCGGGATGCACGTGTGACCATGGTCCACGCTCTTCACAGCTCATCACTTATTGAAGACAACCAGGTTATCTATGGCGGAGAAGCAGCCGGATTCATCATTCTATTCAAAACCGGATTCTCTCTGTATCATGCAGGTGACACGGGAGTGTTCGGCGACATGAAGATCATCGGAGAGATGTATCGTCCAGAGGTAGCTCTGGTACCGATCGGTGATCATTATGTGATGGGTCCGTCCGAAGCCGCCTATGCCTGTAAGCTGCTTAAGCCCAAGCTGGTGATTCCTATGCACTATGGGACCTTTTCCGTACTGACAGGAACACCGGAGAAATTTCAGGCCCTCATGCAGGAGCTGCCGGAAATCAAGATCCTTGTTTTGAAGCCGGGAGAAGCGATCAGCTAAAAGCACTCGAAAGCAGACGCGATTGGCAACGTTCGGCAAGGCAGCGAGCGGGCGGTTGATGATGCGTGATGTGCGTATTGCGATCTGAAATGTGGAACCTGGAACCTGCAGCCACTGTGGCTCTTTTCAACACTCTGCTGAGTCAGATACCCCCAGCAGTTGATTGATGCGTGACAATGTTTCATGATCGGGATTGAGGAAACGAACTCCCATGCCTGAAGAGGCGTTGTCCTGCAATGCTGCAGCTTCCGGTGCATTGGACCACACAACCTCACAGGAGACTTCCAGTTCCTTTCCGCCATCGGGCAGAAAGATCTTCAAGGAGAACTGGGAACCTTTTTCCAGTGGGCGCTCAGTCCTGATGAAGATGCCACCTTTGCCGATATTCGCCAGATAGCTATTGGCAAAGGCTTCCTGCGTCTGGTAGACGATCTTGAATCTCTTAGGGTTGCTGTCATTCTCCTTTTCGTCCGATCGAAGAACTTCATCGACAACAAAGCTCCTGACTAACTGTATCGTTTCCGATCCGTAACTTACTCCGCACCACGGGCATGCAGAAACCTTAGCGGGTATCTCCTTCGTACAGTAAGGGCACGCCAGCGTTCCTTTTCGTAGGTAATCTGAGTTTGTCATCATGTTCTCCTTCAAGGCTGGGTCTTAGAAGCTTTTGCCTGGCGATAAGGGCGTTATCCCGTGGAGCGGCAATATTTAATTAATACCATGCGGATCAGCTAGCGTCAACCGGCATACGTTCACTAGCCTCATTAGGCGCCCGAAAGCTATGCGTTTCCCCCCAAGCCGAGGCGATGGGAATGATACGGCTCGGTTCGTCAGAAAAACAGATAAAACAGGGATTCCATTTTCCCGATAGCCTTGGTATCATATTTCGACCGGATCAATTCTTGATGCATCATTGCACCTCGAACCTCATCCTAAAGGACACGCGGCAGCCGCACGCCTGTCCGATGCAGCCAGCGGCACAGAGACTATTATGGAAGTCACATTACTCGGAACCGGAGGGGCTATCCCCACACTGCGACGCAGTCTTCCTTCCGTCGCGTTACAGCGAGAAGGAAGCCTATTTCTTTTCGATTGCGGCGAGGGTACTCAGGTCCAGATTAGCCGTGCGTCACTGAACCCGGGTAAACTGGAAGCTGTTTTTCTTACCCATCTGCATGGTGACCATGTTACCGGTCTTCCCGGACTCCTGATGACTATCATGCATCAGTCACGTGAGAAACCGCTGCTCTTATTCGGTCCTGCGGGAACAAAGGAGTTCGTTTCCATGATAAGGAAATGCTTGGGCTTTAACCCAACGTATTACCTGGATATCCGTGAAGTCACCGAAGGCCGCTGTTATGTTCAGAATGAGTTCTGGATCGAGGCGGCGGAGGTCGACCATCGGCCGAGAACGTTTGCGTTCTCCTTTCAGGAGAAGCCTCGGCCTGGTCGATTTTACCCAGAACAAGCACAGCTCCTGGGAATCCCTGAAGGCCCCCTGTTTGGAAAACTGCAGCGTGGTGAAAGCGTGAGTGCGCCGGATGGAACCGTTGTGCATCCTGAGATGGTGATGGGGCCTCCCCGCAGTGGTAGGAAGTTCGTCTATGTGACGGATACCAGACCTTGCCCGGCAGTCGTGAGCCTTGCGGAAGACGCAGATCTGCTGATCCATGAAGGCATGTTCGCCAATGATATGGAAGAAGAGGCTCACCGCAAAGCCCATTCAACAGTAACTCAGGCCGCGCAGATAGCTAAAGCTGCACGGGTCCGGAAACTTGTGCTTACTCATATCAGCCCACGGTACACCCGGATTGATGAACTGCTCCATGAAGCCCGTGCTGTCTTCCCTCACGCCGTTATCGGACGGGATCTTATGACGTTTAAGATACCGGTGCATAAATAAGGTTCAAAATACAGTCAAGAGTGAGGAGTAAATCTTTGCTCCTTACTGCCCCACCTGGAACCTTGAACCTCTTCAGATCAATAGCTGTATCGGTGCACCGCGCTCGTATCCATGCTGTTGGGCCATTATGTCAATATGCAGCGTGGCAATATTTTCCACATCGAGTGGAACCCGCTCCCCCAGAATGTCTGTGTCCACCACCTTGAGATATCGCCCACATTCCGAGCACACTTCAATACGGTATTCGCGCTCATTTCCTACCCATAGATACGAGCGACCGTCTTCGTCCTCTTTGCCGCAGAAGGGACACCGGCCCGGATCAAACGGCCATGTCGTCTCACAGTAAACGCAGAACAAATTGCGCTGTGATGCTTTTACAGCGATCTCGCTCATGGCCGGAAGCTCGCCGCAGATCGGACAGTATCCATGATCCCAATCTTTACTCCAGAGGTGCTCTTCCAGTTGACGAGCGTAAAACGTATAAACAGGTTTGAGGCACTCTACCAAAAGAAAGTAGAGCAGAAAAGGATCAGCAAGCTCACGAGGTTCTTCCAGCATAAATTCAAAGTCCCCTTCCCAAACTTTGCCGATCACGGTGCTTACCTCGAGACCAGTGCGCTGGAAAAAGGCTCCGATGTCAGTAACTGCATCAGGATTCTTCTCTCTGCTAACCTGCAGCAAATGAATAAAAAAGTCACTCAGGGTGACAAGGTCGAGCGTGACTGCAGCCTTGTCGAGAAGAGGAAATCCACCTTGAAGCTTGGCATTCAGAATCCGAGTTTCAATCCTCATTTCCGGAAGGACGAGGGCGGAGGAACACGAATCCCTTTCCCGGTAGATCCTTTCATAAAAATCCATTACTTCCTGGTATGCCGGTTTCGTGCGACGAATGTGAGCCATGCGTTGGAGCTTGGCATTGAGATCGAATTCCCTGGTCACGCTGGCTTCCTCCAATGACAGCTGCAGCAGAGCGGGCTGCTACAGGCAACGACGCGATCCCAACAAAAATTCCTCTGGATCCGTGATGGCCATTCTGGGTCTCCATGGAATCACTAAGGCAGTAAGGAGTTCTCAAGGATAGGCAAAGGGCACTCATCGTCTTCATACACCTTACTCTTCGCCGCCTGCCAGGAGATACCGTGCTGGTGCCCAGGTCACTATAGAATCTTGCTATAGCCTTGTCAACCTTGTATACTGCCCCTCAGAACCGGCAGGAATTGAGGCTGGACAGTTTGATCCAGCCGTCGATTATTCACCTCTTACTCAAAAAGCAGCTCGACGCATGTATACCATCGCTGATGAAAAAACACGAATCCAGGAATTGATCACCATTGCCCACCGCAGCTATGATCGCTGCCTCACTGCGGGATGCGGCGGCAATATCAGTGTCCGTCTTGATGACAACCGCTTTCTTATTAGTCGAAGCGGCAGCTCCCTGGGTTTTCTCGCTGAGGACGACATTGTCAGCATGAGCTGCTCCGGCGAAAAAATCTCCGGTACCGGAAAGCCATCTTCCGAAGCACCTGTTCATGCCGCTATCTACCGTGCCCTTCGCCCGGGGGCTATCCTCCATACGCATCCACCGGTCATCTCTGCTCTGGCGATCAGCGGCACTCCTTTTCGGCCGATCATCTTCGAGCACTCCGTTGTTCTGGGAGATGTTCCGGTCATTCCTCAGCAGAGTCCGAACATCATTAACAGTGATGAGCTTATCGAGCCTCTCAAAAACAATAAGGTTCTTATCCTGCAACACCACGGTGTTATCACTATCGGAGATACGCTTCTTGATGCTTTTCTCCTCAATGATCTTCTCGAAGCCAGTGCCAAGACCATCGTCAGTGCCGGCGATATCGGCCGGATGACACCACTGCCGGATATATCCTCTAAAAGAGGCCGGAAGCTGCCCGAAGGAGTAGAGTTCTTTTCCGCGCAGCATGCTCGGTTTGCCCGCGAATCAGCCAATAGTGATCGGGAACTGGCCAGCTTGGGCAAATCATCCGGATTTTCCACTGATATGCGTCTGCGTCTTAATGATGACGCTCAAGACTGGCTGCTTGCTCTCCGAGAGGGAAAGATCGAGGAGATTGTTTTCAACGACAGAAAAAGGGTATCAGTATTTACGTTCAGCGCAACAAAGGAAGTATGGGAACGGGTTTTTCGAGGCAAGATCCCTTTCTTCGTTGCCATCTATCAAGGCCGCATGACCATGGAAGGAGATGGCCGGAAGCTCTCAGAGTGGTATTCAGCCTGCCGGCTTCTCTTTGAATGTCTGAAAATAAAATAAGGCGGCAGCCGTCTGGCAGGCTGAAGACAAATTCAAGATTCAACATTGATGACATCGTAAAAAGCCCCGCCTTCAGCGGGGGATAAAGAGCTGAAGCGCAACCATCTGCTGTGTTACGCTGCATCTGGAGCTTTTTACTTCGTCATTCCCAAGTCGACTTTTTACGACTCCATCAAAATTGGAGCGTAGGATCAAGAACCGTCGCGAGCCAGTATGTGTAATTTGCAAAAGGTTCGAGCCGTCATCTTGAATATTGAATCTTGAATGTTGAATCCTCGTTAGAGCCGAGGCTTCTGCTGCCATCCTGCCAGCAGCTCGATTAAGAGGCGCACGCCAAATCCGGTTGCACCCTTTGGTGTATAAGGTTTGCCTTTGTCCTGCCAGGCCGGGCCGGCGATGTCCAGATGGACCCAGGGAGTATCATTCACGAACTTGCTGAGGAAGACCCCGCCCACAATAGCGCCGGCGGTGCGATTGCCCACGTTCTTGAAGTCGGCGATATCGCTCTTAATGTGGTCCGCGTATTCCTCCCACAGTGGCAGGGGCCACACTTTTTCGCCGGATCTTTCACTTGCTTGTTCTATTCTCTCTAAGAGTTCATCGCTATTGCCCATGACTCCGGCAACCCCGTCACCAAGTGCGGTTACACACGCGCCTGTAAGCGTGGCCACATCTACAATTGCCTGCGGTTTATAGGTGAGGCTATGCGTCAGGGCATCGGCCAAAATCAGCCGGCCTTCGGCATCAGTACTAATCACTTCGATCGTCTGCCCGGACAGTGATCTCAGTACATCACCCGGCTTGTAGGCCTTCCCTCCCGGCAGATTCTCGGTAGCTGGTATAATGCCCACAACATTGACCGGCAATTTCAGATTCGCAAGCGCCCGCATTGCCGCCAGCACCGCAGCGCCGCCAGCCATGTCATCCTTCATCTGTTCCATGCCGGTCGAAGATTTGAGTGAGATACCCCCGCTGTCAAACGTAATACCTTTGCCCACCAGGACTATCGGCGGTCCGGACCGGGTTCCGGCAGTATACTCAAGAATGATCATCGCTGCCGGCTCCTTGCTGCCCTGCGCTACTGCGGTAAAAGCACCCATTCCCAGTTTATCTGCCTGGGCTTCCGTGACGATCTTCACCTTCAATCCGTGATTCCGGGCGATGCTGCGGGCCTTGCGTGCCAGCAGCATCGGTGTCTTCATATTTGCCGGCAAAGAGACCAGATCACGGGCAAGACACACCGCATCTGCGATAACGCTTGTGCGATGGACGACATGTTTCAAAGCTGCTGCACCGGCAGCATCAGCCGTAACGACTATACAAGCATCCAGTTCCTTGATCTTCTCGCGGCCCCTGGTTACCAGCTGCTTGAATTGATAGATTCCGAGAATTCCACCGGTAAGAAACGCCTCCACTACTTCCTCGTCCGCGTAACCGGGCGCTGTCATCAACGCTCCGGAAACGATGAGTCGTTTGGCCCCCAGATCACGAGCACAGCTGAAGGCCTTTCCTCCCGCGCCTCGAACGGTATCGAGCGTCAATGATTCCTGCTTCCCCATGCCTACCAGGATAATACGGCCGGCTGGAAGCGCCGTATTCGTATACAAAACAGTGGTAGTGAATCGTTCACCGCTGAAGTCACCGCTCTTCAAGACCCGCTGAATAAGGCCTCCGGCTGCAGCATCAATCTCTTGAGCTGAGCCGGAGAGTTCTTCCGTTTTCTCGAATAGCGGCACAACAATGGCATCGCCCTTTTCAGCAGTTCCGTGTCCCGTTTTCACCGAGAGACTACAGGTCATGTGGTTATCCTTGATGAAGTCATTACACGTCAATCACGTTCAACAATCCCGCTCTTCGAGGGATTGAAACGGCTCACAACGCCCGAAGGTACTCAGGCCGCAGAATCGCCGGATCCCGCAATCCTCGATCGATTTCAGCCAGGAGCCGATCCTTCTCTTCGTTGACAACGGCTTTGATCGGGAGGTAATTCGAAGCATGGTTGCTGCGAAAAACACAGCTGTGCAGGTTGAAATGCTCGACCATAATCCGCAGCTCTCTGAGGAACTCCAGCGTATTCATCATCTCCCATCCGTCACCAAGGCAACGGTAGAAATGCCGGCCGTCGCCCTCGATCATAAGCGTCAATGCCGAAAGATATTGAGGATTGATAGCAGAACAAACCCGAGCGGTTTCCACAGCATGTTCCTCACTGTCCTTTCTGCCAGCAAGGCCGAGAATAATTGTCGCTGACAGAATAAATCCTGCAGCAATCGCTTTCCGAGCGCTCACCACCAAGTCTTGGCTGGTCGCTCCTTTGCGAATTCGTGTCAGCAGATCTTCCATACCGGTTTCCACACCGAAGTAAAGCAGCTGCAGACCGGCTTGCCGGATCCGCTGGAGATCCTCCGGTGATTTTCCCAGGAGATTGGACGGATTGGCATACGCGCTCACTCGTTCGAGGGAGGGAAAATTTTCATACAGACATTTCAGGATCTGCAGCAAGTAGTCAGTCTCGACAACCATAGCATCGCCGTCGGCCAAAAAAATCCGGCGGACTCCGCGATAGGCAGCCGCCATTTCCAGAATATCTGCATTCAGCTCTTTCCATGGCCGCACCTGAAATTTCTTGGTGCGGTACATGACACAGAAAGCGCATCGATTGTGAGAGCAGCCGAGTGTCACCTGGAAGATCAGCGAATTCGCCTCACTCGGAGGACGATAGAGTGGCATATCATAGTACATATCTAGTTCCTTACTTCTTCACTGTATGCATGCTCTCATCAGAGCAGTACATAGTACGGTGAACCATTTTCATGGTCAACATACCATGACTGCGTGCTATTTCCAAGGTATTTGATCAGAGAGAGAAGGCAGGGGATGCCGAGAGGAACCTCTATTGCTCAAAGCGTCCTGTAAAAATGAAGCAAACACTCTTTCATTCATGTTTGCCTGTGGAGCAGAAGATATCAGGCATTATTCCTGAGGCAACGAGGAATTTGGCGCGAGCGAGCGCAGTCGGGCATTGAGCTGCCGAATGACTGCCTCTTTGTCACTGAGTTTCTGATGGGCGGCTTGCATCTTTTCTTCAAGTTCAACGACCTTTTCCTTGTAGGATTTAAGCTGAATAATCACTTTGTCTCGGCGAGTAACCGCCCATTCCAGCTCTTTCACCCTCGCTTCAAGAGTAGAGATTCGTTGTTTATACTCAATCAGCTCTTCGTCAAACATTTTCTTTTGGTCAATATACTTCTGCACAATGGAAAAATCAGCATATGATTCCTGCACCATAATAGCTCCTCTTGCAGATTCCGGCGCGGTATAAGCCACCTGCTCCTTCCTGGCGCTTGGGTCTCGCACCGCTCCGATCACCTGCTCAGTCTGTACTCATAGTGTTAAGCAGGGGCGAAATGAACTGTAAAAAAAACGCCGCTCGTTCACCGGCTCGTCCTCATGAGCAGCTAGTCAGTATAATCAAATGAGTCTGTTCCGCCAAAATCTCCAAAGTCGGTGGTATGCCCTTCGGTTCCAGGGCCCGCCATTGCTGCAACCTTTGCCGTTCCTCCATTCGAGTTCTTATCAGCAGCCCGGTCAATCGACTCCGCTTTTTCTTCCTCTTCGAGGAGAGCTTCGGCCTGGTCACGCCTGTCAGATTCCACCGGATTGATAGGGGTATAGTTGCCATCCTCATCAAAACCAAGCTGGGTCAGCATTAGCCTGAGATCTCCCGGCCGGATCGATGCCGCTAAAGCCACTTCCAGAGAAATCACCTTGTTGGCAATCAGGGCAATGAGCGACTGTTCCAGTGATTGCATCCGTTCATATACTACTGCTTTTTCCATCTGCTCGGTGATGCTGTTGATCTTGTTTTCTATAATGAGGGTTTTGATTCGAGGTGTATTGATGAGAACTTCTACTGCGGCAACTCTTCCCTGTCCGTCCTTTCTCGGCACCAGCCGCTGCGACACGATTCCGACCAGCACATTCCCCAGCTGCAGTCGGACTTGATCCTGCTGTTCGGGGGGGAAAACATTGAGAATCCGACTAATGGTCTGCAGCGCGTTGTTGGTATGCAAGGTGCTCAGGACGAGGTGGCCGGTATCCGCGGCCAGCATGACCGTTGAAATAGTCTCCAAGTCTCTCATCTCTCCCAGCAGAATGATATCCGGGTCTTGGCGCAAAGCATTCTTCAGCGCCAGACCGAACGAAGGCGTATCTACCCCGACCTCCCGCTGAGAGATAGTCGCTTTCTGGTCTTTGAAAAGAAACTCAATCGGATCTTCAATGGTTATGATGTGCGCATTGCGGGTCTCATTGACCCGCCTCACCAGGGTAGCAAGGGTCGTCGATTTTCCTGAACCAGTGGGCCCCGTAACCAGGACTAACCCTTGTGGCTTGCTGCACAAATCATACAGCACGGTGGGAAGGCCCATCTCCTCGACACTGGGGATTTCCAGAGTAAAGCTTCGAAAGACGATCGAGGTCGTCCCTCGCTGTTTGAAAATATTAACCCGAAACCGCATGAATCCAGGCACTGAGTACGCAAGATCGACAGATTGTTCCTCTTCGAACTTCTTCCTCTGTTGTTGATTCATGAGGCCTTTGGCAAGAACATCAACATCCTCAGGAGAAATGACGAGCTTATCGTTGACGGGATACAACTCACCACGACAACGGTACAACGGCGGACGGGATGCTCGAATATGCAGGTCGGATGCTCCGCGCCTGACCATTTCTTTCAAGAGGTCTTCCAGCTTCAATGTGCCCTCGGTTCAGAGTATCGTCTTATAGATCCTTCTAATACTATAGGCAAAATCCTCCGAGAAATCAAACGGTCAGGTACGCTCCCGGCTCCTCGCCTGCTTTCGAGCAAGTTTTTTCTTCAATTCATCCTTGCTGAGGCAATTCAGTACGTCGTCCTTTTCTAACCATCCTCGCCTCGCTACCGCAAGTCCGAGTTCGAGATAGTCCATATGCTCGGCAGTGTGAGCGTCGGTGCCGATGCCCAGCAGCGCTCCCTTTTCTTTCGCCAATCGGCAAGCCGTGTCATTCAGATCCAACCGCTCAGGATACCCATTGATCTCCAGCACTGTCTCACTTGCCGCTGCTGCCTCAATAATCGCTTCGATATTGACGGCATAGGGATCCCTCTTGCCAATCAGACGACCGGTGGGATGCCCGATGATATGCACGCACGAATGGCGCATGGCTTTGACGATGCGGTTGGTAATCGTTGTCTCGTCCTGCTTGAAACCGCTGTGTACAGATGCAACGACAAGGTCCAGCTGGCTCAGCAGCTCGTCGGGATAATCCAGGGATCCATCAGTGCCTATATCCACCTCGGCACCGCAGAGCAGGGTAACCGGATGACCCTTCCGGTTGAACGATGCGACCTGAGCAATCTTCCGGGATAGTGCATCGGCAGAAAGGCCGCCCGCGATTTTCAGCGACGGAGAGTGATCACACACCGCCACCCATTCAAGTCCTAGAGATGCTGCTTTTTCGGCAATCTCCTTCAGCGTCGATGATCCATCGCTCCACTCTGAATGCACATGCAAATCACCACGAAGATCTTTCGCGTTCACCAGAATGGGAAGTGTCCCTTCCTGCGCAGCTTCTATCTCGCCCCGATCCTCGCGCAATTCCGGCTCAATGAACGACAAACCCAGAGCATCATAGACATCGCGCTCTTCAGCTCCGCCGATACGTTCTCCGCCGCGGAATACACCATACTCGTTAATTTTCAGAGCTCGTTTAACCGCCGCTTCCCGTATACGGATGTTGTGCGCCTTGGACCCGGTAAAATAGCAGAGAGCGGCACCAAAGCTTTCAGGTTCGACAACCCGCAGATCGATCTGAATGCCTTGAGAAGTGCGAACGCTCGATTTCATCATGCCTTTGGCCTGCACTTCGCCAACAAAAGGAAGCCGGGTAAAAAAATCCATCACCGGAGCGGGATTGGCAGAGACAACGAGGATATCAATGTCTCTGATAGTTTCTTTCTTCCGGCGCAGACTCCCGGCAATAGCAATGCGATCCACCTCTTTAAGCTTCTGCAGTTCCATGGTAACTGCACGGCCAAGAGTCAGCATCGTACTCAGCAGAAGCCGAGAGTGTTTCTGCCGATAAAGCCTGATGCCGTTAAGAATCTTCTCTTCCGTCTTGGCTTGAATACCAGGCATGCCCCGCAGCTTGTGATCCCGTGCCAGCTGCTCCAGGGCATCGACTGTGGTAATATGCAGATTTTCGAATAGCGTTTTCGCCAGGCGAGGTCCGACTCCGGATATGGAGACAAGATCCAGAAGAGCTTCCGGAACCTCTTTCTTGAGTTCCTCGTAGGCTCGAAGCGTTCCACTACGCAGGATTTCGTCAATCTTGCGGGCAAGATCTTTTCCGATGCCGGGCAGCTGTTCTAGTTCCTGGCGCTCGGCAACTGCGGCAATATCTTCTGCGAGTTCCTCAATGGTCTGAGCAGCTCGCTGGTAAGCGCGAATCCGAAAAGGGTTCTCACCCTTTATTTCCAGCATTTCTGCCAGGCGCTTGAATATGCGCGCCACATCTTGATTCTTCATGCTCCCCCCTGCAACCGAGCGGTTGTTACCTGGTGAAAGGGTTCGAGCGCCAACGTTCAGTGTTCAACCTCGTTGCCTTCGGAGGTCACAGGTTCACCCTGAACCCGAACATTCAGGCTGGGAGCTTTCCCTTGCTTATCCTGCCGCAGGCTCAGCGTAAGCTGTGGAAAGGGTTTTTCGATATTTTTTTCTTCGAATTTCTTCTTCAGCCGCCGGTTAAACTCCCGGGCGACTCCCCACTGTTTAATCGGTTTCGTCGTCGTCCGCGCTTTGACAATAACTGCTGAATCGGCAAACCGATCCAAACCAAGAATTTCCAGCGGCTCGATGATGTCGTCCTTGAAAGCAGGGTCGCTACGAAGACTTTCGTCCACTTCCTGCATTACCTGAAGCACCTCATCAACGTCTTGATCATATGAGATTTCGATATCAAAAACATAGCGCGAGTACCCTTTGGTCATATTAGTGACAATGGAGATCTGCCCATTCGGAATATAGTGCACGTTGCCTGCCAGGTCCCGTAGAATCGTTATCTTAAGGTTAATCTTCTCCACCAGACCGCTCTTGCCTGCTATATCAACAACATCACCCACGCGGATCTGATCTTCCAGCAGGATAAAGAAGCCGCTGAGCACATCTTTCACCAGGCTCTGCGCGCCAAAACCGACAGCCACACCGACGACGCCAGCTGCGGCCAGCACCGGCCCGATTTTAACACCCAGTTCGCTCAGTACCATGATAGCGGCGATAAAAACGATGGCAACCGTGAGGATATAATGGACGATTGAGCCGAGAGTCTCGGTGCGCTTCTGAAATTCTATATCATCCCTTCGCTTCTGCAGCGAGCTAAAAACACGCACAGACAGGGTCTGGGCGAGTTTCAAAGTAATGATGCTGAGGACAAGGATGACTACGAGCCTCAGGCCATGAGAAATGATCCAGGTCTGCAGTATATTAAAGCAAACCGCTAGATCTGTAGTTACCATACAACATTCCTTTCTTCTCTGATTGCCTGGGATCGTAGTCAGAACCGGGGAGCACTCCTGCTCCTTGATCAGCATGTTAGCCTGGACGGAATTCTCGCATTTCACGTATCATTATAGGAAAGCGAGCCGTACGGCTCAAGAAAAAGCTTAAAGCACCCGTCGTACGTCAGCTGGGGACATCTCCGGCAACGCGATTCACTATAGTTCCGCGGCAAAGCAGGAAGGGCAAATAGCTAAGGAAAAATCTGAACAAGAGATAAACGGTGTAGTATCACCCACAATCAAGCGTAAGGCCTCGCGATGTGCCCACCTATCCGGCACTCCCAATCTCGAAGCACTGCCGCTACCACCAGATAAGATCGGAAAAACAGTATCCAGAAACTCAGGTAATGCTTATCAGTTCGATATCGAAAATAAGATCCTCCCCCGCCAGCGGATGATTAGCATCAAGGGTGACCATCGTCTCATCAACATCAATTACTTTCAATAGGATGTTTTGGTCCTCGGCGTGACTCATTTCCAATATCTGCCCTTTCTCCGGAATGATCGAGGGGGGAAAGTCCTTTCGGGGAACCGTCACTATTCTGTCTTCAGTCCATGATCCGTAAGCGTCATCCGCGACGATAAAGGTCGTCTTCTTTTCTCCGGGTGTCATTCCGATCACTGCGTATTCGAAACCAGGGATTGTCTCGCCCGCACCTATGGTAAAGACCATAGGATCACCGTCTGCCGAGGAATCGAACACCGTACCATCGCGCAGTTTCCCGGTATAGTGAACCAATACTCTATCACCGTGCTTTGCTTCCACTATAAAACCTCCCTTCTCCCTGACGGCCGCAACCATAGCGGGAGCATGTCATTACCCTTGATTGCTGCTCCCTAGGGGCATGAGAGCAGGCGGGCTGCTCGATACCTTCTTTCAAACAGGTGAGCGCTTACGGCAATCAAGGCGAAAAAAAGTGGGGCCATGCGCCGCGCACGGCACCCACCATCAGTCTTCTTAGCGGAGGGATTCCTGTCCTTTCTGCAGCCTTCTGCAGTCTCCGTTGGGCCTATATTTTTGTAACGTTTTTTGCCTGCTTTCCTCGCGGACTGGATACAACTTCACATTGGACTTCCTGACCATCCTCAAGGGAGCGAAATCCCTGCTCCTGGATTTCACTGTGGTGTACGAACACATCATCACCGAATTCCGTTGTGATAAATCCGTAACCTTTTTGGCTGCTAAACCATTTCACCGTTCCTCTGACCATTAATTGCTACCTCCTAGATACTGAAAAGTTGCTCCTATGCAGCAAACGGCACGAGAAAAAGCCGCTCGGTTGACATCTCAAACCTTGCGGCACAAGAATCCCGGAGCTTATTTACTGCATTTACTATCTTTTCTAGTAAATCCTAATACTGCTCGCTTGTCAAGAAGAATATGACAGCCAGGTAGTAGACCCGAAATGGACTCCGCCACCTTTGTCCGTCGGTTCGCCACCCGCATTCATCTGGCCGGTCCGAAGCGAACTTCTCATCTTTAATAAAGGTTGCTGTGCTTTCCTATCGCTTATATGCAGTTATCTCATAGCCGCTCCTCTTTGTGCAAACAATGAGCCAGACTCCTCTTCTCATCAGAAGGCAGAGCCGATACCCGCAGTCGATGGAAAAATACTCTGTCGAAATCCGGAAAATACACCGTGGGGAGTATGTACTCTTTCAGCCAATCAACCATAGTTATTCTATTGTCTAGCGACCAGCCTTACCTGAAACCAGGCGTAATACTGATCCTTTCATACAGAGGTAAACCGATGCCGTTACTTAATCCAGTTCACCGTTCGGGAAAACGCAATCTTTATTGTCCCCATTACGATCAGTGCCTGACCCATGCCGCAAAGTACTTTTGGAGATTCTGGGACTGCAGCGACTGTTTTTATCGGAATGTTGCTGAGTCAATCACTCAAATAAACTACGGTTCCGACAGCATGAGCTCTGCATACAGCCTGCCAGTAGAAATATCGCGCAAACTAGATCTTGCCTGATCATCATTGAGGAAATCAGGGTCACAAGAAAAGCTCTTCTAGTCCGGGGCTACACCATTGTGATGGTGGTCAGCCTTCGATGGTGAATAAAACGCTTGCTTTCTTCCTGCAGTCCATGTAGATTCCTGAGGTGGTATTATCATTCCTCGGGAGAAAGCATGCAGCATCTCACTTTTCTTGGCGCTACGGGTACAGTTACTGGTTCACGATTTCTACTGGAAACCGGCGGTATGAAACTGCTGGTTGACTGTGGTCTCTTTCAGGGCTTAAAGGAACACCGACTCAAAAACTGGGATCCTTTTCCGATACCGCCATCCGAGATAAGCGATGTCTTTCTCACCCACGCTCATCTCGATCATACCGGGTATCTTCCTCGCTTCTGCCGCGAAGGATTCAGAGGCGCTATTCACTGCACTCCGGCCACAGCCGACCTGTGCGGGATCATGCTCCGCGACAGCGCCCGGCTGCAGGAAGAAGATGCTTACTGGGCTAATAAGAAAGGCTACTCCAAGCACCACCCTGCCCTTCCCCTTTATACCATGGAGGACGCTGAACGATCTCTTGCTCACTTCAAATCTTTTTTCTATGGGCGAGACCTGGCTCTCAATGGTGAAGTCCGGGTGAAGTTCAAAGACGCCGGACACATTCTCGGTTCATCCTTTGTCGATATAAAGATCAGCAGAAAGAACGCCACCCGCCGCCTGCTCTTCAGCGGGGACCTGGGCCGCCCCGCCAGCCTTTTCCTGCGCGAACCGGTGCAGGTCTTTGAAGTCGATTACCTGATTATCGAATCAACCTATGGCAACCGGCTTCACGATGACGGGAATCCCTCCGCAAATCTGGCCCGGATCATCAATGAGAGTATGGATCGCGGCGGCGTTTTGGTTGTTCCCTCATTTGCCGTCGGCCGGACTCAGGAGCTTCTTTTCTGTATCCGTGAGCTGGAGGAAGCCGGAAAAATTCCCGCTGTTCCCATCTACGTGGACTCTCCCATGGCCATTGAGGCTACGCGCATATCGGAAAAAAGAGTAGCCGATTACAGTATGCGGGCTCGTCTGCTGGAAATGACCGGCACCAGCATCTTTAAGACCCGATCCATCACCTACTGTGAAGATCGGGAGCAGTCGAAAGCGCTCAACCGAATCGCCTCCCGGGCGATTATCATATCTGCCAGCGGCATGGTGGAAGGCGGCCGCATTCTTCATCATCTTGAATACCGGTTGCCGAATGCAAAAGATACTGTGCTGTTTATCGGTTTCCAGGGAGAAGGAACTCGAGGAAGGACTATTCTGGACAGGCGAGAGCGAACCGTCAAAATTCACGGACAGCGCATCCCCATCAATGCAAGGATTGAAAATTTCTCGGGCTTCTCGGCGCATGCCGACTATAGTGAGATACTTGCTTGGCTTATGGGTTTCAATCGTCCTCCCCTCAGAACCTTTATCGTGCACGGAGAGCCAGAAGCAGCGGCATCTCTGGCGCAAAAGATTCGCAGCACCTTTGGCTGGGAGGTCACTATTCCCCAATTTGGAGAACGCTTCGAGTTCCCGTAACAAGTCGCCCTCGCCTTACCCGGGTATCTCGCTTACCCTGTCGGTGAGCGGTGAACGGACAATGGTAAGCCCCTAAATAACCACCGTCTTCTTGATAATCCGCACTACTTCATCAGGCTCATCCACAATTGTCGCCAGCTCCAGGTCTTCCTGGTAAACAAATTTGTGTTTGAGCATGCTTTCTCGTATCCAATTCCACAATGACCCCCAGTATTCGCGACCTACCAGAATCACCGGGAATGGCCGGATGCGGTTTGTTTGAATCAAGGTGAGTGCTTCGAAGATTTCATCCAGCGTACCAAAGCCTCCGGGCATACCGATGTAGGCCTGCGCGTACTTGATAAACATCACCTTGCGGACAAAAAAGTACTGAAACTCGAGGTTGACTCCCACATAAGGATTTACGGCCTGCTCCATCGGCAGATGGATGTTCAGGCCGATCGATTTCCCTCCGCCTTCCTTTGCGCCTTTGTTGCCCGCCTCCATGACCCCGGGCCCGCCGCCGGTAATGATATGGTATCCTTGCTCTGCCAGCTTGCGCGCGATCTCTACCGTCTTTTCATAGACACCATCACCTGGCTTGAGCCGTGCCGAACCGAAAATTGATACACAGGGATAGCTGTCCGAAAGCTTCTCAAATCCGTCGACAAACTCTGCCATAATTTTGAAAAGTCGCCATGGCTCATTAATAGTCATAGCATCCACAAGATACTGCCGCTCTACCATTGGTACAACCTCTTTCCGTGTCTTGAATTGATAAAAAATTCACCGTCCGCTCCGGCCGGTGTTCCTCATTGCTTCTGTTTTCCTATCTGAAAGGCTTTGGCAATGAACTCGCCCATGCTCCAGTAACTTCCGTCAGGGAGCGTGAAGATATAAGGGAGATAGTGAACAGCTTGGACTTATCCACGTCCTTGCCTGAGATAATACCACAATAGTCGACTTCCTTAACCATGCCGGTTGAAGGAATGTTAATAGAGAACTCCTGGTGCATGCCCTGATAGGTATGGCGGCTGCGGCGGATTCCTACCACCAGTGTCGGCGGCTTGAAAGCGACAATACCGCACCATGCAGCAGTCATAAAATTTGCTGTATCGCCAATGGTCACCCCTGCCAGTACTGCCGGCATGGGATAAAGCCACGTCTGGGGTCCAAACGTTTTCTTGGTCATGGCGCTTTCTCCTTCTTCATGAATTGGTCAAATGGATAAGTGGTTAAATGGTGTATACTTAACCATTCCTCAATTCAACCATTCTCCAGCCTCAATCCATTCGCTTCCGAAATCGGGTGATTGCTCCCACCAGGAGTGTGATTCCGAGTACCAGTAAGGCCACATACTGCGGCCAGAGGACAGCGAAACCCACTCCTTTAAGAAACAGTCCGCGAATGATTATCAAAAAGTACCTGAGCGGTATTACCAGGGTAAGCCACTGTACCGTCTCCGGCATGCTTACGATGGGAAAGACCAAGCCGCCCAAGAGAAAAAACGGCAGCATGAAGAAGAACGTCGTCATCATCGCCTGCTGCTGAGTAGCTGATACGGTAGAAATGAAAAGGCCCGTTCCCACCGTGCTCAGGAGAAATAGACAGGTGCCGGCAAAAAGAAGCCAGATGTCTCCCTTGAAAGGTACGGAAAACCAGAATACCGCCAATGTGGTAACCAGGATCATCTGGACCACGGCAATAATACCATAAGGAACGGTTTTTCCCAGGATAAGTTCAAACGGCCTGACCGGCGTTACAATGAGCTGCTCCAGTGTTCCTGTTTCTCGCTCCCGAATAATCGCCATGGATGTGAACAGGAGCGTAGTCAGCATAATGAGAAACGCCACGACGCCGGGAATGAAAAAATCACGGCTGTCCAGATTCGGGTTGTACCAGGTTCGGATCCGATCATCGATTCTTCCATACTGAAGAGACTGAGAATAGCGTTCATCGAGGAGAAGCTGATTAATCCTTTCCACGACCAGCGATGCATACGCGATGCGCACCGATGCCATATTACTCGCACTGCCGTCAGCAATGATCTGAAGCGCCGCAGAGCCGCTCTGGTTAATCTGCTCGCTGAAGCGAGAAGGAATCTGCACCGTGAGATCTACCGTGCGATTGAGGAGCAGAGATTCAAGCTCCTGCTCAGTATCCACGATGTGGGTGATCCGGAAGGTCTCATTAGCATCGAACCCGTCAAAGACCATCCGGCTCTCACGGGTATGTGCCTGATCGAGGAAAGCAACCCGGACGTCACGCACCTCTGTGCTGACGACATAGCCAAAGACAAGGAGCTGAATAACCGGAGCAATGACCAGCAGCGAACGGGTTCTGCGGTCCCGAAAAAGCTGAATAAACTCTTTGCGCACCAATTCTCTAATCCTGATCCAGTGCACGCTACATTCCCTCCTGGCGTAGTCCGCGCACGTTTACGCCGGCAAGCAGCACGAAGATACTCGCAAGTATGAGGATATCCGGCCATACCGCGTTTATCCCCATTCCGCGCAGGTACAGAGCATTGAGAATATCGATAAAGTAGGTGGCGGGAACAATCCGGGAAAGCCACTGCAATATTACCGGCATCGTATGTACTGGAAAAACAAAATCCGAAAGCAGGAGTGACGGCAAATAGGTCGTGAGCACTGCCATCTGGTTTGCCGCCAGCTGCGACTTGGTCGCTATGGAAATGAAAAGTCCCAGATTCAAAGCCACCAGCAGATAGAGGCAGGAGGACAGCGCCAGCAGCCAAAAACTCTGCTTAAGTACTATCCCGAACAGCATCTTTCCCATCAGCACAGCAATAAGAATATCAATCAACCCGATACAGAAATAGGGTATGGCTTTCCCCACCAGCAACTCCGCTGCTGTAATCGGAAGGGTTAGCAGGGTCTGCATTGTTCCGTTTTCATACTCCCGGGCGATGACCAGAGAAGTAAGAATGGCGCCGACAATCATAATAATGACTGCGATGATCCCCGGCACAATAAAATTGCGACTTTCCAGATCTTCATTGAACCACACCCTGACGCGGGGGTCGAGCGGCGGCTGGATCGGGGACAACCCTCGGCGTTCAAAAAAAGTGCGGAGCTGCTCTCGATTGTATTCCATGAAAAAGCCGGTCACGTACCCGCGGGAGAGTGTAGCATAGTTCGGATCGCTGCCGTCGATCAGGATCTGCACCGGTGCGTCGCGATCTGCGTTGAGGTCTCGAGCAAAGCCTGGCGGTATCACTATTGCCATGAGTGCGTCGCCTCGATCCAGATATGCGACAGCAGCTTCGACCGTAGGCACATGATGATTAACCTGAAAGTATGCCGATGCGTCCAGAGAATCAATCAGGGCGCGGCTGGACAGGGTGCTGTCATGATCCACAACCACCGCTGCAATGTTATCAACGTCAAGACTGAGCGCATATCCGAAGAGCAGTATCAAGGCCAGTGGCAGCACGAATGCCAGGTACAGGCTTCGGAAATCACGAAGGAGATGACGCAGCTCTTTGCGTGCAATCGCGTTCACCTTCCTTAGGGTCATTGCGTCTCACGCCTCATAAGATAAATAAATGCATCGTTCAGATCCGCCTCTGGCAGATTCGGACAGGCATCAGCGATAATGGAAGCCGGTGTACCCTCGGCGACAATACGGCCAGCATCGATCAGAATCACGCGGCCGCACTGCTCCGCTTCATCCATGTAGTGAGTGGTGACAAACACCGTCATCCCCTGGTTGCTCAGATGATGAATAAAATCCCAAAAGCGCCGCCGCGTGAGCGGGTCAACTCCGGAGGTGGGCTCATCGAGGAAAAGAAGCTCCGGCTTGTGCAGCAAGGCACAGCCCAGAGCAAGGCGCTGCCGCCACCCTGGAGGCAGTTCGCTGGCGAAACGGTTCCGGACATGCTGCAGGCGGGTAAGCGTTAGAATCCACTCGATGCGCTCTTTCCAGAGCCCTGGGGGGACTTCGTACACGCCCAGGTAGAATCGAATGTTCTCGTAGGGAGTGAGATCACCATAGAGAGAGAACTTCTGAGACATGTATCCGATAGTCTTTTTAATCTCCTCCGACTCAGTAAACACATCGTGTCCGGCTACCTGGCCGAATCCGGCGGTAGGCGCAATAATACCGCAAAGCATGCGAATCGTTGTGGACTTGCCCGCACCATTAGGCCCCAGGAGCCCGAAGATCTCTCCCCGCTTCACGCTGAAGGTAATCCTGTTCACTGCAACAAAGGCCCCGAATCGTTTTTCGAGTTCCCTGACAGCAACGACATCCTCAGGCACCTGGTATACCTCCCCATGAGAACGTTTCATCATCGAGTCCGTGGTCCACCTCCTTGATCCGCTGAATGACCGCTTCTTCAAGGCTCGGACTGGAAGCGCGGATCTGAAGCGGCGTCCCGCTGATCAGCACCTGACCTCGGTGCATGAGCGCCAGCCGGTCGCATTGTTCGCCTTCATCGAGGTATGCCGTGGAGATCAGGATGGTCATGCCTTTATTGCGCATCTGAATCAACATATCCCAGAACTCTTGCCGTGAGATCGGGTCAACTCCGTTAGTAGGTTCGTCGAGAATCAGCACTGCCGGCTCATGAACCAGCACACAGGCAAGTCCGAGCTTCTGTTTCATTCCGCCGGAAAGGTTCCCGGCCAGGCGGTCGAGAAACGGCAGCAGATTGGAAAAGTCGAGATACCGGGTCATCCGCTTCTGGCGTTCCGGTCCGAGAATACCGTAGATGTCAAGGAAGAATTCCATCGTTTCGCGAACAGTGAGATCATGATAGAGACCAAACCCCTGAGGCATATACCCAATCATGGTTTTTATCTTACTGCGGTGGCTCATCACGTCAACGCCGTGCACGCGAACACTGCCAGAGGAGGGTGGAACCAGCGTTGCCGCCGTACGGAGGAGGCTGGACTTTCCGGCTCCGTCCGATCCCACGATACCAAACAGCTCTCCTGAGTCGACGGAAAGGGAAACCGCGTGAACCGCCTCAACCGGCCCAAAGTGCACCGACACGGTGTCATACTGAATGCTGGGCGCAGGCTCACCGCCAGCAGATATGTTCATGATTCATCGGGGAGCTCAGCCAGCCAGGCATCTGCAGGCATGCCGGTTTTGAGCTCCAGGGAGGGATTGGGAATGATCACCTTTACCAGGTACACCAGTTTCACGCGCTCCTTGTGCGTCTGGATGATCTTGGGAGTAAATTCGCCTTCCGGAGAAATGTATCCAACCTGGCCATGGTAGACGGTGTTAGGAAAGGTGTCGGTTCGCACTTCGACCGGCTGTCCCGGCTTGACCAGACCAAGATCGGTTTCCGGAACAAAAATCTTCAACTCCACGGTCGAGAGATCAGCGAGGCTGAATACGCTCTCACCAGGGGAGACGACCTCACCCGGCTCTACCCGGCGGACTGTAATGATCCCGCTAAAGGGGGCCCGCAGGATCGCATAACCAAGCTGGATCGTGGCCACGTCGAGGGTGGCTCGGGCAACCCGGATTTGGGCCCTCGCCGCTTCGATTTCCCGCTCGATGGCTGCAATTTTTTTAAGATTGCTTTGCGCCTGATCCAGTACAGCGGCACTTTCTGCAAGACGAGCCCGAGCAGTGTCATACTGCAGCGTTACTTGATCCCAGGCCTGCCGGGAAACCAGCCCTTGGTCGACCAGACTGTCATAACGCTCTTTATCTCTCTGCGCCTGCTTTAGAGCATCTCTGGCGCTGGCCACGTTTGCCTGGGCCCGTTCCACCTCCGCCGGCAGCGTTTCCCGAAAAATCTGCAGCTGAACTTCCAGCTCCTGCAACGAAGTAACAGCTTTTTCCAGGCCTGCCTGTGCTTCATCGCGCCGCGCCTGATATTCAGATCGATCGAGTTCAGCCATAATCTGGCCCTTATCGACTTGGTACCCGTCATCCACATATACTCTGGCCACGCGGCCGGCAGCCTGGAAAGAGAGTTCCGCTTCAGTTGCTTCGATCGTTCCGGAGTAGTAGAGATCAGCTTGGTTACGGTTGTGCTGTCTCCAATATACAACAACAATCATCCCGATCAACACGACCGCAATGATCAAACCAGCGCTCCGTTTTCTTGCCACGATCTCTCGCTCCTTGCTATGATACGATCAGTGTGAGCTGATGATCTTTCCGGGGTTGAACATGGTGAAAAACCTTCGTTTTGTGATCATGTTAGTTATTGATGTTGTATTACAGGAACATAGGTTTTGTCAATGACCGCTTGCCACGCCAGCATCCGAGCTCTCTTCCTGCCCGGTGCTGTCCTGTCGTCCCAACCCGTAACCACAGAGAATTTGGCCTTGCAGTGCACCAGCGTTAATGGTAAGGTGATGGGCGATATGCTGTATGCTGACACGCACTACCTTCTGTACAGTGCAAACGATGGAGGTGGCGAATGTTTTGTCCTCACTGTCGAGCGGAATACCGCCTGGGATTTCTTTTCTGCGTTGAGTGCTCAGTCCCTCTCATCGAATCGCTCCCCCCGGACCCAGAAGCCCAATGTATCGAGTATGAAGAGGTTTTTAGAACGTATAATCAGGGAGATATCGTTACCATAAGAAGCGTGTTCGACAGCGAGCAGATCGCTTACTTCATAAAAGGAGAGCAATGCGCTGGTCTGGGAGTGTTTTTTGAGCCCGCCCGGATCATGGTCAAAAAAATCCAGGTCCCTCATGCCCGTGAAATACTGCAGGAGCTGCACCTGGCCTTCACCTGTATTAGCCTGAATGACCATCTCGACCACGAGGAGGATGGTAGCGAATCAGATGAACAGGATACCCCGTGATGCAGTGCTGCTTGCTCTCACAGGCTGAAAAGAGACGTGGGCGCAAAAAGAAAAGGGCACGGCATGCCGTGCCCCTGATCAGCGTGTCGTCTTATTCAATCCGCGGGAAAAGCGGCGGAATGCGCTTGAGCTGAGCACCGGCAGGAAGTCCGCCCCAACGGTAGTCCTTGGTCAGATCTTTGGTAGTGATCGGATCCTTCATGCCGAGGCTATCCCACATTTTCTCTGCTGATGCAGGCATGTAGGGAAAAATAAACAACGCGATCACCCGAAGCGTATCCAGAATATTGTACATCACCGAGGCAAGTTCGTCCCGCTTAGATGCGTCCTTGGCCAGGGTAAACGGTGCGGTGTCATCGATATATTTGTTCACTGCTCCCACCAGCTCCCATACCGCGATCAGCGCCTTTTGAAAGGCAAGATCGTTCATTGCTGCTTCAACATTCTCAAAGGTCCGAGCCGCTTGAGCCTTCAGCCGTTCATGTTCCGTTCCCGGTGCTGGTACGATTCCGCCACAATACTTGACCGCCATTGTCACACTGCGATTGACGAGATTACCCAGATCATTAGCCAGATCGCTGTTGATACGATGGATCATGGCCTGACGAGAGAAATCCGCATCCAAACCAAATGGCACCTCCCGCATAAGGAAGTAGCGAACCTGATCGACTCCGTAGGTATCAATGAGAGCGAGCGGCTCAATAAAATTTCCCAGCGACTTGGACATCTTCTTTCCCTCGTTAGTCCACCAGCCGTGAGCGAAAACCTTCTTGAACAGAGGGAGTCCTGCAGCCATGAGGAAAGTGGGCCAGTAGACTGCATGATGCCGTAGAATATCCTTTCCAACCAGGTGCACGTCAGCCGGCCAGAATTTCGTGAACTTCTCCGGATCGTTGAGATAGCCTGCTCCGGAAAGATAGTTGATGAGCGCATCGATCCACACATACACTACGTGGTCAGGATCTCCGGGCACCGGTATGCCCCACTGAAACGAAGTCCGGCTGATGCTCAGGTCGCGCAACCCCTCTTTCACGAAGCTGAGCACCTCGTTCTTGCGTGTTTCCGGCTGGATAAGGCTGGGATTGTGCTCCGCATGCCGGAGAAGCTCACCCTGGTACTTGGACATCCGGAAAAAATAACTGGCTTCCTTCAGCTTCTCTACGTCACGTCGACAGTCCGGACATTTCCCATCAACCAGCTGGTTTTCAGTCCAGAACGTTTCGCAAGGCGTGCAATACCAATCCTCATAGTGGCCCAGGTAAATATCACCCTGCTTCATCACCTTCTCAAAAAGAGCCTGTACCGCGCCCGTATGCCGCTCTTCAGTGGTTCGGATGAAATCGTCGTTGGAAATGTTCATCAAGCGCCAGAGACTCTGAAATCGCTCTACTACCCGATCGGCAAGCTGAATAGGTGTCTCGCCAAGCTGCTGAGCTGATTTCTCCACCTTTTGCCCGTGTTCATCAGATCCGGTCAGAAACAACACCTCATATCCGGTAAGACGTTTATAGCGGGCAGCACAATCCGCCGCAACAGTGGTGTACACATGACCGATGTGGGGAACATCGTTTACATAGTAAATCGGAGTCGTAACATAGAAGGTCTTTCCCATGGTCATCCTCTATTTCGCTTTCTCTCTGATCGCATCTGGCGTTACGGTAATCCGCCTTCCCTCTTCCAGCTCAAGCACTACCGTCTGTTCGATGACATTCAGCTTTACCACCTTACCTTCGCCCTCGTTCGTCAGCACCCGACTGCCTTGTTTGGGCAGATTCTTCAGGAGATCGCTGTAGCTCTCTGCTTCATAGGAAAGACAGCACAATAGGCGGCCACACAAGCCGGAGATCTTTGCCGGCTCCAGCGAGAGGCCCTGATCTTTGGCCATTCGGATAGTGACGGGATCGAACCGGGTTAGAAAAGAAGCACAGCAAATCGGCCGGCCGCAGCAACCTACGCCTCCTATTTTCTGAGCTTCATTGCGAGCGCCGATCTGTCGCAGCTCAACCCGGGTATGAAACTGCGCCGCCAGCTGCTTCACCAAATCGCGGAAGTTCACTCGTGTCTCGGCAGTAAAGAAAAACGTCACCTTCTCTCCTCCCGGAGCAAATTGAACATCCAGCAGCTTCATGGGCAGCTGCAGTGCTTCAATCTCGTGCTTACAGATTCTGAGTGCCTCTGCCGCACGCTTGTTTTCCTCTTCATCTCTCTGGACATCTGCCTCTCCTGCCATCCGAAGCACGCGGTTTTTCGGTTTCGGGTACGATTCGGCGCCGGATCGGCAACAGTCACAAATAATGGTGCCAAGCTGCTGCCCTTCGCCGGTTTCAACCACCACGACATCGCCGGCTTTGTAATGCGCTTCGCCAGCATCGCAGATAATTGTACTGAATGATTTCTGAAGTTGAACCGTGACTGTTTTCATGCCGTTTAATTCTCATACGATGTTTGCAGCATCGTCAATAAAGGCTTTCTGGTTGACCCTTCGACAGAGTTCACCTGAGCTGATCGAAGGGCTCGTGCTTCGATCCCGGCCGGCGCGAGTTGCGCATCAAATCGTTACCCCTCGCGGAGCGGGACTCAGCATGACAAAATCCTTTTCTTGTTCACCTCTTGTCTGTCACTTCTGCCTGGTCAAAAAAATCAGCACAGGCTTGTCGAATGCAAACCTCATAGTGTGTCATGAGACCAGTACTGCCTCAGATTCTGGTGCCATCCTAAGAAGCAGCGCCTCCATTGTCAGCTGGGGATTGACATTATACTCAAGGGCTGAAGTGTACTCCTCAATCAGCAACAAAACGCCGAGTACCTGTTCCATACTCCACCGAGCACTTATTTCAGCGATCTCCTTTCCTCTGTCCTGGTTCACCAACCGTTCGACATTGCCGAAAATTTTGCAGAGTATAATATCGCGGAACCAAAGCCGCACCAGATTAAGTTTTACCTCGATCGCTTCCTTGTCCTGGAAGAACTCCTCAGCCAGCAGGAAGAGCTCGCGGCCCCGGTTCTGGATGCTCTGGTGAATCCATTGCTCTCTCAGCGAGAGCACGTACTCGGTGTCCAGTTCCAGTGCCTTGCCCGGACTGCCGCCAGTAATCGACGCCAGCAGCAAAGCGGTCGACTCGTCGATACCCGCTTTTTCCCGGATCAATGCCGCTGCTGCCGGCAAGGTCAGCGGAGAAAAAGCGAACTGCTGACAGCGGGAGCGAACCGTAGCCAGAAGCCGATAGGGTTGGCTGGTGACCAGTATAATCACGGTATCAGGCGTCGGCTCCTCCAGAGTCTTCAGAAGCGAATTCTGAGACGCGGTATTCATTTTCTCCGCTTCATCAATGATGCATACCTTGTACGATCCGGTGAAGCTTTTTCGGGTTAGTTCCTGTTGGAGGGAACGGATTCGGTCGATCGGAATTGAACCCTCCAGCGGTCGGATGAGGTGTAGATCAGGGTGATTCCCGCTCTCCACCTGAACACAGGATGAGCACTGGCCGCAGCTCTCTGCTGACCCCGATGCGCACAGCAAGGCTTGGGCGAAGGCACCGGCTACAAGACGCTTTCCGATGCCATCCGGCCCGGAAAAAAGATAAGCGTGTGAAAGCCGGCGGGTCTCCAGTACCCTCGCCACTATTTTCAGTGTTTTCTCATGTCCCTGTATGGCACGAAAGCTCAAGAAAACCTCCGGGTCCGCAGACTGTTCCACTACCTTCTTTGTCAACGTCTTATCGTGTGGGCTGACCATATCGCTCAAAGGAAGCAAATGCAGCTGTGCTCTTGGCTTCGTTGCTGCCGGCGATTCATCAGGGCAGCCACGAGGAGTTCATTTTTCTTCTAAATTCGTATAGTTTCAGCCTCTTCATATCAGTAACACCACCCCCTGTCAAGTGGACATTAAAAGCAGTAAGGCGTAAGGAGTGAAGAGTAAGGAGTCAATATTTTGTTGCGGGTTACGGGTTGCGAGTTTGGGGTTTTCTTTACATCAGAACTCATAATCCCGCCAAAGGCGGGACTCCGTTGCTCTTAGCTTGAGCGTCTCCGAGGACCCGCCGGATCTCCTCGCGAATCACCACCTCAGGATCACTGCCTATCCACAGGCTTAAACGTACAAGCAGAAAAAATAGTCTTCCTGCCTGGCAGCGTACGGTTTCCCGCTTTCCGTTCTTAACTGCCGTCAGCAGTGCTGTTGTTGATTCCTCTATGCGGTCCGCTAACGTGAGCGGATCACCGCCGCTATCTGGCTGGACGGTGCGCAGCACCCACATCATCTGCTGCAGCGCCGGCAGATGCCGGGGCATCTTTTCATTCAGCGTCTTTCGGTCCAGCCGGATTTTTTCCTCTTCCTTTATCTTCTTCCAGTTGTCTTTGATCTCGTGGATCTCGGTTGCCTGCACGGCACCGAATATGTGCGGATGACGGCCAACCATTTTTTCCTGCACCTGCTCAAAAACATCATCGATGGCAAAGTCTCCTCGATCCTTGGCAGCTTCCGCGACGAAGAGCAGCAGGAATATAAGATCCCCCATCTCCTCCTGAACGTTCTCAGGTGCTTTGCTGGCTAGAGCTTCGGCAAGCTCTTCGAATTCCTGATGCACGTATGGTGTAAGACTTTCAACTGTCTGCTGTCGATCCCAGGGACATCCTCCCTCACCGCGCAGCGTACGAATAAGATCGAGGACAGCTTGAAAGCGCTCAGCAGTTCCATTCATGTCACCATCTACTCCGGCAGCGAATCTTCGTGTTCAGCATCATTCGCTTCGCTCTCTTCGCCGGCGTCTTTCGGCCGGTGTTCTTCAATATCATGCAGCAGCTGCTCGATGTGGCTCCCGTACTCCATTGATGAATCAAAACGGAAGTCGATTGCCGGCGTGTATCGTAGTCTCACCCGATGGCCGAGTTCACGTTGGATGAAGGTGGTAGCCTGCCGTAGACCAAGCTCAGTAGTTCGACGCTGCTCTGCAGAGCCGAGCGTACTGTAATAGATGTGAGCCGTGCGCAGATCCTTGCTTACCGTTACATCCGTTATGGTGACCATGCCGATACGGGGATCTTTGATTTCCGTCTCCAGCATCTCTGCCACGACTCGTTTGATCAACTGCGCCACTCGATCTGAACGACTATATTCCATAATGCGCCCTCCTACTCAGTAAAAAGTGAGGAGTAAGGAGTTAGGAGTCACGCCCTTGACGACCCTATAAACCCAACCAACCCAAGTAACTCAATGAACCCAAGCAACCCTTATCTCTTCCCTCAGCGAATCCCGCTTGCAGCGGGACTCAGCAACGCGGCGCCTCAGACTTTACTCCTTGCGGTTCCTTTGCAGGAGACTGCACCTCAGCTCGCTGCCCACGAAACACACCTCAGCAGTCGCCGCTCGATCATGCAGCTGAAAGCAGCACGCGCCCGTGAGGACATTGTTGTCCCGCGAGCGCGTCTCTGCGGTCCGGTGGAATTGAATAATTCCTGTGCGATACAATCCAAGAACGCTGATGACGGAATCATTTCGTCTCTGTCCGCCGGAAAGCAGGTAGGCACCTGGATATGCTCATCAACAATGCAGCACCGCGTGAAGATCGTCAGAAATGAATCAGTTCCCAATGGGAGTGATAAATCTCCGCAGCATGCATGGTATCTATGAACTGGTAGACTTTGTCCACCATGGAATTCACGTGGCCACTCTCATTTCCCACGACGCAGAAGCCGAGTTGTGCGCTCTGCCACCGATCATTATCTCCGACTTCGGCTATGGCCACATTGAACTTGTTGCGCGTGCGATCAATGATCTGCCGGAGAACATGCCGCTTGCTCTTAAGAGAATTGCTTTCGTAAATGTGAAGATGAAGAAAACAGACTCCTACTACCATAAGTCATACAATGATGGGCAGGCGGTTGCACGTACTGGGCTATCGTGGTCCACCGTAAGAGAGAAAGATGCAGTGCCGCTACAGCCCCCGGCTCCATTCCTGCTAATCGAGTTTTTGTGCTATTTCTTCGTACTCATAGGCTTCGATGATATCTTCAAGTTGAAGGTCATCAAAGTGCTCGAGTTTTATACCGCATTCGTAGCCAAGCAGTGCTTCTCTGACATCTTCTTTGAAACGCTTCAGGGAGGTGACTTTTCCCTCATGAATCACCTCATTCTTCCTGATCACCCGTGCCTGTGCACCACGAGTGATTTTTCCTTCCAAAACCCTGCTGCCAGCGATGGCACCCACCTTGGAGACAATAAAAAGCTGGATTACCTGGGCTCGGCCCAGCACCCGCTCTTTTTGGATCGGCGACAGGAGACCTTCCATCGCCTTCTTAATGTCGTCAATCGCCTCATAGATGATAGTGTAGGTCCGGACGTCTACATGTTCGGTCTGAGCTAACGCATGTGCCTTCTGATCGGGAACCACATTAAAACCGATAACAATGGCATTTGAAGCTGAAGCCAGCATGATGTCTGATTCAGTTATTGAGCCGACTGCAGTATGAATAATATTGACCTTAATTTCTCCTTTGGTGTTGATATCGGAAATTGCCTTTTTCAGCGCTTCGATCGAGCCGTGAACATCAGCCTTAATGACCGCTTTGAGCTCCTTGAATTCCCCTTCTTTGATTTTGTCAAACAGGGTCTCCAAGGTTATCTTGCCGATAGTTCCGGCTTCCTTCTGCTTCACTTTCTCGAGACGATGCTCCACTGCCAGGCGGGCTTTTCGCTCATCACTGACCACAATGAACTGGTCACCCGCTTCCGGTAGACCGGCAAATCCGACAACTTCCACTGGGTGAGACGGTCCGGCCTCCTTCAGCTTCTCTCCATGATCATCCAGCATCGCGCGAACTTTTCCAAACACCTGGCCGCTCACAAAAGGCTCCCCTACTCTAAGGGTTCCCTCCTGAATGAGGACCGTAGCTACTGGGCCCTGCCCTTTATCCAGTCGCGTCTCGATAATAGTGCCCCGGGCTAGTTTATCCGGGTTTGCTTTCAGCTCCAGCACCTCCGACTGAAGCAGGATCATCTCTAGGAGCTTATCGATATTTATCTTCTGCTTAGCAGAGATTTCGACATAGATGGTGTCGCCTCCCAGTTCCTCCGATACCAGCTCATGTTCCATCAGCTCCCGTTTGACCCGTTCAGGTTGTGCTTCGGGAAGGTCGATCTTATTGATTGCCACAATGATGGGGACTCCCGCCGCCTTAGCATGATTGATCGCTTCGACAGTCTGTTCCTTTACCCCCTCGGTGGCAGCGACAACCAGAATGACAATGTCGGTGACATGAGAACCTCGGGCGCGCATGGCGGTAAATGCTTCATGGCCGGGAGTGTCAATAAAAACGAGTTCTCCTTCTTTCAGTCTGACATCGTATGCTCCGATGTGCTGCGTTATGCCTCCCGCCTCACTAGCAACCACATCAGTCTGCCGAATGGCATCCAGCAGCTTGGTCTTACCATGATCGACATGTCCCATAACTGTGATGACTGGAGGTCGCGGTTTCAACATAGCAGCATCGTCATCTTCGCGGGCCAGAACTTCTTCTGCCTCAAAGGTCATCTTCTCAACTTCATAGCCGAAATCATCAGCCACAACCTGGGCCGTATCAATGTCCACGGACTGGTTTATTGTTGCCATGACACCCATTTGCCAGAGCTTCTTGATCACCTCGGCAGCCTTGACGCCCATCTTCTTGGCCAAATCACCTACCGTGATAAACTCGGCAATCTTTATTTTCCTTTTAATCGCTTTAGGAACAGTTACTTCCGGCTTCCTGGGAGCAACCTCCTCCGGCCTTCTTTCCAAAACGATCTTACGTTCGCGCTTCGGAAACGTTTTCGACACATCCCGTAGCGGTTGTGGACCTTTTCGATCAGCACGCCAGCCGGCTTTATCCTCTTCACCCCTATCCTCGGTAATAATAACCCATTTTTTCTTAGGCCGAATTATCTGTTTCTTCTCACGATCAGCATCGGGTAAGGGCTTCTTTTCCTGATCAAGGGGTTGGGGCTTCCGATCCAGGCTGAGTGGTTGCGGTTTCTTAATATAGGCAGCTGGCTGCGGCCTTCGTCCGGATGCGTCCGCCGGCACGATAACCGGATGTTCGGGCCTACTAATAATGCGCGCTGGTTCTTCCCGAGGCCTGACCTTCTTTTTCTTGAAAGGCTTCCTTTTCTCTTCGAGAGCAGGAGCATGACTGGACGGTGGTGCCACCTCTTCGACGAAGCCTTCATCCTTCGGTGCTGCTTCCTCTCTCTCGCTTTCCTTTGTCAGGGATTCGTGCTGATGAAGATCCTTCTGAGGCGGTTGCTCGGTTGGCGTGACGCGGGCTTCGGCTTCGTCAAGCGCGAGTTCCGGTTTCGGCTCTGCAGGGAGTTCTTCCTCAGAAATGCGTTCCGGCTTCAGTTCAGGGGCCATCGGCTCAGCCGGTACTTCCATCTGAACTCGCTCTGCAGGTACCGTCCCTGCGGGCTCTTTCTTCTCCTGGACCGTTACGACCGGCTGCTCCGCTGGCTCTTTCAGCTCAACCGGTTGCCTAACAGGTTCTTCAACCGTCTCGGCTTCTGGAACCAATCGCTTTACTCGACGCCGGATAATAGTTGGCTGAATCCGCTGCTCAATGATCTTCTTTTCTTCGGGAGGCGTGTAATACTGATAAATCCTTTCGATATCGACCTCATCGAGAGCACTCATGTGATTGGTCGCCGGAATCCCGAGCTTGTGAATGACCTTGATCAGCTCTTTGCTATCGAGTTTTAATTTTTTTGCTAATTCGTAGACTCTCGTTTTAACCATATCTGCCAAATATATTAAACTCCTGATTGCCCCATCACCTTCTGTTTCTTTCGTTATTCAATGTCTTCCTGCTCGTGGGCAGAAACTGTTTCAGCCTGCACTCCTGCATCTTTTCCAGCGTCAATAACCGCTGCAGCACTGTCTTCCGGTGCCGATGTGTCCTGAGTTACTCTATCCTCTGACGCATCGACAGCACCGCTTGCTTCAGCTTCAGGTTCGCTTTCGAGAGAAGGAGGTTCGCCTTCGGCAAGGTTTTTCAGGTATTCTTCTGCAGCCTGTTTGAGATGGTGCGCTTTCTTTTCACCAATACCAGGGATCCGGGTGAGATCTTCCACTGACGCATTGGCAATATCTTCCGGCCGTGCAATCCCCGCACTAAACAGAATCTCAGCAGTAACTCCGCCAACGCCCTGCACTGCTGACAAATTCTTGCAAGCCGCCCGGCTGAGCTCTTTTGCCCGAGAACGGCTTTTGATGTCAATCTTCCAGCCGGTCAGTCTTACTGCCAGACGGACATTCTGTCCTCGCTTTCCGATCGCGAGCGACAGCTGATCATCTTCTACGATGATCTCCATCTGCCTTTCCGACTCATCAACAACCACCTCGGATACTTCAGCCGGATGAAGTGCATTGCAGACAAACTTTGCCGGATCATCCGACCAAGGGATGATGTCAATCCGCTCTCCCCGAAGCTCCTGAACAACACCCTGCACACGAGACCCCTTGGCACCGACACAGGCACCGACCGGATCAATATCCGCGTCTTCAGACATAACCGCGAGCTTCGAACGAACGCCGGGATCCCGGGCAACGCTCTTGATCTTTACTACGCCCTCAGCTATCTCCGGGACTTCCATTTCAAAAAGCTTTGCCAGGAACTGCGGACTCGTGCGGGAAATGAGGATCTGGGGCTCTTTCGAAGAACGGCGAATATCCAGGATAAAGCCCTTCAGCCGATCACCCTGACGAAAATTCTCACCTGGTATCTGCTCTGATGCGGGAAGGATTGCCTCAGTGCGGCCCAGGTTGACAACAATGTCTCCCTTGTTGAATCGATGTACAGTGCCGGCGATAATCTCACCACGGCGATCCTTGAAATCCTGAAAGATGTTTTCCCCTTCCGCATCCCGGATCTTCTGCATGATAACCTGCTTTGCAGTCTGCGCGGCAATGCGGCCGAATTCCTTAGTCTCTATCTTGACGCCTAAGCTGTCACCGATTTCTACCTCTGGATCAAGCAGCTGAGCCTCTTCCAGAGAGATTTCGTTATAGCCGCTTCGTGGATTATCCACTACAGTTCGAAAACTGAAAAGTTCTATCTCCGCCCGCTCCTGGTTGAACTGTGCCTCGAGCACCATTCGTGGACCATACTTTTTCTTCGCCGCCGAAAGCAGCGCTGCTTTCAATGCCTCGATAATGACATTTTTTTCAATGCCCTTTTCTCGGCGAATTTCGGATAAAACCCGATCTAATGAAAATTGTTCAACCTTCTTCACGCTGTTCTGCCTTTTTGTCTGGTGGTTATGACGCCCTGTGACCGAACCATCAGTAACGGCTTCGCAAAAGTCTCATGCGGTGTCGATCTCTCTTCGAGAAACCACTCTATGTGCCTGAACCAGGTATTCTCGACACTGTGCCGCCTGACTTCCGACCAGCTCAGCCACCGGTCATCATTCGGAAAATTCATATATCAAGTTAGCCTTGGATATTGCATCAAGCGGAATTTTCCAGCTTTTGTGGTCAATTTCAAGGAGAACATGGCCATCCTGAATACCACGAAGGATGCCTTTGAAATTGTGCCGTTCATCGATAGCACGGCTGGTCTTGATCTTCGCTCGCTTGCCGGTGAATCGTTCGAAATCCTGCTCAGTTCTTAAGGGGCGATCAAGTCCCGGGGAAGAGACCTCCAGGTTAAAAGGATGGCTGATGACATCCTTGACCTCAAGAATATAGCCCAATTCTTGGCTTACCTTCGAACAATCCGCTAGAGTCACCCCTCCTTCCTTGTCCATTGAGATCCGAACAACCCACCCCCCAGGTTCGCGGCCATAGAAAATATCAACGAGCTCCAGACCATATGCTTCGAGTACAGGGAGTGCGAAAGAGCGCACACGGGTCACAATATCGTTCTCAACACTACTCATCTCGGCAATAAACAAAAGAAACAAAGAAGCTAATCGAGGGCTTCTCAACCCAATAAAAAAGTGGGCATTTTGCCCACTTCGTTGGCACTCAATCTGTAATTATAGCGCAAAAATCCACAAAATCAACTAAATATTTATTTGAAAGTGCGAGGTTGGGCAAACTGAGGCAAGCAAAAGAGCGGGCAACGGGATTCGAACCCGCGACATCAAGCTTGGGAAGCTTGCACTCTACCAGCTGAGCTATGCCCGCCTTATGTATTGTCATCTGTAGCATCAAGATAAAGAAAATACTTCCGCTTGTCAATCTTAAAATGTCACGTCAGGAACAGGGGAATTCAACCCTTACTAGGATTAAGTCGCTAAATAACAGGGCGCTAGTCTGCCATTTCCGCCCCTGGATTCTTCCGGGTGGATACTGATCTCAATCCCGCCAAAGGCGGGACTCCGCTGCTCCAGGATCAACTGCCCTTCGCTCCCACAAGAATTTATGTTTTACTTTGACTTTTCTGCAATGTCTGTTTAATATATAGAATTTATTTTTACTTCCCTTTTGTCTCTCCAAACTTGATGGACTCGTAAAAAGTCGTCTTGGAGACGACGAAGTAATCCCGCCGAAGTCCTGCTCGGAGCGGGATTCAGTTCTTTATCCCTCGCCGAAGGCGGGGCTTTTTACGATGTCGTCAAACTTTGCACTGTCAGAAACACCAGTTACGTGAAAGGATACGCGCATTCACTAGAATGAGATCAGGCATGAAACAAGGTAAATCAAAATTTCGGGAGTACACCGAGGCTATTGTCTTAGCCATCATATTGGCTTTGTTTATTCGCGCATTCGTAGTTCAGGCCTTTAAGATACCGTCAGGTTCCATGATCCCGACTCTGCTGGTTGGGGATCATATCCTGGTCAACAAGTTCATCTATGGCCTCAAAGTTCCCTTTTACAGTAAAAAGATTTTTCCGTTTGAAGACCCCAAGCGGGGTGATGTAATCGTGTTTATTTATCCTGAAGACCCTTCGAAGGATTTTATCAAGCGGGTAATCGGAGTCGGTGGCGACACAATTGAAATAAGGAATAAAAAGGTGCTCATTAACGGGCAGGAATATGAGGACCCCCATGCTTATTATAGCAACTACAGTCTCGCCTTTGCCGGAGGATGTCCCTACTGCGGACCTCTTAAGGTTCCGCAGAATCATCTTTTTGTGCTCGGCGACAACCGCGACAACAGCAAAGACAGTCGCTATTGGGGGTTTGTTCCGCTTGAATCAGTGAGGGGGAAGGCTTTTATGATTTACTGGTCCAATGGCTCACCTCATGAGCGGGCTCTCTGGAACCTCCCGGTAAGACTCTACGATGCCGTCAATTATAACCGGTGGTCACGCATGGGAGACATTATACGGTGACCTCCTGGAGCAAAGAACAGAGAGTATGAAGCAAAGAACAGTCGAGCATAGAGCAGCGGAGCAAAAAGTCCCGCTCTGAGCGGGATTGCGAGTTGCAGGTTGCGGGTTAGGAGTTCTGGTTTATTGAAGAATCTGCATCATGCAACCCGTAATCCCGCGCGACTCTTTGCTCTACGCTCTTAGCTCCGTGCTCAATTGCTCTTTGCTCCGCTGCTCCGTGCTCTTCGCAAATATGTCTTGACTCCACAATGCTGCTGAAGTAAAATTTTTTAAAGTTCGAAAAAGCACCATACGTGCACAATTCCCCTAACCCCTTTAATTTAATCCTGAGAGATTAAGAAGGGACACCAGAGTTGGAAAATACCGTAATAGAAATAGTCGAAAACCTTCTTGCTGATAGGTAAGGAGGTTTTTTTTTGACTGAAATAGGTGGTACGGATATGCGTGTTATTCTTTCCGCACCTGAAATCGATCGAGTCCTGAGCCGATTGGCGCACGAAATTGTTGAAAAAAATCAGTGCCTCGGCAACCTGGTGATCATCGGTATTCGGAGACGCGGCATTACCCTGGCTCGACGTATTGCCCGCAAGATCAGGGAAATTCAGGGAACCGTGGTGCCGGTTGAAGAGCTGGATATTTCCCGGTATCGGGACGATTGCCCGGCTTCCACCCGCATAGATCACGGAGAACCCTCCCTGCTCTCTTTTTCCGTACAAGGTAAAAGAGTCGTCCTTGTAGATGACGTTCTCTGCACCGGTCGAACCATCCGGGCTGCCATGGATGGCCTGATTACTCTGGGACGGCCGCAGGCCGTGCAGCTGGCGGTGCTGCTGGATCGTGGACATCGGGAATTTCCCATCCGCCCCGATTATGTGGGAAAGAATGTTCCGACCCCCCGACGAGAGGTTATCGATGTGCGCCTGCTGGAAGACGACGGACGTGATGAAGTCATTATAAGGAATTCGGAATGACCTTGAATACGCACCATATCCTGGGGCTTGAGCACCTCGCATCTCAAGACATCAGTCTTATCCTCGATACTGCTCAGGAAATCAAGCGGCTGTCCCCCTGTGCCTTTGCCCGGGAAGCACCATTACGAGGCAAGACCGTCATTAACCTTTTCTATGAGCCGAGCACTCGCACCCGGATGTCTTTTGAACTGGCTGGCAAAACACTGGGAGCCGAGGTCCTCAATTTTACAACTGCCTCCAGCAGCATAGTGAAAGGAGAAACTATAAAAGACACAGTTCTCACTTTGCAGGCTCTCGCTCCTGATTTCATCGTCGTACGGCATTCCGCTGCCGGCGTTGGCAGCCTCCTCGCACCTCACGTCTCCGCCTCGATCATTAATGCTGGCGACGGCGGTCACGAGCATCCTACCCAAGCCTTGCTGGATCTTTTGACTATCAGAGAAAATCGGGGGGCCATAGCCGGGCTTCGCGTTGCCATTATTGGTGACATTACCCATAGCCGAGTTGCCCGATCCAACATCTGGGGTCTTACCAAACTCGGGGCAGACGTTCGCGTAGCCGGACCGGCCACAATGGTGCCCAGTCACATCGAAAAACTGGGGGTTTCTGTTTTCCTCAATGTCGAAGATGCCATTGCCGATGCTGATGTGGTCATGTGTCTGAGAATTCAACTCGAACGGCAAAACAAGCATCTTTTGCCTTCGCTTCAGGAATACGCCCGTTTCTTTGGAATCAATGAAGCGCGAATCACGCATGCAGGAAAGACAGTCATGATTATGCACCCCGGTCCTCTCAATCGAGGGGTGGAAATGAGCACTCCGGTTGCCGACGGTCCCCAGTCCTTTATCCTCACGCAGGTATCCAACGGTCTTGCCGTGCGCATGGCTCTTTTCTATCTTCTTGCCGGGAAAGGAGTGCCTGATGCTGCTCATTAAACATGGCCGGATTGTTGATCCCGGTCAGAACCGAGATGATTATGCGGACATTCTTATTCATCAGGGAACCATCGTTCAACTGGCGCCCCGCATCGATCCTGGCACGATCACCGGTGTAGCCGGTGGGAAAAGCAGCGATCTTCAGGTCGTCGATGCGTCGGGTACTATCGTGGCTCCAGGCTTCATCGACATGCATACGCATCTTCGTGAACCCGGATACGAGACGAAGGAAACCATTGCGAGCGGGTGTCGTGCTGCCGCTGCCGGCGGCTTCACTGCGGTTGCCTGCATGCCCAATACAAATCCGGTTAACGATAACAAGGTGGTGACCACCTACATCAGGTGCAGAGCTCAACAGGAAGGCTGCGTGCGAGTATATCCGATCGGCGCTATTACTCGAGGCCTACAGGGTGAATCGTTGAGTGATATCGGCAGCCTCAAAGCAGCAGGTGTCGTTGCACTTTCCGATGACGGCGAGCCGGTAATGAACAGCGATCTGATGCGCCGCGCTCTGGAATACGTGAAGCATTTCGATCTACTCGTCATTTCCCATTGCGAAGACAAAACCCTTTCTGCCGAAGGCGTCATGCATGAGGGCCTTGTCTCCACCCGGCTAGGATTGCCGGGAATCCCTTCGGCTGCTGAAGACGTCATGGTAGCCCGGGATGTCATTCTCGCCGAAATGACCGGGTCCCGACTCCATGTGGCCCATGTTTCGACTGCTGGAGCAGTGGACATCATTCGCCGTGCCAAAATGCGCGGAGTTCATGTCAGCGCTGAGGCGACACCGCATCATTTTACTCTGACTGATGAGGCGGTCACTTCTTTCGATACCAACACCAAGGTGAATCCGCCGCTGCGGTCCAGTGCTGACCGGGAAGCAGTGCGCCAGGCGCTTCTGGACGGCACCATCGACTGCATTGCTACCGACCATGCCCCTCACGGCACAGGAGATAAGGATCTGGAATATGGTCGTGCAGCGAACGGCATCGCCGGACTGGAGACTGCGGTTGCGCTTACCCTGAGTGGGTTAGTACACGAAGCCGGCATGTCTATCAATCGAGCCGTCACCCTCCTCAGCACTAATCCGGCGCGCCTGCTCGGCGTTGCCGGCGGTACCCTGCAGCAGGGCGCAGCCGCTGATATAACTATTCTTGATCTTGAGCGAGAAAGTATTGTTAACCCTGCCCGCTTTCGTTCACTCAGCCGCAATACACCCTTCGGAGGTCGAAAGCTTGTTGGCGGGCCAGTGATGACTATTGTGGATGGTACTATCGTATGGGAGGATCACGAACGTGCTACATAACCAGGCAGTTCTGTTGCTGCAGGACGGCCGTGTATTCCACGGCGAGTCTTTCGGCAGCCAGGGAGAAACGTGTGGAGAGGTCGTTTTCAATACCAGCCTGACCGGCTATCAGGAAGTGCTTACCGATCCGTCATATAAAGGGCAGATCGTCACCATGACCTATCCCCACATCGGCAACTATGGGATCAATGAAGAAGATGTTGAATCTCTCCGCCCTCAGGCAGAAGGTTTCGTCGTGCGCGAATGCTGCAATCATCCCTCAAACTGGCGTCGACGAAAAAGTCTTGATCAGTATTTGAAAGAACACGGAGTCGTGGGAATACAGTCGATTGATACCCGTGCCCTGACGAAGCATATTCGCGATGCAGGCGCGCAGCTGGGAATTATTTCCACGGTCGACTTTGACATTCCCAGCCTGCAGCAGAAACTGGAGGGTGCGCCGCCCATCGTCGGGCGCGATCTGGTCAGGGAAGTAACCTGTGCAGAGTCATACCCCTGGAATCAGGACATTTGGCATCTGGAACAAGGCTATACCGTTCACGCTGATGATGCTTCAGAGCGCCTGCATGTAGTCGTCTATGATTTCGGCGTCAAGCGCAACATTCTGCGCCGCCTGGTGGAACAGGGGTTTCTCGTGACGGTCGTACCCGCTTCAATGCCGGCTGAAGTAGCGCTGAGCCTCAAACCTCAGGGAATCTGCCTCTCCAATGGGCCGGGAGATCCGCAAGGGGTGCCGTACGCCGTGGAGACAGTGCGCGCCCTGATCGGAAAAGCACCCATCTTCGGCATTTGCCTGGGCCACCAGCTTCTCGCACTCGCTCTGGGCGGCAGAACGTACAAGCTCAAATTCGGCCACCGGGGCAGCAATCAACCGGTTAAGGATCTGGCTTCTGGCTGCGTCGCCATCACCTCACAAAATCACGGATTTTGTGTCGACTATAAAAGCCTCGACCCGGCCGAGATCGAGATCACACACATCAACCTCAACGACGACACCGTGGAAGGGCTGCAGCATCGCCAGATTCCCCTGTTCTCAGTACAGTACCATCCGGAAGCATCGCCAGGACCGCACGATGCATCCTATTTGTTCAACCATTTTCGGGAAATGATGATTCACTACCATGCCTAAGCGAACAGATATTCAAAAAATTCTGCTGATCGGCTCCGGACCAATCATCATTGGTCAGGCCTGCGAGTTTGATTATTCCGGAACCCAGGCCTGCAAGGCTTTGAAAGAGGAAGGGTACCATGTCATCCTGGTAAACAGCAATCCGGCCACAATCATGACCGACCCGGAGATGGCTGACAGTACCTATGTGGAACCCGTCAATGCCAGTGTGGTAGCCGATATTATCGCCCAAGAAAATCCGGACAAAAAGCCCAACTATCTGGCGCTGCTCCCCACGATCGGTGGGCAGACGGGTTTGAACACCACCATTTCTCTGGCTAAGAGCGGCATCCTGGACGAATATCGGGTCGAACTCATTGGCGCCAAGCTCGATGCAATCATGAAAGCCGAGGACCGGGAACTGTTCAAGCAATCGATGGACCGAGTCGGCCTTTCGATGCCTTCAGGAGAATACGCGTACACGCTCTCGGAAGCGATTGAAGCAGCGGAACGTCTTTCCTATCCGGTCATTATTCGACCGGCTTACAACCTGGGAGGAACCGGCGGCGGAATAGCTTTCTCTCAGGCCGAGCTGCGCACCATTCTGAAACCTTTTTTCAAGGACACCCAATTCAATCAGGTGCTGATCGAAAAATCGGTAATCGGCTGGAAAGAGTACGAACTCGAAGTCATGCGCGACCTGAACGATAATGTGGTGATCATCTGCTCCATCGAGAATTTCGATCCGATGGGAATTCATACCGGCGACAGTATCACCGTCGCTCCGGCCCAGACCTTGACCGATAAAGAATATCAGCGCCTGCGCGACGCCGCGATTGCCATCATCAGGGAAATCGGCATCGAAACCGGCGGCTCCAATATTCAGTTCGCCATTCATCCCGAGACCGGAGAAATGCTGGTCATCGAGATGAATCCCCGGGTTTCCCGCAGTTCGGCCTTGGCCTCGAAAGCTACCGGCTTTCCCATTGCCAAGATTGCTGCAAAACTGGCGGTCGGGTTGACGCTTGATGAAATCTCCAACGATATTACCCGTTATACCCGCGCTTCGTTTGAGCCAGTGATCGACTATGTAGTAACGAAAATTCCCCGCTGGGCATTCGACAAGTTCCCGGAAGCTGATCAAACGCTCAATACTCAGATGAAATCAGTGGGCGAAGTAATGGCCATCGGCCGCACATTCAAAGAATCGCTTCAGAAAGCGGTTCGATCTCTGGAAATCGGGTACTACGGGCTGGACAAGAAAGAAAAGCCGTCGCCGAACGGAAAAAAGGGACGAAGCCGTCACCGCAATTCACTCAAAAAAATCCGCTCCAAGCTCAAGGTGCCCAATTGGGAACGCATTTTTTACATTTACAAGGCCTTGAAGCGCGATATGACCGTGGAAGAAATTCATGCGCTTACGTATATCGACCCCTGGTTCCTGTATACTATAAAAGAGATTGTTGATCTGGAGCAGCAGCTCAGGCGGCACAGCCTCTCCAGCATCACGCCGGTTCTGGTGCGCAAAGCCAAGCAGGCTGGCTTCAGCGATCCACGGCTTGCCGAACTTCTGCATACTGATGAAATGACGTTTCGCAATTTTCGCAAGTCTATCGGCATTGAAGCTGTCTTCAAACTGGTGGATACCTGCGCTGCGGAATTCGAAGCATATACTCCTTACTATTACTCGACCTATGACGAGGAGGATGAAACCAAGCCTTCCGACCGGCCTAAGATCATGATCCTCGGGGGCGGTCCGAACCGCATCGGCCAGGGGATAGAATTTGATTACTGCTGCGTTCACGCCGCGCTGGCTCTTAAGGAGCAGGGGTATGAGGTAATTATGGTCAACTGCAATCCGGAGACGGTCTCAACCGATTACGATATTTCTGACCGTCTCTATTTCGAGCCGCTCACGCGTGAAGACATTCTTAATATTGTGGACCGGGAAAAGCCTCTCGGTGTTATCGTTCAGTTCGGAGGGCAAACGCCGCTCAATCTCGCTCTTCCTCTGAAAGAACAGAAAGTCCCGATTCTCGGAACCGATCCCGATGACATCGACCTGGCTGAGGACCGTGAACGTTTTAGTGAGATTATCATGAAGCTCGGCCTGGTTCAGCCAAAGAGCGGATGTGCCCGCTCCTATGAAGAAGCAAAAATAATTGCCGAAGAAATCGTGTACCCAGCGGTCGTGCGGCCTTCCTATGTGCTCGGCGGCCGCTCCATGGAAATCGTCTACGACGAGGAAGCCTTACGGGCATACATGGAAGAGGCGGTACGCGTTTCCCCGGAGCGACCGGTCCTGATTGATAAGTTTCTGGAAGACGCGATTGAAGTGGATGTGGACGCGGTATCCGACGGCGACCGCGTTGTGGTGGCCGGAATTATGGAGCATATTGAGGAGGCAGGCGTTCATTCCGGTGACAGTGCCTGCGTACTGCCGCCCTATACCCTCAATGACGACCTCCTTCGAACCATCAAAGAGAATACCCGCGCCTTAGGCAAGGAGCTGAGGGTTCGCGGGTTGATGAACGTTCAGTACGCGATCAAAAACGATGTCGTTCACGTGCTCGAGGTAAATCCACGGGCTTCGCGCACCGTGCCTTTTGTGAGCAAAGCTACCGGCATTCCTTGGGCTAAAGTAGCAGCGTTGGTGATGGCCGGGCATTCACTCGAAGAGTTGGGCATCATTACCGAGATTGAGGTTGACCATGTAGCGGTCAAGGAACCGGTCTTCCCGTTCAACAAGTTTCCTGGCGTTGACTCGGTTCTCGGTCCGGAGATGAAGTCCACCGGTGAAGTCATGGGCATCGATCACGACTTTGGTATCGCTTTCAGCCTCGGTCAGATGGGCGCCGGTCTGGAACTGCCTTTGGGTAGAAAATTCGGAGGCACGGTCTTCATCAGCGTCAAGAACAAGGATAAACGAGTCATCGTATTTATTGCCAAAAAGCTCGAAGAACTGGGATTCAAGATCGTAGCCACGGAAGGAACTGCCCGGGCATTGCGCCGGCATGGAATCCCGGTGGCCGAGGTGATTGGCAAGGTATGGGAAAAAAGCGTTGCCAGCACGGTCATGGAACGCATTGCCCGGCTCGAGGTAGATCTCATCATCAATACTCCTCTCGGTAAAGGACCATTCAGCGATAACTACATCATCCGGCAGCAGGCAATTGTCAACAAGATTCCCTGCTTCACCACTATCTCCGCTGCTGCCGCAGCCGTTAACGCAATCGAATCCCAAATGCGGCGCAAAGGCCTTCTCAATCATGACGAGACGCTGCGTCAGCGTCTTGAACGATCGTCAGCTCCTGCTCTGTTCATCAGCGTCGACCGCAGAAACCGCACCAAGCGACTGCTCTTTCTGGTACGGCTCCTGGCACAGTACAAATCATGTATTCTCGCCACCAAAGGCACGGCTGAGTACCTCACCTCTTACGGAATCGCGGTAAACGAGATCGTTCCCAAGATTTCCAGTGCGAAGGGTGCGAGCATCATGGAGCATCTTAGCCGTAATACCGTCGCCTTCATTCTGAATGTTCCGAATCGCAAGGACGAAAACAGTCTCAGTGACAGCTTCATCATTCGTCGTGCAGCAATTCCCCGGTTTGTTCCCTACTTCTCCGATATGGAAGAAGCTATCCTGGAAATCCAGCAGGAACGGCAGCGGCCACTCTTTGCCGATACGATCAAGAAGCTGCAGGAATACCATGCGAATCAGGTCTTCATTCGGCCAACCAGAAAGGTCCTTCAAGCCAATGCACCGAATACTTATTGTTGATGATGAGAAGGGAATTCGCGAGTTCCTCCTGATTACCCTGAAGAAAGAAGGCTACGACGTCACCCTTGCTTCGAGCGGTGACGAAGCAGTAGAGATCTGTCGCAATGAAGTCTTCGACGTCATTCTGGTGGATATCAAGATGCCTCATGGCGACGGTTACTCGGTTCTGCGCGAGGTGAAGTCCACAAGTCCGGAAACCGTCGTAATCATGATCACGGCATACGGCTCGCTGGAATCAGCAGTACAAGCCATGC
>JAGOGO010000232.1 GCA_017996625.1 Deltaproteobacteria bacterium | reverse complement strand
TCCTCGTTCAACGAGCAAGGCGGCTGTAATGGCTGCGCTTCCTGTGCTACGGTTTGCCCGGAAGTAGCAATAGAGGTCTACCGTGAATAAGGTATTAATGACTGGAAACGCTGCTGTCGGTGAAGCGGCCATCAGAGCCGGTTGCCAATGCTATTTCGGTTATCCGATTACTCCGCAGAACGCGTTGACCGAGTATATGGCAGCCAACCTGGGCCGTCGGCCGGGCTGCACCTTTATTCAAGCGGAAAGTGAGCTTGCCGCCATCAATATGGTCTACGGCGCCAGTGTCGCCGGGGCCAGAGCGATGACGTCCTCCTCCAGTCCCGGTATCAGCCTGAAGCAGGAAGGGATTTCATATCTCGCAGCCTGCCAGCTGCCGGCCGTCATCGTCAATATGTCCCGCGGCGGACCGGGCCTGGGAAGCATTGCAGCATCCCAATCTGACTACCACCAAGCCACTCATGGCGGAGGGCATGGTGACTATCGAACTATCGTTTTCGGTCCTTCATCAGTACAGGAGCTGGCTGATCTTACCTACCGGGCATTTGAAATGTCAGATAAATACCTTATCCCGGCGATAATTCTGGGTGACGGAATGCTGGGACAAATGATGGAGCCGGTGGAATTCAAGTATGAAGCACCTCGCAAGCCACCAGTGCGGGCGGATGCCCTTCGAGGTGCAAAAGGCCGTCCGAGCCGTTTTGTCCGTACATTCACCTCTGAACCAGCTGAGCTCGAAGAACTCAACTGGAGTCTTTTTCGACGTTATCAGTTGCTTCAAAAGGAAGAGGTTCTCTGGGAGAGCTACCTGACTGAGGATGCCAAATTGGTTGTGACCGCTTTCGGTATTGGAGCTCGAATCGCCAAAGGTGCAATCAAGAACGCGCGCGCGTTCGGAATGAAGGTCGGACTGTTTCGGCCAATTACGCTGTTTCCTTTTCCCAACGATCAGCTCAGTGAGCTCGCCAAAAAGACTTCCCATTTCCTTGACTTCGAACTGAACATGGGCCAGATGATTGATGACGTCAAATTATCGTTGGGAGGAACGGCGGAAGTCTCTTTTTACGGGCGGCCCGGAGGCGTCATTCCAACTGCTACCGAACTGCTGCGTGTCATTTCTCGCGTTTATTCTCAGAATGGTCTTGGTTAGACAGATGAAAAAGGTATTTGGTCGTCCAAAGTCGTTAAAGAAAGCCGTCTTCCATTATTGCCCGGGCTGTGGTCATTCCATTATTCACCGCATTACCTGCGAGGTCATTGATGAACTGGGCATCCAGGAAAAAGTGATCGGCGTGCCGCCTCCGGGCTGCTCGGTCTTCGCATACTACTATTTTGATGTAGACATGGTTGAGTCCGCTCACGGCCGGGGTGCTGCGGTGGCTACCGGCATCAAACGGGCATACCCGGAATCCATTGTTTTCACCTATCAGGGAGATGGAGATCTTTCAGCTATCGGCACGACCGAGACACTGCACGCTGCAAATCGGGGCGAGAATATCACCGCTATCTTCATCAATAACGCAGTCTATGGCATGACCGGCGGTCAAATGGCCCCGACTACCTTGCTGGGCATGCAAACCACGACTTCGCCCTACGGCCGGGATGACAGAATCGAGGGTCATCCCATCAAAATGAGCGAGATTCTGGCTCAGGTAAAAGGAACCTGCTATATCGAACGGGTAGCGGTTAATTCACCTGCGAATATTCGCAAGGCGAAGAAAGCTATTAAGAAGGCTTTCCAGTGCCAGATCGACGGACTCGGCTATTCTCTGGTGGAGATCCTTTCACCCTGCCCGACAAACTGGAAAAAAAGCTCTATCGAGGCTTTCACCTGGATTGACGACGTGATGGCCAAGGAGTTTCCTCTCGGAATAATTAAAGACACAACAGGAAAGCGCGATGCTGATTAAAACTGTATTTGCCGGTTTCGGAGGGCAAGGCGTTCTGTCAATGGGCCTTAATCTGGCTCAGGCCGCAATGCTGGAAGGCAAGCATGTCACGTACTTACCAGCCTATGGTGCTGAGGTGCGCGGAGGTACGGCTAACTGCACGGTATCCGTATCGGATGAAGAGATTGCTTCGCCGGTGGCTTCCTCACCAACATTTATTGTAGCTCTGAACCAGCCTTCCGTGGTCAGATTTCAAAACAAGATCCAGTCGGGCGGCGTGATGTTTCTCAATTCCTCTTTGATCAAAGAACCGCCTCATCGCTTTGATATTGAAGTCGTCGGTGTTCCGGCTAATGCCATTGCGGAGAACATGGGTTCCATCAAATCAGCCAATATGATCTTGCTGGGCGCTTTTATAAAGAAGAGCAATCTGGTAAGCTTGCATAGTCTCATCGAAGGTCTTGCCGTTGCTTTGAAGGGCAAAAAAAAACTTATCAAAACTAATAGTGATGCTCTGGCTGCCGGATATGAGCTCATATGATATACCGAGGAGTACACGATGCCTGTTAGTCAAATTTCTGTAAGCCTGGATAACGTACCGGGGAAATTCTTGAGCGTCAGTGAATGCCTGGGATTTGAAGGGATTAACATCCGCGCGATAAGTGTTGCCGACACCTCCGACATGAGCACGGTCCGGCTTGTCACCGATGACCCTAAAAAAACGCTCGATGTTCTGAAAAGCCACGGGTATTCTACCAAAGAAGCTGATGTGATTGCCGTGGAAGTTCCTGATCATCCGGGCGGGCTTCAAGCTATCCTGAGACCGCTCAAGACGGCAAACATCAATGTTCTCTATTTCTATCCCTTTCTGGGTAGAGGTGAAAGCGGCAATCCTATTGTGATCATCGGTGTAGACAAGACCGAAGAAGCAATCGTTATGCTGAAAGCCAACTGGATCCAGACCTTCAATTCAGAAATCTATTCGCTGTAACAACAAAGTCCCGCCGCAGCAGATTGACTTCTACTCGTCATTCCCGCGAAGGCGGGCTGCGCCTCAGTTCGATATCCACCCGCAGGAATGACGAACAGCGCGAGACTGACTTGTACGGGTCCATCAAAACAGGTCTCTTCAAGAACCTGAGTACGAATCGAGACCAAACACCGGTGGCCGGTTCCCGCCTTTTCACCTACAAGCAGAGAGCTCATCCTCAGCGGACGATTGCTCAAATACAAGTCGTCACGGTGCCCGCCTCACCGCGACATTAAATCCGCCTTGCAGGTCTCCCTCCTCCCAGATCTCTCCCTGAGCAATCACATGGCCTAACAAAAAGTAGTTGCCGCTCACGCCGAACGTGTAGGCGGCCGAGTTTGCTGCACTCCAATCTTGAACAACTTGCCAGGTACTGGTATCCCAGTTCGGCGTGCCATAGCCGGCCCGATAGC
>JAGOGO010000231.1 GCA_017996625.1 Deltaproteobacteria bacterium | reverse complement strand
CCAACGAAGTGGGCATCACTTCGTTGCTCATAGGTTGCCGCCACGCGGCTTACTGGCGCTTTTTATGATGACGTCCATCTTATACGTGAGAAAATCCTTGAGATCGCTCATTTTTACAGAGTATTTCTAATTTCAAGAGAGCTGGATGATGTCGCGGACGTTTCAGTACGGCATTCATCCATCCCCACCTGGCGTCTGAAATCTCGAAGGTGTTGGTATGATTCAGGAAGTTTGTAGGCAGCAGTGTCGATCAGAAAACCATTGGCGTTTTTCGCATTCATTCTGCCGCCTAGGAAAACATTCGCTCGAATACAACGGGTTTGAAACCCAACCGGTGGAGGCAAGAGCTAGCCGCAAGACCTGACATCCCGGCACCAACGATTGCGATTCGATACCTCACGAGCCTGTCTCATGGCGTAATGATACGTCACACCTATCGAATTCATTCGTTTCATTTTTATATACTGGAGAGAAAGATGTGTCAAGACCAGAAGATCTCTGAACCATTCCGGAGTCGGAATAAGGACCGTGTTGAGTTGATGCTGAGAGTATGGTATGAGATACAAAGGTGACAACATCGTAAATCGTTCCATCCAGTTTGGCCGCCTGAGCCCCACGCTGGCCGGGGTTAAAGCGGATGCAACGACTTCTTACCGGTTCGTATGATCTTTGACGTGCGAGTTCCTCAAAAGTAGAAGCAGGAGAATGGAACGTGGTACAGCGAGCAGGGAGACACATGTAGGGAGTTGTCTGCGTTTTTCTCTTGCGGGACTGATGCAGGGTCTTGATGATTTATTCTCACCAAGGGACGTGAAAGCGTTGCGCTGCTGTGATTGCCGTAAGGATGCAGGTGTCGTACGGGGTTCTGGCCCTCTCTGTTTAACGAACTTTCTTGACGACATCGTAAAAAGTCCATCTGCTGTGTTGCGCTGCATCCTTCGTCGTTGCAGCGTACTGGTATGTACGCCTCACTCCTCAGGATTGGCGCGCCTTGCATCTGGAGCTTTTTACTTCCTCGTCTCCAAGACGACTTTTTACGAGCCCAATTTTTTTTGCCGTTCCGGATTGTTTTTCGGAATCTGCTATTGTTGTCTTTTGTGCTTCTGTATAGGCGCTTACCCTGTGGCTGCGGAACATCGTGAAGGGAAAGACTATCCGAGTCCTAGTGGCGCAATTAATGACTTTGCCGAAATCCTTTCACCTGGCGAAGAGGAAGCTTTAAATCAGCTGGCAGTGGAACTATGGATCAAAGCCAATGTCTCCCTGGCAATAGTTACTTTCGATACCATCGGAGATGCCGATCCTGGTTACTATGCCCGAAGGCTTTATGAGTCCTGGGGATTGGGAAAAGCAGACAAAGAACGGGGAGTGCTGGCCGTGTTGGTGCTTGATCAGCGAAGGGCCTTGCTTGTAAGCGGTTCCGATGCGCATGGGCTGCTGTCTCAAGATCAGGAAAGTAGTATCGTCAGGGATTATCTGGCACCAGCACTACAGACCGACCGGTGCGGCAGCGGGCTTTTAGAGGGAATGCGGGTCGTTAGCCAGATTATCGCAGAGGGTATGGGGGCGAGCCTTGGCAAGGCTTACCAGCCCCGTGTAATAGAGCAGCCGCATAATGCTCGAACCGATTTTGGCATGTTTTATCTTGCTGGGTTCGCCGGCCTGCTGCTTGTCGTGATTCTTCCCTATGCCTCATCACGCACGAGAAAGCAAGGAACTCTGACCCGTCCGGAAGGACCTTTGCTCGGCGGCTTCACCGGAGGATTCGGCTCCGGGTTCGGTGGCGGTTTTGGTGACATTGACCTGAATCAGCAGCATCGACGCCGTAACAGGAGGATCAGACCGAACTCATAAGCGGGAAAAGCATTACGGGAGACCATACCATGGGGAAAGCTCCTCGGCAGCCAGAAGCTATTTTTGATAGTTTCATCAATGATTACCGAGACATATTTGGACCTGAGCTGATTAGCGTAGTTCTGTACGGCAGCAGCGCTCGCGGAAAGTATGTTCCTAAACAGTCTGATATCAATTTCCTCATAATACTTACCGAACTTGGCATGAGCAATCTTGGAAAGGCGTTGCCTCTGGTTTCCAAATGGCGGAAGCGCGGGATAAGCGTACCGCTTATTCTTGCCGAATCGTATATCATTTCGTCGCTTAAGGATTTTCCTATTGAATTTCTTGCAATTAGGTCATCGCACCAGATCGTTTATGGTAAGGACATCATTGCACATCTTGATTTTGATAAGCGGCATGTCCGTTATCAGTGCGAGCGGGAAGCGAAAGGCAAGCTGCTTCAATTGCGGGAACACTTTTTGGAAACAGGAGGCAATGCAAGAAGAATAGAAGCATTGGTTATTGGATCGCTGCCCTCCTTTCTTTCTCTTTTTCAGGCAGTGATCTTCATTCTTGACCTTGGACCGGTGACAGATATGGAGCGCCTCATTACCCTGGTAAGCCGAGCTGCAGGAATGGAAAAGGAACTGTTTAGAGACCTTATGGCAATCAGTAGAGGACGAAAGAAGATTACTGCAGGCCAGGCAGTGCCGCTCATGGAGGCGTACATTGAACAGATCCGTAAGCTGGCAGGCTTTACCGGGAGAATAGAGATTGCTGAGGAACCTTAATCGGCTCAATGCGTCTGTTCAAGCCGCTAAGGCCGTTCAAACAGTTTGAATTCCGCGTCGCGCTGGACTGGAGCGGCTCAAAGGTCCGAGCGACCCAATCTGTCAGCCCCGGTCGGGCAAGAACACCTGCTCAACAAAGATAATGGCAGGGTGATTGGCCAACTTTTGCAGAGCACCAAGGGGAGCTTCGCTATCAAGCCGAATGACGGCGATCGCTTTATCCCGCTCAGGGGTGCGGCTGAGATGCATGTCGGCAATGTTGATCCGAGCATTTCCGAGTATGGTGCCGATCGCGCCAATAGTGCCGGGTTGATCCAGATTTTGAATGATGAGATTGATGCCTTCCAGCTCGGTTTCGAGATGATAGTCAAAAAGACGTACCAGACGCAGCTCCTCTCCCGGCAGTACGGTTCCGGCGGCGGTAGAATGCCCAGCTTTCGTATGAACGGTTACTTGAATAAGCCCGGTATAGCCACGAGGCTCGGAAGTGGAGGAAACAATGAGATCGATCTTTCGTTCCTTGAGCAGAATCGGTGCATTCACGAAATTCACGCCTTCGGTAAGAGTAGAATCGAGCAAGCCTTTGGCTGCCGCCTGGGTCAAAGCTGGAAGCGGCATATCGGAGAGTTCCACCCCACTGTACTCTATTTCTAAGCGCTCTACCCCACGACACAGTTGCCCTTGAAGGCTGCCTAAGCGTTCCGCGAGATTCAGGTATGGTTGTATT
>JAGOGO010000230.1 GCA_017996625.1 Deltaproteobacteria bacterium | reverse complement strand
GTGCAGGGGAGGGGCGGCGCTCTTTTTCTGCGATTGATTATTGGAAGATAGTCGATAATCTTTTTAGAAGCTTGCTGATGCCGTCACTTCTGGCACTGCTTATCTGCGGATGGTTTCTGCTGCCTGGCTCGGCTCTGGTATGGACGGCTGCTGTCTTAATTACTCCGGTAGTGCCGCTTTTCAGTGGTGTATCCTGGTTTCTGATTGGCCGGATTAGAAGCCGGTCGACGGTTCTGAGACAGGCGTCGTTTGGCATGCAAGGATTGAGGTGGCTGCTGACGCTGACCTTTTTACCCTATGAGGCATTCATTGCGCTTGATGCGATAGTAAGAACCGTGATTCGGATGACGGTAACTCACAGGAATCTGCTTGAGTGGACGACCGCGGCTCATGCCGGCCGCCTCTTCGGGAACAGTGGAGAACGGATATTGTTCTGGCGGCACATGGGTATCAGTGCGGTCGCGGCGGGTGCAGCAGCAGTTATCCTGGCCATGATACATCCAAGAATAGGTGTGCTGGTCTCACCATTGCTCTTTGCTTGGCTCATTGCTCCTCATATCGCATACTCCATCAGTCAGAAGGGATCCCGAAGAGCCGAACCGCTGCACAAGGGTGAACGCTATGAACTTCGATGTCTGGCTCGGCAGACGTGGTTGTTCTTCGAACGATTTACTGGTCCTGAAGACCATTGGCTTCCTCCAGACCATTTCCAGGAGTCACCACTGGGAAGTATTGCGCACCGGACCTCACCAACAAACATCGGTCTCATGTTGGCTTCCACATTGGGAGCCTACGAAAGTGGCTATATCGATCTTCCTGTTCTCAGTATGCGGCTCCGTAATTCGTTCGACACGCTGAAGCGACTGGAACGGTATCGAGGACACTTCCTGAATTGGTATGATACCCGTAGCCTGACGCCGCTTTTGCCACGGTATGTTTCTACGGTAGACAGCGGGAATCTGGCTTTGTCTCTGCTTGCGGTTAAGACGGGCTGCGCAGCCGCGTGTGTGGCTCCAATTATGCAGTGGCAGCGCTGGCAGGGTCTTCTTGATACGATTGACGTGCTGGATGGGATTGCTATGGGCCTGGAAGAAGGATCTGTTGAATCGACATCGTTGCAGGAAGTATGGGATGAAATCCGAAGCAAAGTGCTGAACGTTCGAAACGCTCCGCAGCACTGGGGAGCGCTGCTCATCGATCTTGATGAGCGAATTCGACCCGAAATGGACCGGCGGTTAATAGCCCTGATTGAAAGTTCAGGCCGGATGCTCGATGCACAAACAATCGGCGGACTACGGATGTGGATCGAGCGTGTCCATAATCACTTGAGCACCACGCGTCGCTGCCTGCATGATCTTTCGCCGTGGCTGGAGCTGATTGCTGAACCGCCGGAAGTTATTCTAAGCACTCACAATACGACCATCAAAGAAAGCTGGAAAAATCTTATCGCCTGCTTGCCGGCGTGTCCGTGTCTGCATGACATTGCGAGCGTGTGCCGGCAAGCCCGATCAGCTTTGGGCCGTGTGCAGGCGGAACTGGAAGCAGTGACGATGGAGCGGGAGCTTCTGGATAGGGGTATTCAATGGTGCGTCCTCATGGCCAAGGCGCTTGATAGTGCGGAGATAACAGGGAACCGGCTTGTGCGCGGGCTTGAAACGCTTAGTCAAGAAGCCGACGAGTACGCTTCCGCAATGGATTTCGAGTATCTCTTCGAACCTCAACGCCAGCTTTTTCGTATCGGCTACAATGTTGATTCTCAGCAGCCCGACAGTAATTACTACGATCTTCTTGCTTCGGAGGCGCGTGTTGCCAGCCTGTTTGCTATCGCCAAGGGCGACGTTCCTCAAAGCCACTGGCTGCATCTGGGCAGAGCGCTGGTTGCCGTGAACGGCATGACCAGCCTCGTTTCTTGGAGCGGCAGTATGTTCGAATACCTGATGCCGGCCCTTTTTGTTGTCAATGATGAGAACACGCTGCTCGGGCAGAGCACCCGCGCAGCGGTGAAAGTCCAGATCGAGTATGGACGCAGCAATCAGGTACCCTGGGGTATTTCGGAAGCAGGGTACCATCGGTTTGATGCCGGGAAGAGTTACCAGTACCGCGCATTCGGCGTGCCCGGATTGGGGTTCAAGCGAGGGTTGGGAGATGACCTGGTGGTGGCTCCGTATGCGTCGCTTCTGGCTTTACCGCTGCGGCCCCGAGGCGTGGTGCAGAATATCGGTCGTCTGACCTCTCTTGGCTTACGGGGAGCGTACGGCTTTTATGAATCCGTTGACTTCACCGGTTCACGATTGACACTCGGACAAAAACGGGCAATCGTCAAATCATATTACAGCCACCATCAGGGAATGATCTTCCTCTCGTTAGTGAATTACCTGCTCGACGGCGTCATGGTTCAGAGGATTGGATCTGATCCTTTGATCCGCACTGTCGAACTCCTGCTCCACGAGCAGATTCCGTATCAGGTTCCTACTGAAGATCTGAAGACGCCGCAGCTGAGTCGGTCTTTGGAGGCTCCGCCAAACATCAGTGCTACACCGTGGACGGTGCCGGTTAAGGGAGCGTTTCCACTGGTTCATGTTCTCTCCAATGGCAGGTTCGGTGTCATGCTCACCAATGCCGGTGGAGGCGGAAGTCGCTGGCATTCATACGACCTTACTCGCTGGCGTGCGGATACTACTTTGGACGACTGGGGCACCTGGATCTATATCCAGGATCGAGAAACCGGAACGCTGTGGTCATCGACGCTTCAGCCCATTGGTGCGCAAGGGGATTCGTGTGAAGTTTCATTTCTTCCCCATAAAGTGGAGTATCGTACTCAGGCTAACGATATTTCCGCCCATACTGAAGTCGCGATTCCACCTGATGATGATCTGGAAATTCGCCGGTTGACGCTGACAAACCTCAGTGACCGTGCTCGCCGCTTGAGAATTTCGAGCTATGGTGAGGTCGTTCTCGCGCCATTCGATGCCGATCGGCGTCATCAGGCATTTAATAAGCTGTTCATTGAGAGTGAGTATCTGCAGGATCTGAACGCACTGGTTTTTCGGCGGCGTCTTCGCTCAGAGGCAGAAAGGCCCATCTATTTGCTGCATCTTCTGACCGCTGAACCCGGTGTGGCGCTTACCAGAGCCCGTGAGACTGATCGCGGCCGCTTTCTTGGACGTGGCAGAACGATGCGAGAGCCATCTGCGTTTGACACTAACTCGTCATGGGTATCGAACGAGAGCGGCGCCACCCTGGATCCGATCATGTCTCTTGGTCAGGATATAGATCTCGAAGCGAAGCAGTCGGTGCAAGTGGCGTATATAACCGCAGCCGCACCGTCGCGGCGTAAGGTGCTTGATCTTGCCGGTCGCTACGTTGT
>JAGOGO010000062.1 GCA_017996625.1 Deltaproteobacteria bacterium | reverse complement strand
CCGGTAATTGAAAGGATCCAGAAAGTGCCGCGGCAGGTTCTTCAGTCCCATCTGAGAACAATATACCGGCTTGTCCCGGCCTACTCTTTCCATGATCTTCGGCAGGCCGCCGGAATGATCCATTTCCGTGTGATTGCTTACCACCTGCTCTATTCTGGAGGGGTCGACGATCTGGCTGATACCATCAAGCAGCTCGTCCACAAACGGAGCCTTGACGGTATCGATCAGGGTGATCTTTTCATCCATCAGGAGATAAGCGTTGTAGGTTGATCCCAGATGCGTTGCATACCCGTGAAAGTCACGCATATTCCAATCGATTGCCGGCAGGCAGTAAATACCTTTTCGAATTTCTACTGGTTTCATGAGTATCTCCTTACTCGATTTCAGCACATCCTTGACGTAATGCCATGGTCACGCCGCTCCTAGCCATCCCGTCAAGGTTTTTGGTGCAACGGGAAGCTCAACCGGGCAGTCGTTCCTCTGCCAGCCTCGCTCACGATCTCGAATGAACACTGCTTATGCTCGTCCATGATCCGCTTGCAGACGCTCAGGCCCAACCCGCTGCCTTTATTCTTGGTCGTATAAAAAGGCGAAAAGATCTTGTCGCGGATCTCCTCGGGTATTCCCGGCCCGCTGTCACTGATAAAAACATCAATTGTGCTCCCAGAGCTTGCCGATCCGATTTCCAACTCTCCTGATTCACCCATTGCTTCGAGAGCATTCTGGGTCAGATTAATCAGCACTTGTTTCAGCTTCCCGCGATCACCATATATGAAGCGGCGTCCAGCTTCCGTTCGTATGACCGAGTGAATCCCCCGCTTCTGACATTCCTCCTGGACAAGCTGATGGACTTCAGCCAGCAGCTCATTGACATCAAAAGAAACGAATGACATGCTCGCAGGGAAATAGAGATCTCTCAGCCCTAATGCCAGTGCCTCCAGCCGTTCGACCTCAGAGACAATAATGCTCAACCGTTCCTTGTTTTTGTCGTCGCTGATCGTCCTTCTCATTTGCCGGGCAAATCCGCCAATCAGCATGAGCGGGTTTTTTATCTCATGCATAATCTCCGCCACCACCTGTCCCAGTGCCGCCATGCGCTCAGCCCGGTTGATCTGATCCCTGAGTTCTTTCGTTTCCGTGAGCTCCCTAATCAAGGCGGTAAAAAAAAGCTTCCCGTCAATTTCGGCTACAGAAAACGATATGGCAGCCGGGAAAAGTTCACCACTCTTTCTGACTGCCATAAATTCCGACTCATGACCGATGAGTTTCGGCTTTCTGGTTGCGAGATATTTTTCTACTGCCTCCCGGTGACCGGCATTGCAGCTCGGCGAGAGAATTGTGCTGAGATCGTGTCCGACAATTTCTTCGCGACCATACCCGAACATCGCCTCGGCGGCGTGATTAAAGAAGATAACCTGGTGATGCTCGTCAATGGTGACAAAGGCTTCGTTGGTGTTTTCCACTGCGCCTTTGAGAATGGTGAATTCCCGGTCAGCAGACTCCCGTATCACATTTCTTTCCATGAATGCCCTACGAATAGCAGTCCCTGTTCAAGGGATTGCAGCGTTTTACATTTTCTGGAACTGATCTTTAGATGCTCCACAGACCGGACACGCCCAGTCCTCCGGCAAGTCCTCGAACTTCGTCCCGGACGCAATACCACGACTCTTATCTCCCTTTTCAGGATCATATACATAGCCACAGACACCACATTCATATTTATTCACCGCAAGCGCTCCTTTCGGTAGAAGATCTACACGCATACAGAAACTGGAAGAACAACACCATTGCGATTGCTTCACCACCGTGCACCATCCCGGAACCCTGACAATGAAGGCAGAGGAAAGTTCCCGTACCCCTCCAGGAGTCCGCAACAGCATTTCGTCCTTTTACGCATTCTGCTGCCGCAGACGCTTCCAGAATGCCACCGCTCCATCATGTGAGAATGAGATCTGAACCAGCTCCCATCCATCAGCGCCCTGACGATTAAGAATATCCTTTAAGGCAGCAGTATCCTGAACAGTGACCTCGTTGACGCTGCATTCGCCCGCTTCCGAGCAGAAGAAAACCAGCCGTTGGAATGCCTTTGCTGAATAGGTGCTAATCTCATACTCAAACGTATCCATTTCCATCCCTCTGTGATTCACGTGTATCTCGCATAAAAACCCTTCAGTCTCCTAAGCACAGATGCACTGTATACGTTTCAGTTTTTTCCGTCTTGACCGGTAATACCATTCTCACTTCTAACTTCTCACTTCCAACGAAGTGGGCATCACTTCGTTGCTCATAGGTTGCCGCCACGCGGCTTACTGGCGCTTTTTACGTCTTACCAGCTCCTTCAGCGTATCAATCGCAGTTACCGGGGCTGAACACGCAAAGTTCTCACAGACGTATGCAGCCGTCTGATTTTGTATCGGCTTCATATCTTTGACATGCGGAAGCAGACGCGTCAATGCTTCACCCTCCGCTCCTTGTTCATGCAACATCACCACGCTGCGGGGTAGAAACGCGCGTTGCACACATCTGATCATAGCTTGAGTGCTTTCTTCGTCACGCCGGCCTGCCACCACAATCTCCTGTAAAGGTCCGAACATGAAATCGACTCCCATGAGGAAGTGCGTGTGGGCCATCGGATATGAGGCAACATCACTCGAAAATGAGTCAACGAGGGCTTGCGCCGCATCTTCGAACCTCTTGTCCGAAGTCATTCCTGCCAGGCGAGCCAAGTTCAGCAAAGCAACGGAATTACCGGACGGTGTTGCTCCATCGTAGATGTCTCTGCTAGGCGCAATCAGCTGCTCGTTATCTTTTCCGGAAAGAAGAAAACCTCCCCGCGCCTCATCCCAGAACAAATCCAGAGCTCGCCGAGTAACCGTGATTGCTTCTTCAAGGTAGTGCACGTCGTAAGTCGCCTCGTAGAATTCTATAAGCCCCCATGTCAGGAAGGCATAATCTTCCAGAAAGCCGGGGATTGCCACATCCCCGTTCCGATAGCGGCGGTAAATCCGGCCGCGTTCATTAACCATGGTGTGCATAATGAAGTCAGCGCTTTTTCGTGCCGCATCGACGTACTGCTGATTACCACAGGCCCGATAGCCGATCGAAAGCGCCGCGATCATCAGACCATTCCAGGCAGTAAGAATCTTGTCATCCTTGAACGGATGAACCCGATGTTCGCGTTTATCAAAGAGCTGCTGTCGTGACTCCGTCAGAAGTATTTGCAGTTCCTGGCCGGTCATTCCTTCATGCTCGGCAAAGGAGGCTACCGCTTCGATGGTATGGGGGATACTGCGGCCATGTTCAAAGTTGCCCTCTTCAGTGATCTGGAAGTAGCGACAGAAAAGATCACCCCGGTCTTTTCCCAGAATATCCTTCACCTCCGCCGGCGTCCAGACATAAAAGAGGCCTTCCACCCCTTCGCTGTCCGCATCTTCAGCTGAATAGAATCCTCCTTCCGGTGACGTCATATCACGCAGCACATATGAGAATATCTCGTGTACTACTTCACGGTATTGGTCTTTGCCAGTAACCTGCCAGGCTTCGGCATAGGCAATTGCCAGCAAGGCCTGGTCATAGAGCATCTTTTCAAAATGAGGCACCAGCCAGCGCTCATCCACCGAATAGCGGTGAAATCCGAACCCGATATGGTCAAAAATACCGCCGTTTCTCATGCCTTCGAGAGTTTTTTCAGCCATCTGCAGAGCCGAACTATACTCGGTCCGTTCATACCACCGCAGCAAAAACGACAGATTGTGCGGAGTAGGAAACTTTGGAGCCGAGCCGAACCCTCCCCAGCGGGTGTCAAACGTTCTCCTGAACTGTTCGACACATTGCCGCAGCATATTCATGTTTATGCCGAAATCCGCTTCCTCGTTTTGCTCGGCCGGCTGCACCGCCTTAACAATAGTATCGCTCGACTCCAGCAACCGGGCCCGGTCCCGCTCCCACATTGCGGCAAGCTGGGTAAGAATTTGAACGAATCCGGGCATACCCTTGCGGCCGTGTTTGGGGAAATAGGTGCCAGCAAAGAACGGCTTAGCCTCGGGAGTCATAAATACCGAAAGCGGCCATCCGCCGCTTCCGGTAATGGCCTGGCAGACCGACATATAGATATGGTCAATATCCGGCCGTTCTTCCCGGTCGACTTTAATGGCCACAAAGTGTTTATTCAACAAAGCAGCCACCTCTTCATCTTCAAACGACTCATGAGCCATTACGTGGCACCAGTGGCAGGTCGCATAGCCGATAGAAAGAAAAATCGGCTTCTCTTCTGTCCTGGCACGCTGAAACGCCTCGTCTTCCCAGGGATACCAGTCGACCGGGTTGCTGGCATGCTGAAGCAAATACGGACTCTTAGCCGCACCAAGTCGGTTGGTACCCCGCGTCCTGGTTTCTTGTTGTTCATCCATGAGATACTACCTCCTTATTGCCTCGCGAGATTCCGCAGCACTTCAAGTACGTCCGAGCACAGAGCGTGTCCTCGCCCATTCTATCAGTCGGCTCATGAAGAATCCCCAGAGCTGCTTGGCACCGTGGCTCTGCAGGATGCTCGCGTATAACGAAACGAATAAATTCACTGTAGCGTTTCACAATCAGGACAGCGACGTCCACTGCGTCCTCGCACAGAGAGGCATCACGCACAGGCAATGACTCGTCTGAATCCTTCCGGCCTATGCGTTCGGTGGCCATGGATAAACGTCACTTACCATCACTTTCACAACGTAATTAGCCTTTCGGTCAAAGTACCGCAGGACCTCCAGCATCTCCTCATACAGCTCACCGCTGTTGAGCATCTCGGCTTTACCTTTGATCTGACAGCCGCGGTTGGTGTCAGCCGAATAGAAATAAAGCGCAATACGAGGATTGTTCAGGAGATTTTCCCGAGTGCGGGTGGACATGATCTCAGCGAACACGAAGGTCTCGTCATCCAGAATGCTGAACGTGCTCTTGGGCGATACATTAGGAGCACCATTCTTATCCACGGTTGCGACATAGGCAATTCGATTGCTCTCAATCAGGTCTTTAATTTCTTTGGTCAGCTTCGCCATTATCGGTCCTCCTTCTTGGTTAATGTCTTCATGTCATCCGCTAGCAGGTTAAGGAAGGAAGATGCAGTCGATCCATTATCACCAGACGATCTCCTTCATTCACAGCCATGCTGAGAGCTTCTTTGTCAATGATTTGCTGATTCACTGCAAACTGGTATTTCGGATTGGGCGTTCCATCTGGCTGGACCAGTACATCTTTCAGAGTGCCGCCGCTAGCTGTCGTGATCGACCCAAGCAACTCTTCAACAGTCCCGCCGCCAAAGATTATCTCCTTTTGGCTCCACCCCACAATATTCCTCGCTCCGAGTAGTGCTGCAACACTTACCTTCATGCATAGCCTCCTTTCAGGAAAACAGTGTTCATCAAGTGATCATTACCTCATGCCACGGTGCCTTTAGCCTCATATGCTATACAGAGCTATCGGAGGGCAGACACGTGGGTCTGCCCCCTACCTTGTTTCAATTTCACGTGGGGCGCAGCCCCTCCTGCGGCGGGGCTTAAAGAGCTGACGGGCAACCCGCGCGGCGCGGAACACCCTTACTGCTCATTGTGCACTTTGCCCACAGATCAGCTGCTCCACTGCTCCATGCTCTTCGCTACGCTGCTCTTTGCTTTACTGCATTTCCCGTTGCAGTTCCTTCAGCCTGGTGCTCAGCTGGGCAAGATGTTTCAGCTCTTCCTTGAGAATCCGTTCAATACTTTCGCGGTCTGATTTACCGGGTACGGCATCCTTGAAGCCCAGGTAAAAGACGATAGAATCCTTTTCCATGCCCATTGCGGTTTTCAGAATATCTTCCACTGACTCTTTACCCGTAAGCTGGGCACACGGATCGACCTTGGTGTCGAATACATGTTCGTCAGCCCAGGCCTGCAGATACAACAGCTCATCCTGCTGTGCATCCGGAGGCGGGGTACGATCATATTCACGCGGAGGCAAAGCGCTCTTAATCGAGGAAAATATCCGCAGGTGCGTATCTTCCATGTCGGCAAGCTCCTGCAGCATAGTTCTGGTTTCCGAATCCGCGACACATTCTGCGCACTGACGATAGAACCGGGCTCCATTCCGTTCGATCCGCTCTGCCATTTCCAGGATCTCATGACCACGAAAAAAGATACTCATCGTTCACCTCCTTACCCTGTATTCGTTTACCGTTGTCCGGTCACCATTCACCGACAAAAATGTTGATCAATCACCGCTGCCCAGTATGGGGTCATAGACACATCTAATCCAGCCAGTCAATCCCGCGAAATACCGGAAACGGGACAACGGTTAACGTCACAATCGATCAATGAATCAGCTCATATGGTTTCGCGCGCAATGCCCATTCACTATGCGGGAACTGCTGCCGGAGCGTTTCCAGCCCTTTTTTCAACGCTGACGCATCATGCCGCTGCATATAGTGAGAGACAGCCTGGTAATACACAGCTTCCGGTGCGGCAAAGGTTCCCTTGTATGTTTCCACGACCTCTCTCAGGCACTTGTCCGCCAGCTTGAAATCCTTACGGGAGAGCTCGATCTTCGCTCCGTCCAGAATGAGCCTGGCACAAAGTTCTGTGGGCGGAAGAAAGCCGGTAAAGCGAAAGTGTTCCCTGCCTTCTTGATCCATGATCATAACCATTGGCGTCCAGAAAACCCGGTGCTCTCGAAAGACACTCTCATGCTCCATACGGTTGATTCGTGCCGGTACAAACCAGTCGTTTACCATTGCACTGACCTGTTCGTTTTGCCAGCTCGCAGCATCCTGCTGCTGACAGCCCAGTCATTGGGGATGGAAGAAATCGACGAGCACAAGATTCTTGCCACCCCGAGCCCGGGCGATTGCACTCTCGATAGTTTCTGTCCAGGTAATCATTGGCTACCTCAGAGTATTTCTTTACTGCTTATAGCTTCTCAAATTGATCTTTAGATGCCCCGCACACCGGACACACCCAGGAATCAGGGATGTCCTCAAATGCGGTTCCGGGTGCGATACCTCCATCCGGATCACCTTTCTCCGGATCATAAATATAGCCGCATACCGAACACTGATACTTGGCTGCGCCCGATGCAGATTTCTCCTCCGCCATGGTCTTCTCCCCTTTCTCAGGTTGTTCCTGCTTTATGTAGGTCGCTGCTGTCTTCGGTGTCGTACCTCGCTTTACCTGATGGTAATATGCATAGGTCATGCACTCGCAGCCAGTCTTCAACACACCGGCGTCGATGACTTCCCCGACAAAAATGGTGTGGGTCCCGACGTCCAACTCCTTCACAACCTTTCCCACCACATAGGCAACCGTGTGATCGATCACGACCGGAACCGCAGCCGGATTGTCGGTTCGGTACGTCACATTCTCAAACTTATTAATATCGCGTCCTGATTTGAATCCCCAGGTCCCGATGAAGCTTACCGGCGTATCCTGTTCCAGCATGGAGACGGAAAAAACCCTGCTTGCCTGAATGTAATCGTGGGTCAGGTTCTGCTTGTTGATGCTGATTGCTATGGTCGGTGGCTCAGAGGTGATTTGCATAACTGCGTTGGCAGTCTGCCCGTTAATCGCATCACCTTTTTTCGAACACACAACATAAACGCCATATCCAAATTTGTACAGTGCAGTGAGATCCATTGTGCTCTATCCTCCCTCTGTAGTTGAACAGACCAATGCCGGGACCGGAGCCAAGACGCAGCACCACGCACGGAGCGAGGCGCAACGCTCGTTTCCTTTGCCTCGTCGGCCCTTGCTCATTGTCCGGTCAGGGCTGCATCAATACGGTTCTGATCGAATCCGATTATAACTTCATCATTAATCACCAGTACCGGTACACTCCTGCTCCCGGACAGGTCAATCATTTCCTTCGCTGCCTGCTTATTCTTGCTAACATCAATGTCCTCGTAGTCAATGCCCTTCTTGCTCAGGTAGGCCTTTGCCTCGTGACAATGCGGGCATGTGGGCATACTATACATCTTTATCTTTGCGCTCATGGTATGATCTCCTGTACTGTGACGATTGCAGGAATTACGAACGCAGCCATCTTCGCTCTTCACCAGCGCTCTTCTGGCCAGCTCAATGCATCAGCTGGCAGGTTACTTTTCTTCTGCCGAACCGTATGCCAACTTCGGATCAACGGCTCCCGAGTCCGGTCCTCCGCATTCCGGGGTGTAGCAGGTCACGTCGATAAACGTGCACTTCTGTGAACAGGCAGGACACTGCTCCGGAGGCGCCAGTGCTTCCAACAGGTAATTACAATGATTACACTTCCAGATGGTCATGCTTCTTCCCCTGTCAAAGGCTTCCGACTGACAGTATCACCAGTTTTCTGCCAGCAGCTCAAAATAAGATTGTGGATGAGCACAAGCCGGGCATTCTCCTGGGGCCTCGGCGCCTTCATGAATATACCCGCAGTTACGGCACCTCCACGCCACCGGAGAAGACTTTTTGAAAACGCCTCCCGACTTCACATTCTCCAGCAAGTCCCGGTAGCGCTTTTCATGCTGCTTCTCTGCCCGGGCAACGTTTCGAAAGACTCCCGCGATTTCGGAAAACCCCTCCTCGTCTGCGACATCGGCAAAAACAGGATAGAGCTTACTCCACTCTTCGTTTTCCCCCACCGCTGAATGCAGAAGGTTCTCGGCAGTCGTTCCAATAATGCCTGAAGGGAATGCAGCCATAATCTCGCAATCGCCCCCCTGAAGAAACTTGAAGAATCTCTTGGCATGTTCCTTTTCATTCTCGGCGGTCTCCGTGAAGATGCCAGAGATTTGCTCATAGCCCTCCTTCTTTGCCTGAGAGGCAAAGTAGGTATACCGGTTTCGGGCCTGTGATTCTCCTGCAAACGCAGTGAGCAGATTCTTTTCGGTTGCAGTCCCCTTCAATGATCGCATAGAAGCCTCCTTTTAACTTTGAGAATCAGAATAACCTCAGCAGGCCTGATCTATCAGCACCTACTTCCACCACCCCTTTCTAATATGAGCTTCCCGCTCAGCCTCGGCCAGCTGTCTGATCCGGTAGGCAGCGTCTCTGAGTACGCTGTAGAGCACGCCGCAGCCGGTGTCCTCCCGAACGGTTTCCCCTTGATCTGCCACTGTCAGCATCTCTTCGACAAGCTGAAGAGTATTCTTGATGCTTTGATCACACGGTCGCATCGAGAGCTCCTTACGTGAGGACTATTCGCTTGTCTGGCTCAGCTTCTCTAATGCCTGCGCCAGCTCATCGAGACGAGGGCGAGTATTAATGTCGTGGACATCGATGTACCGGATGATTCCCTGTTTGTCGATGACCAAAAGGGCTCGCTCGCTCACCCCTTCAGGTCGAAGAACGCCGTACTGCTCCGCCACCTTGCCGTGAGGATAGAAATCAGACAGAACCGGGAACCACAAACCAGCCGGGTCGCTGCACATCTCCTTGGTCCAGGAATAGAGCGTAGGGATATTGTCTACCGTGATACCCAGCAGCACCGCATCATGCTGAGTAAAGAGACTTTCTGCCATATTGTAGCCGGGCCACTGATCGGAACACACCGGCGTCCACGCAGCCGGCACGAAGGAAATCACCACATTTTTCCTTGCGCGGTACTGACTCAGCGTTACCGTTTCTCCCTTCACCGACGGCAGCGTGAAATCAGGAGCTACGTCTCCAACTCTAACCTTCAGGACACTATCCTGAGGCTTGAGCTCCGGCATCGGATACATGTACTCCTTAACCTCGCTGGAATAGGCCGGGGCAGTCAGCCAGCCCAGGACCAGCGCAACGACAGCGATTGTCCGTGTAATCTGAGTTCGTTTTGCCATAATCTTCACTCCGTTCTAATCCCAGCTTCTTGTTTCAGGAGCTGGAGCATCTCAGCAGCATCATCAAAAGAGCCACCTTTAAAAAAGAAGCGTGGGTGCCCTCCCTGTTTCTCCAACCGGATACCGATGAAGGTCGGAGTCACCTGTGCTCCCAGGTCCTTGGTGATGGAACTGTCTTCATCGGGAAAAAGCGGAAAAAGCACGCTATACTTTTCCCTGAACAGGTTTACCTCGAATGGGGTGTTCGCCACAGCGATACCTATTATCTTAAGCTTTTTGCCGAGTTCCGGTGACGCCTCGATCTGCCGATACAGTTCATTTAGCTTAGGCGCCTCCGCCTGGCAGTGAGGGCAGTACATGTTGAACACCTCAATAAACAGAACTGAGGCATCGATCTGGCTGAGGGAAAAGGTCGAAGCATCTGTTTTAATTCCGAGGTACTCACGGGCTGCACTCTGCTCAGGAACCGGGAGGCTGAAATCCGGCACCATAATCGCCGAGGACACACTCGCGGACACCGGTGCTGGAACCGTCTCCGATTTCCCGGCACTTGACCCTGCGCATCCGGTCACTATCCAGAAGCTTACAAAGCCAATAATAACTGCCCACCAACTACACTCATGCTGACGAGAAAACCCGCTGATTGTCTTCATGTCTCCTGCTCCTGTTAGAAGATTTGCAGAAAAGGATACTCCTGCTGGGTTTCTCACTTAGGAAAAGGCCATCCGTTCCATGCTCTTCAGCAGGTACTGAGATCACCCAACCTCTAATGCCACCAATCCTTGAAAATTACTTCTTATCCGTCTCTATCTGTGACTCATACCAATACGGCTAAACATAGCAGCCGCTTTTAGCGAGTTCCAGAGATCGTCCCGGATTTTCCTCGCAAACTCATGCATTCGTATAAACAGTACCCTTGCCACAGATACTGTACGAGGATTGTATCAAAATCCGTACCAACGCTTCCAATGATCCATAATCATAATAATGATATTTAATTTCATGGCCTTGCCTCTGTCCCCGCCACGACCGAGAACAGCTGCGCAGGCTAATGTGAGACACAGGTGAGACATATCTCTTGCACCGGCGCCTGCGTGATGCTATGTGACTACAATAAAAAGACAAATTAACAAGCACCGCGCCTGCAGAGAAGTTTCTTGCACCAGTCTTCCTCCTGAGCAAAAGAAAACACTGCTTTCTTCGAAACAACCTGAAGAACTGGAAATTAAACTAGACTTCTTTTTCCAAGAATGAGGAGGAGACGGTAGGATCTAAACAACACCCGGATCATCCTACTGTCTCAAATGAGATAACAGGACACATGTGTATCACGATACACTTTCGCCATCAGCCAAGAACCGATACAATGTTGCCCGGCCGACACCCAATACCCTTGCCGCCTTGGCCTTGTTTCCCCCGGTCTGTTGAAGTGCTGCTCGCACGCTACTCATATCAAGCTTTCTCGCCGGGCCCGGATATGAATGCCTCGTGCCGATATTCCTTAGTTCCATTGGCAGATTATCGATCTGGATCACTCTACCCCGGCTGTTAACCACAGCATATCGAATCGCACTTTGCAGCTCGCGAATATTGCCGGGCCAGGCATACTCGCGAATACGATTCATCGCCTCTGGGCTAATCCCTGAAACCGTCTGTCCTTCTTCGCCTGCTTTATCGAGAAAGTACTCGACCAGAAGAGGAATGTCATTCTTGCGCCTCCGTAATGGCGGAAGTTCCAGGGGAACAACGCTGAGTCGATAGTACAGGTCATCGCGGAATTGGCCCTTGGTCACCATCTGTTTCAAATCACGATTCGTTGCGCTGACAATGCGTACATTGACTGAAACGGTACGCTCATCACCGACACGCTCAAATGCTCCTTCCTGCAGCACCCTGAGCAATTTGGCCTGCACCACAGCAGGCAAGTCGCCAACCTCATCCAGAAACAACGTGCCCCCGTGAGCCAGCTCAAACCGACCTTTCTTATCCCTAAGCGCTCCCGTAAAAGCACCTTTGACATGTCCAAACAGCTCGCTCTCCAGAATTCCGTCGGGCAAGGCCGCGCAATTCACCGGTACAAATGGTCCGCCGCCACGTCTGCTTTCGTTGTGAATTGCCTGCGCTACAAGTTCCTTGCCAGTTCCCGTTTCCCCGGTAATACAAACCGGATAATCGTTAGTAGCCAGAGCACGGATCTGCCGATATACCTGGAGCATTTTGGGGTCCCTGCCGATAATGCCGGCAAAACTTGTCAGCTCCCCTGAGCGCAGTTGAAGGCCAAGGAGTGCAGTCACATCGCGAAATGACGCAATGACTCCTGGCTCTCGGCCGTCGGCCGCCAGGCGGCTTGTCACTGCCATCTCGATGCGCCGCGGCTCGCCGGTCTTGCTGATGATATTCAAAGGATAATAGACCGTCTCCGTCAGACCTGCAGCCCCGTCCTGAAACGAGCATCGCCCTCCGCAGAATGGTCCGGAAAAAACCTCATGACAATCTTTTCCCAGTACTTCTTCCCGGCGATACCCCGTGATCAGCTCTGCCGCTCGATTAAAGAATTCTATCCGGCGCTCGCTGTCGTGAGCAATCACGCCCTCGGAAAGGCTGTCAAGGATACTTTCGAGATTAGCTTGTTCACAGAAATTCCGGTACAGAAACGAAAGCTGCATTTCCGCGAATGTTTTGAATGTTGTCAGGAGCCTCTCGTACCGCTCTTCAAAAGCATTTGTTTTCGAATCCAGAATACAGATAGTGCCGAAAACCTCTCCGTCCGGCCAAAAGAGTGGTACGCCAAGATAGGAAATCAGACTCGGGGAGATATCCGGATTCGTCTTCCAGCGCTCGTCATCGAGCGCGTTGGAGACCCGCAGAACACTGCCGCTCCGAATGACCTCTTCACAGTAGGAACCGACGAGCGTATCATGATCGCCGGCTTTGAAGGGGTGAAGGCGGGATACATTAGCACAGAGAATTTCCAGCCGGGCATCCTCCAATCGAGTAACCAGCACAGCAGGCACATTTAGCAGTTCGGCAAAGTTCGTGACCATATTTTGCCAGCTGCGGGTTATCTCCTCAGATATGGCAAACGAAGCCTTATCGATGAGAGATCCTGCCGGCAGGTCTTTCTTGGCTCGATTCTGAAGGCCACAAGCATGCATAACAACGTCCAATACTCTTCCTGTCATCAGTAACTGTACCGCAAGGGTCATAATCCATCCTGCCTGCTCATTATATCAGCAGTCTTGACGTGCATGCAAGAATTCTCTTTAAATTCTTGGGCATTCGGCCGTTGAGGCTCAGTTCCCGGACAACCCGAATCGTTTCCGCCCGATCAGGAACGGTCGTCTCACGTGTTCACTATCACCGATCGGAAACGATTCTGCAATTGGACGTAGGTCCAATGTGGCCAGTACCTTGTACGCACAGTACCCGGGGCTCGAGCTTGACCATCTTGCACCGAAAGCGCTACAATTGAATTCGTCCAATGCATCGCGGACATTATCGCCGGCACCGGGCTCGGCAGTGACTCCGGCATGCTGCACGCGATTCATCCACCCACGCTTCTGGTCAAGGCTCAGGTGAACGCTATGAACCTGAATACCATCAAAGTCGGCATCTCCGCTTGTCTCCTCGGTCACACTGTCCGCTATGACGGCGGCCACAAGCTGGATCGCTTTCTCACCGATACGCTCGGCCGCTATGTCCAGTGGGTTCCAGTCTGTCCGGAAGTCGAATGCGGGCTGCCGGTACCGCGCGAAGCCATGCGGCTCGTCGGCGATCCCGATCACCCTCGACTGGTGACCCGCACCACCCGAGTCGATCATACCGAGCGTATGATTCAGTGGGCGGCCCGACGGATTACCGAACTCGAGCAAGAAAATCTTTCCGGCTTCATTTTCAAAAGCCGCTCCCCAAGCTCCGGCATGCAGGGTGTCACTATCTACACTGAAGACGGCATGCCGGGCCAGCGCGGATCAGGTCTTTTCGCGAAGCTCGTGATGCAAGGGTTCCCCCTGCTTCCGGTCGAGGATGATGGCCGTCTGCACGATCCGCAGCTCAGGGAAAATTTCATCGAACGCCTGTTCGTCTACCACCGCTGGAAGCGCTTCCTCACTGAAGATACCACCACCAAGGGTTTCGTGGATTTTCACACTAGGCACAAGCTGTTGATTATGGCTCATAGTCCGCGCCATCTTCGTGAGCTCGGTGCTTTGGCTGCTCGTCCCCGGAGTGCGACAACTTCAAGCCTCCTCGCGGACTATCAGAGCCGCCTCATAGAAGGGCTTAAGCTCCTTGCCACGGTGAAAAAAAACACCAATGTACTCAGTCACATCATGGGATATTTCAAGACAAATCTCACTGCCGATGAAAAGCAGGAGCTTCTGGAAGTAATCGAGGATTATCATCAATCCCGTATCCCTCTCATTGTTCCCATTGTTCTTCTGCGACACTACGTGCGCAAATACAGCCAGGAGTACCTCAGCACGCAGTACTATCTCAACCCACATCCCCTCGAGCTGAAGCTGAGGAATCACGTATAACGTTAAGATGATCGCGGCGAGGATGCCGCTCGACAAGGCGGGATTCAAGGTTCAAGGTGGAACGGTAAGGAGTAACGAGTTAGGAGTTAGAAGTAAGCGAAAGCCTCCTGGCGCCGTAGGGCCTGGGTTGATCGAAGGAGAAATCCCGCCACAGGCGGGACCTACCCTGATTATCAGCCTTCAGCGCTGAGGGCGCAGGGGAAAAAGGATCGTCATTGCGAGGAATCACGCCGAAGGCGTGATGTCGTGGCAATCTCCCAGACCCTTTTCTCCGCGTACTCTGCCCTTCGGCTGCCTCAGGGCAAGCTCTCCTGCGCGAGATCACGTTTCATACAAGAAGTAAGATCGAATAGACACGACTCACCCCTGGTCTTTCACTTCTCACTTTTTACTTTTCACTGTCGTGTGGGAGCGGCGCCCCGCCGCGATCATCTGACACACGATGAAGGAAAACTCAGTCGCCAGGGATCAGATCCGGAATGATCATCCATTCCACCTCCCAGAGCTGGCGGTCGCGCTGAATCAGACACACCACGCAGCCAGGCTCAAAGGAAAGCAGAGGCTGGTCCGCTTCAGCACCAAGGAGTACTCGTACCAGGCGGTCCAAAAATGGAAGGTGGCCGACAATCATCGTATCGTGAACAGCGGCCATCGCTTCCATGAGCATTGGTTCAACAGAGTCTTCTGGTGCCAGCCCGCTTCGGCCGATGATTCCCTGCTTTGCGGGGATGACTTCACCCAAAAGGCGTGCGGTCTGAGCAGCTCTTATTTTCTCGCTGTGAAGAATCACACCCAGGCTCAGACCTGCCCCGGCCAGAAAGGCGCCTACTTGTTTTACATCCCGGCGGCCCTTATCACTTAAGGGACGCTCCCGGTTTACGGTCTCCGGAACCGGCTCTCCGTGCCGCACCAGGTACAACCTTCGATCACGCTTCGGATGTGCCTGCAGCTCCGAAGTCCCAGAGCCAGCTGCCGATACCTGCTCCTGAATCAGATAACACTGTTCCGAGAGAATCATATAAGGGGGGATTGGATCAAGGAGCTGCATACCGAGAAGGTGATCGTCGGTCCAGATTACCTTCCCTTCGATAGCCAACGAACTTCCGTCATGAAGGGTAATGGACGCGCCGATCCATTCGGAGAGCTTGATCTTGTCCGGGTTGAGGAATCTGATTCCCCGTCGAGAAATGTCCACGACCTCAAACGATCGCTCACCAATCCGGAGGCGACAGCGAGCCGCGTCCGGACTGGTTACCCGGTAGCACCTTCGTCGCTCTGGTGGTCGATAGTTATCAGGAGCCACACTGTTGCCTCTCTGTGACAATACCGTCAAGCCCAAATAGGCTGCCTGACGTGCCCTTATTTGATCGTAGTCCCTTTACCGCATACCGGGCAGTCGGGATCCTTATCTACCTCGATGCGGTGAAACTCGCTGGTCATCCCATTCCAGAGAAGAATTGCATTCTTCAGGTTCGTTCCAACGCCAGTGAGATACTTTAATACCTCATGTGCCTCGAGAGCGCCCAAGATACCGGCGGTGACACCCACGACAGGAAACTGTTCAGGAGTTGGCGGAATATCCGGTATCTTGCATCGCAGACAGGGTGTGTGGG
>JAGOGO010000229.1 GCA_017996625.1 Deltaproteobacteria bacterium | reverse complement strand
ACTGCAGAAATGGCATGGTCGAAGTAATCTTTTACAAATAATGCCTTACCCTGTCAACTAAAAATTTAGATATATTCATAATTTTTTTGCGTTAGTATCTCAAGTGCAATCCTGTGATCTCACTTTCTTTCTGTACGCTTCACCTCTTTCGATTTTGATAGGATCATGATGGACCAACGGACCAAAGCCAAATCGGCCATGACCGGGTCCGGAAACAGCGCCAATCCTGCGGAGCCCAATTGTTGCATGATAAGCGATGATTTCAGATGCCCCTCGTGATACATTCGCATTCAGACAATCTCCCCGGCACGAAGGAGATGATGCAATCTATAAGCTTGCTGAAGAGTCCTTGAGTCGTAAACTGTCCGACCTCCACCATCCACCCCGACCCTCCTTTGCTGTGTGGTAAGGTCATTGCGAAGGAGTGAAACGACTGAAGCAATCTCGCACGCCATTGATTCTCAGATTGCCGCGCTCTCCCGCTTACAGCGGGATCGCCCGCAATGACAATCCTTTTTCCCCTGCGCCCTCCGCCTTTCGACTTCGCTCAGGATACACTCTCAGCGCGATAATCAGGGCAGGTCCCGCCCGTGGCGGGATTTCTTCTTCGATCTGCCCGGGCCCTGCAGCGCCCAGGGCTTATGCTCACGTATGATTTCAGAGAAGTCCCCGGCCTGCAATCGGTGGAGCGAAGATAGGGTATGGTACGTTCGTTAAAGCATGTATATCGCCGAAGGTTGTGGTATCCTAAGGTAGAATTATTACATTGAGGTGGAAACACGTATTCTTGAGAATCCCAGGAATCAGGCAACGAAATCGTACGCTGATCCGAAGGATATGTAAGATCTTACCATTCGGTCCTTGTGATTGCAGCCATGAAATTCCTCAGCACGCAGATCTCGTATCTTCTCAGCGAACCCCAGACCCGACGCAATCTGAAGGCATTGTTCAAGTACGTGCTCTTTCTTGTCGGGGTAGTCATTTTGTATGCGGTCATTTTCCACTGGATTATGATCAGCGCGGAAAAGCAGACTCATTCCTGGGTTACAGGAATTTACTGGACACTCACGGTGATGAGCACCCTTGGGTTCGGCGATATCACCTTCAACAGCGATGTGGGCCGTATCTTCAGCATTGTGGTATTGCTTTCGGGAATTGTACTTCTCCTCATCGTGCTGCCTTTTGCCTTTATCCGTTTTTTTTATGCGCCGTGGCTCGAAGCCCAGCTTCGTCTCCGCGCGCCCCGAAAGGTTCCCGCGCATATCAGCGGCCATGTGATCATCTGCCGTTACGAAGCTGTAGCGCGAGTCCTTATCAGGAAGCTGAAGTCTCTGGATATTCCATACTATGTTATTGAGCCAGATGCGACAGCGGCTGCAAACCTCTACGGAGAAGGCATTTCGGTGGTGACGGGAGAAATTGACAATAGCGCCACCTATAAGGACTTGCGAGCCTCGGAAGCACGGCTGGTACTGGCAAACGTCGATGATGCGACTAACACGAACATTACGCTGACGGTGCGGGAGGAGCATGCGGTTCCGGTGGTTGCAATTGTTCAAGCTGAAGATTCCGCTGACATTTTGCAGCTGGCTGGCGCTACGCATGTTTTTTCTCTAAAGCAGAAACTCGGTGAGCACCTTGCCAGTCGCATCAGTGCGGAACACGCCAATGTGTATGTGATTGGCACGTTCAAAGGCATATTGATAGCCGAATTTCCTGTGCACAATACGCCTCTGGCAGGTCGCACGATACGAGAAATCCGCTTGCGGGAACGGACCGGCGTCAATGTGGTCGGAGTTTGGCAGCATGGTCGTTTAGTGCCGGCGAAACCGGATACCGTGCTGTCGGAATTCTGTGTGCCGGTTGTGATGGGAACAGCAGAGCAGATAGATGAAATAGAATCCTTCCTCGTGATCTACAATACTAATTATAATCCTGTCCTTGTCATTGGCTGCGGCACTGTGGGATACGCTGTCGCCAGCGCGGTCAAGAAGAAGGGCATTCTGGTACATATCATCGAACGTGACGAGTCTCTTCGGGATCGTGCGTCTGGCGTTGCTGATCAGGTATTCATCGGCGATGCAGCAGACCGGGATGTGCTCATGGCCGCAGGCCTGGCAGAGGCACCCTCTGTCGTCATTACGACTAACGACGATGCCGTGAACATCTATCTAACTGTCTATTGCCACCGCCTCAACCCGGATCTGCGTATCATCAGCCGGATTACCCATGAGCGGAATCTCGATGCTATTAACCGTGCCGGTGCCGATTTCGTATTGAGCTATGCGTCCCTTGGGGCTGAAGTAGTATTCTCGATCATGCAGAACCGTGAGATGGTCATGCTGGGAGAAGGGATTGACATATATTCGGTCAAGACACCCAAATCTTTGGTGGGCAAGACTCTTGGTGAAAGCGACATCGGTATCCGGACTGGCATGAATGTCATTGGGATCCAGAAATCCGGGGATGTGTTCACCAATCCTCCAGCGGATACCAACCTGACCGCTGAAAGCGAATTGCTGATGGTCGGGAGCACTAAGCAACACGAAGAATTTGACGCTCAGTTTGGATAGGGGCAGATATCCGGATCTGCTCCGTAGTGTAACCATCTCGCCTTTATTCTCACCGGAAGAGGCGCGCAGTTACCACAGGAGGGGAATTGCGGACCCTTCCGTTTGTCGATCGCCTGTCCTGTGCCGCATGGCTACGGACCCATCCGACTTTAAGCATGTGATTCTCCTCTACCCCTGGTAGCGTCTGCAGCAAAGACAATCGCCCTTCAATCACATTACTCGCCTCCGGTACTCTGCCGGCAGCGAACCCAGGCAAAGCTCAGCCCTACGGACAGTCCGCCCGCAAGGACTGAGCTTAAACCGGAGCAAGCAAGATCACCAGGGCCTCAGTCAAAATCCCCGGAGCAACATTGCCTGCATTATCCACCAGACAGACGAATTCCAGACGACATGATAAAGCAGAGCGGAACGACTGTCACTCTTGTGCAAAAACCAGCGAATGGGATGCGGTCGTTAGGTGGTGCTGCCATCTGGGGCCCCTCTTCCATGTCGTCCTGAGTTCCGCTCACAGCACAACGAAGGATCGAGGGAGGACGCAGGGTCGTGGTAAGGAGATTCTTCTGTTTGTCCCGCACAGTAGTGAACGACTGTTGCATACACGCCTGCAGGCAGAGGACCACGATGAAACAGGTTGACAGCCTGGACAAGATAGTGTGTAGTATTCGTAGGCACGCAAACTTTTGATTATTCTTTGGGGGTCTTCTGGATTTGTTGTGCATGATTTCAGCCTGTTTTAGGCTCTTTGATACATGAAGTAATGACTTTGAGCATAAGGTACTCCTGATCCTTGATGCCGTATGCTCTTCGCTGGATGACACGGA
>JAGOGO010000228.1 GCA_017996625.1 Deltaproteobacteria bacterium | reverse complement strand
GCAGCGGACTGGTTGAAGTTCCCATGGGGATCAGTATCAACGAAATCATCTTTGATGTTTGCGGAGGCATCAAAGGCGGTAAGAAATTCAAGGGGGTTCAAATGGGTGGACCCTCCGGCGGCTGTATACCAGCTTCGCTGGGCGATACCCGCATCGATTACCAGCAAATCAATAAAACCGGAGCGATCATGGGATCCGGCGGTATGATCGCCTTTGACAATGAAACCTGCATGGTGGAGCTGGCACGGTTTTTTCTGGAGTTCACTCAAAAAGAATCGTGTGGCAAGTGTACCAGCTGCCGGATCGGAACCCTTCGCATGCTGGAAATCCTCGAGCGCATCGTGGAAGGCAAGGGGGAGGAAGGCGACATCGACATGCTGCTCAGTCTGGGCGAGCAGATCCGAAGCACCGCTCAGTGCGGGCTGGGACAGACGGCACCGAACCCGGTCCTTACAACGATCAATTACTTTCGGGATGAATACGAGCAGCATATCAAGCACCGGCGTTGCCCGGCGCACAGCTGTTCGTTACTGGTAAATTATATTATCGATGAGAAGAAATGCACTGGCTGTACGATCTGCGCTGGCAACTGCCCGGTAGGGGCGATCACCGGCGAAAAAAAGAAGGTGCATTCTATTGACGGCGCCAAATGTATAAAATGCGGTAAATGCATTACGGGGTGTAACTTTGATGCCATCATTAAGGACTGACGGCTTGCAGATTAGCTCTCTGAGCGGGGAGCCCTGCTCAGAGCCCCGCACGGCGCGGGGTGCCGTAAGGTTGACCATTTACGAGATCGCCAAAGACTGAAGGACAGAAACGATGGAAGAAATAAAACGGATAACACTTACCATAGACGGAAAAGAGATTAGTACCGAGCCAGGAAAGACCGTCCTTACTGTGGCTCGAGAAAACGGCATTGAGATTCCCACGCTGTGTTTTGACCCGCGGCTTCCTCCCTATGGTTCATGCCTGTTGTGCGTCGTGGAGATCGAGGGGATCGCCAAGCTGGTACTTTCTTGTACCACTGAGGTCCGGGACAAGATGGTGGTCCGGACGAACAATGAACGGATCTTTAAAGCCAGGAAAGAAGTCCTCGATATGCTTCTTTCCAATCACTTTGCCGACTGCCGCGGGCCGTGCTACGAAGAGTGTCCCGCGCATGTGGATGTGCAGGGATACCTGGCTTTGGCAAAAGACGGCAAATACAAAGCGGCGCTTGAACTTATCAGACAGACGAATCCACTGCCTCTGGTGTGTGGCCGCGTCTGTGTGCGAAAATGCGAAGCCGCCTGCCGCCGCCAGGAAGTTGATTCATCAGTAGCGATAAACTTCATCAAGCGGTATGTCTCCGACCTGGAATATGACAATCTCGACAAGCCGATTGTTGCCAAGCGCAACGGCCGCAAGGTTGCGATTGTTGGTGGTGGTCCTGGCGGACTTACCTGTGCTTATTTTCTAGCCCGTAACGGCTATCAAGTAAAGATATTCGAACAGCATCCCAAACTCGGTGGTATGCTGCGCTGGGGCATTCCCGATTATCGTTTGCCCCAACATGCGCTCGATAAAGAGATCCAGTATGTTCTGGACCATGGCATCGAGGCTCAGACGAACGTAAGACTCGGACGGGATTTCAGCCTTGATGATTTGAAAAACCAAGGCTACGACGCTATCTTTCTTGCTCTGGGTGCTCAGCTGGCTAAGGGGATGCAGATCAAAAACGAGCAGACTGAGGGTGTTGTTGGCGGCGTAACATTTTTGGAGCGGGTAAAAAAAGAAGGTGCACCCAATCTGAAAGGTCATGTGGTTGTCGTCGGCGGCGGCAATACTGCAGTTGATGCCGCCCGCACTGCATTGCGCTGCAATGCATCTAAGGTCAGCATTCTGTATCGTCGAACCCGGGCGGAAATGCCAGCAGACGAAGTGGAAATTGAAGATGCACTGGCTGAAGGTGTGGAAATCAAATATCTGGTAGCTCCGCTGGAAGTAATCTCGGAAAACGGTACGGTTAAATCGCTGCGGGTTCAGGAAATGCGACTGGGAGAACCGGACGCCAGTGGACGGCGTCGGCCGGTTCCGATTGAAGGCGGTGAGTACGAAGTCCTCTGCAATACTATCATTGCTGCCATCGGCCAGGATAGCGACCTTACCGGCATAAAGGGAAACAAGCTTGGCGACATTGACTCCACAAAATGGGGAACCATTGTTGCTGACGATGCTACGCTGATGACTAATCAGGCTGGAGTGTTTGCCGGCGGTGATGTGGTAACCGGACCGGCTGCTGCCATCGATGCTATTGGCGCCGGTCGGCGAGCGGCTATGGTGATTGACCGGTATATTCAAACCGGCCAGGTTATACCGCCACGTCAGGATTTTCGCAGCAGCAGAACAAAACTCGGCGATATTCCTGCAGCCTTCTTTGAGACATTTGAAAAGGTCAGTCGGTCAATCATGCAGCAGACGGACGCTGAAAGCAGAGTCGGCAGTTTCGCTGAAGTCGATCAGGGTATTACTCCTGAAGCGGTTGGGACAGAAACCGGCCGCTGCCTGCAGTGCGGCTGCGCTGACATTTATACCTGCGAGTTGAAGAAGTGGGCTGGAGAGTATACTGTCGATCAGGGAAAATTCAAGGGAAAGGTAAAAAAGTACAAGGTAGACAACCGCCATCCCTATGTTCTGCTCGATCCCAATAAGTGTATCCTCTGCGGAAAGTGTGTCCGTACCTGCGAAAGCCTGCTGGGTGTGTCCGCGCTGGGATTCATCAACCGAGGGTATGATATGGTGGTGCGTCCGTCGATGGAAAAGCCGCTTCAGGAAACCACCTGTATTTCGTGCGGCAACTGTATCGAAAGCTGCCCAACCGGAGCGGTATCGTACAATGTTCCCTGGGAGAGACTCTGGCGGCGGAGCGAGATCGCTCGTCTCGAGTCGGTGTGCAACTACTGTGGCACCGGATGTACCGTCGTGTTCAACAAGGACGATGAGAAATTCTGGAATATTACTGCGAAGGAGGAGTCTCCCTATGTAAAGGGAGAACTCTGTGTGCGGGGCCGTTTCGGCCACCGGCACATTCTCACTCAAAACCGTCTTGTCGAGCCCAAAGTACTGGAAGGTACTGTGCAGAAAACGACTAATCTCGAGTACGCCATCGAGGCTGCTGCCAAGGGTCTGCAGGATGTCTACAAGAAGCACGGCGGTTCCGCTCTTGCGTTCCTGGTGTCTCCTAAGGCAACCAACGAAGAAGTGTTTATGGTTCAGAAGATTGCCCGCGAAGTATTCAATTCGAATAACGTCGCCAGCCTCTATGATATAACTCTCGGCGATGACAGCGCGATGCTGTTCAATGCGTTTGGTGTCACCGCTTCTACGGTAACGCGGCAACAGGTGGAAGGGGCGGATG
>JAGOGO010000227.1 GCA_017996625.1 Deltaproteobacteria bacterium | reverse complement strand
GCCCCGCAGCCGATCTGGGCCGGTGTGTTCGGCATTGCGCGAATAACGCAGACATCTCTTCTCAGAAATGATTCGATCACACTCGTTGGGATTCCGGCGGCAATGGAGAGCACAATCATCTCCGGAGTGATGGCAGGTGAAATCTCCTGCAGCACCTGAGCTATCATCTGAGGTTTCACTGCCAGGATAATGACATCACTTTTTCGCACCGTCGCCAGGTTATCTTCCATGGTCACGAGCCGGAAGGTATCAGCCAAATACTGTCGCCGCGCTGGCCGCGGTTCGGCTACCAGCACGGTTTCGGCTGAAGCTGTCCCTGTTTCCAGAATCCCGCGAATCATAGCTTCAGCCATATTCCCACCGCCTATAAAGCACAGCTTCTTGTCGATCATATCATTTTCCTCTCCTGGCTATTACGCTGCCAGAAATGATGATGAGCTGGAAAGCGCTGCCGTAACCGTTCTACAACATCTCTAAACGACAAATGCAAGCTCGCGTGAAAGTGTTCTACCGGTTTCAAAGAGTATCAGACCTTTATGGAAGCACCTCTGTTTGCTGGATTCCCGCCTTCGCGGGAATGACATATCTTGTTATTCCGACTTCTTGTGAGGTCGCCATTCTTGCCGGCTCTGTAATAGTCCTGAGCAGTCTCAATTCGTCATTCCCGCGAAGGCGGGAATCCAGGCACTTCAGTATATAAAAGCACGCATGGCCGGTTATCTCTGTAAGGCTGCGGTATTCGATGTCGCCTCGAATGCCCACTAAAAATCAATATCGTCCCGTTCCGAAAAGCGCTCTTCCAGTGCCCATCCTTCAAAATACTCTGGGGGGATCTCCCGGATGAAGCGGGACGGCTTGGACAATACTTCACCGGAAACACGATCGTAAATGTTGACGGGGTACGTAATGAAAAGATTCTCTTTTGCCCGGGTGGCAGCAACATACATAAGCCGCCGCTCTTCCTCCATATCCTCTTCACGTTCATACGCATAACTGGACGGAAACTTACCCTCCAAGGCCCAGATGATAAAGACGGTATGCCACTCCAGCCCCTTGGCGGAGTGAATAGTGGAAAGCACCAAGCGATCATCTTCCCGGTCAACCGGACTTACATCCGCCACGCTCTCAGTCGGAGGGTCAAGCGCAACATCAGCCAGAAAATGACGCAGATCCCTGTATCGCTCGGTAATATTCTGAAGATGTTCCAGGTCCTTTATCCGTTTCGGATAGTCATCATACTTGCGCTTAAGGATCGGCTCATAGTAGCGACAGACCAGTCCGATCTGATCGGCGATAGTCAGCCCCTTCTGACCAAGGCTGATAAAGAGACTATGAAGCTGCTTCAGCCCTCCGGCACATTTCCCTCGCTCTGGATAGTCGACCAGATTTTCAGGACCTTTCAGGTTCTTGATCAGCCACTCGGTTATCGAATGACTGGTGCGGGGGCCCACCTTGTCCAGCAGCATAAGCAACCGATTCCAGCTTACCCCATCCCGCGGGTTAGCAAGCACCCGGAGATGGGCAAGAATGTCTTTGACATGGGCGGTCTCGACGAACTTGAAACCGCCGTACTTCACGTACGGAATGTTGCGCCGGGCCAGTTCGATTTCGAGATCGAACGTGTGAAAGGCAGCGCGGCAAAGCACCGCGATGTCACGCAGGGGTACACCATCCTCCCAGAGTTCGATTACTTTCTGACAGACGAAGCGGGACTGATAATTCTCGTCTTCCGCAGCCAGCACGACCGGCCGCTCTCCTTGTGATTTTCGGGTGAACAGATGCTTGGTATACTTTTCCCGCGCATTATGGATAATCACGTTGGTCAGATCGAGAATCGGCTGAGTGGAGCGATAATTCTCCTCCAGCATGATGATGCGGGTGCCGGGAAACTGCTGAGGGAAGTCCATGATGTTGCGGAAGTCGGCACCCCGGAAGGAATAGATGCTCTGGGAATCATCACCAACAACCATCACATTGTCGTGATCGAACGCCATGAGTCGAACTATTTCTGCTTGAGGACGATTGGTGTCCTGATACTCATCCACCATAATATATTTGAACTGGCGAGAGACTGCTGATCGTACCTCCCGGTGATTAGCGAGCAAATTTCTGAAGTGGATGAGCAGGTCATCATAGTCAAGAAGATGGTTTTGGGACTTGTACGTTTCATATCGGGCCTGCAGGCAGAGCAGATCGTCCAGATCATCGCTGAATTGGTAATATTCGCGCTCCACCACCTGCTCAAGAGGCACGAGGAGGTTGTTTACCTTGCTGAACATTTCGGCCAGGGTATTCTTCCGCGGAAAGCGGCGGTCCCTGTCCGCCAGGCCCATTTGCGTACGAAGAATATTGATCACATCTTCGGCATCAGAACGATCCAGAATGGTGAACGTTGGCTCGCAGCCGATAGCACGGCCATAGCGCCGCAGCAGAGTATTGGCAACAGAGTGAAAGGTGCCTCCTTTCACACGCTCGCAGGATGCACCGATCCGCATGCTTGCCCGCCGAAGCATCTCCTGAGCCGCCTTCCGGGTGAAGGTGAGAAGAAGGATATTTTCCGGGGGAATTCCGCTTTCCACCAGTCGAGCGACCCGATAAACCAGCGTGCGGGTTTTGCCACTTCCAGCTCCGGCAATAACCAGGATCGGACCTTCGAGCAGACGGATAGCTTCCATCTGAGCAGGGTTGAGCTCTTGATCATAATCGATACGAAACGTTTGCTCAGACAAGGGGACGAATTCTTTTAATACGTAGCGTTCCATAAGCTTCTTATAACGTAGGAAGCGCGATTTTTCAACCCCAGCGGCGCCTTAATCATTCCACGGCTTGAATCGCTTTAATCCCGCCGCAGGCGGGACTGAAACGGTTGGAACAGATGGAACGGTTAGAACCCCGGGCTTGAAAAAAAACGCAAAAAAGGATATTACCGTAACCTGAAAATGAACCAAAAACACAAACCAGCAGAACCAACGTGCGCATACCTATGAACACTATAAACCACATTTCGTTCGATCTTGACGGAACTTTGGTGGACGCGGCATACACCACCTGGGTCTGGGAAGTGGGAGTCCCGGAGCTTTACGCCAAACAGCATAACCTGACAATTGCAGAGGCAACGGCCCGTATTGTTAACGAATACGCAGCCGTGGGCGATGAATCACTGCTGTGGTATGACCTAGGCTACTGGTTTGATCTTTTCGACCTGCCCGGATCGTGGCACGATCTGCTTGATGAGCATAAGCATCGTATTGGACTCTTTCCTGAGGTGCCTGAAATACTGGAACGATTACAGCAGCACTACGACCTTATTATTACCTCCAACGCAGCCAGAGAGTTCGTGGAGATGGAAATTGAGGCAACCGGCATCAGCCGATATTTCAGCCGCATCGTTTCCGCGACCTCCGATTTTCA
>JAGOGO010000226.1 GCA_017996625.1 Deltaproteobacteria bacterium | reverse complement strand
GCGCAGAAGCTTTCTCTATGCACGAATATGCATTACTCCTGCTCAAAGGAGACGTTATATCTGGAGAGGAACAGGAGAAGCTGCTGACGGCGCTGCAGACCTACACCGCTTTGTCGCCGGAATTGATTCGTCAGAATAACTACCGGGTTGATTGGGCCGATTTTTCATTGAATCTCCTTGGAACTCCGAACCGTCTGGTAGGGAGGATGGACACTACCGTCACTGCTCTCAATCCAGCCCCTGACGCTCCAGTGCCAGTATTCGATCCTGCGCTTGATCCTCTGTACGGTTCTTTTTCCAGCGCCATGAATGCATACGTGCGTGATGTTCTTGACTTCAAAAGCGATCAGACTTACGAGTTCCTGAATGCGGACGTGAACAGGCAATGGGATTGGCAGTCAGGTATACATCACGAGCAGGGCTTTGTAGATATGTCCAGAAGCCTGCGGAATGCGATGGCGGTGAATCCGGATCTGAACGTGTATATCGCCTGCGGGATTTATGACCTCGCCACGCCTTACTTTGCTGCGGTGTACACACTCAATCACATGTGGCTTCAGGAGCGGAAGGAGGCAGTGGAGCTTAAGACGTATCCGGCCGGGCATATGCTCTTTTTGAACAAGAGCGTACTGGAGGACTTCTTCAGAGACATAGAAGCTTTTTATAAGAAAGCGCTTCGCCAAAAAAAGTGAGGAGTATGGAGTGAAAAGTAAGAAGTAAGAAATGAGAAGGAGAAGTAAGGAGTAGAAAGAATGTTACGGGTTGCGATCCTGAGTTCGTTTTTGATCATGAACCTGCAACCTGTAACTCGTACCCTGTAACCACGCCGAAGGCGGTACTTTTCACTACTCACTCTTTACTGAGGACAACCGACGGAAAAGCCGACCTTAAGGTCGGCTTTTCCGCATTAGCAAGTCGATGTCAAGTTCAATACCTGCGTCACTGAACTGTAATGCCGAGGGCTCCGAGAAACTGGCTGCTGTCCATGCCCTGGATGATTTTGCAGAGTGCTTGCTGCAATTCCGGACTGGCCTGCTCGGCAATTTGCGCCAGAAGCATCTTGATGGTTTCTACATCGCCAGCTGAGAGTGTCAAGCCGCTGCCATTGGCGGCAGCGTCCAATTTTGGCAGAAGCGTGGTGACAAGCTGGTGCGCCTGCTCGAGGATATCGGGGTTTGCCTGCAAGATGGAAACCAGCTCCAGAGAATGTTTGTAGTAGAGCGCGAGAAGTCCCTGGCCGGCAGGGCTTGTTGCCGAAAAGGTATCGCGGAAGTGCTTGAGGATAGCCAGCCGGTCTGCGTCATTGCTGAGAACTAATGCTGCCGGACTTCGCTCGGCCAGATCTGCCGGGAGGGTATTGATGTAGAAGGGCTTCGATACAGTGACACCGTCTGTTGTCAGAGTGACAGTGTAGCTTCCCGGAATCGAGTACATATGTTTTGGGTTAGCGTCGACACTTGTGGTGCCGTCCCCGAAGTCCCAAAAAGTGATCCCCGTGTTGCCCGCGGTCAGGTTGTTGAACTCCACAACATGCGGTGCCGTGCCAGTTACCGGCGACGCTACAAAGTCTGCGCTTTTTCCAGCCGCCGAACCCTGGTATGGGGAAACCACTATCGGTACAGCTTGCGAATAAAATGTGCCGAGCATTGAGTATGCGGTGACTCTTGCGAAGTACGTACCGGCCTGCTCATAGGTGTGCTCAGCAGTAGGGTCTTCGGATGAGCCGCTTGTACCGTCACCGAAATCCCAAAGGTAATAGGTGTCGACGCCGGATAGATCAGCAATGCCGGTCAGGTTCGTTATCCCAACAAAGCTTACCACCGTTCCTGGCCAGCCGCTGGTTTCGTCTTTGGCCATTCCACTGGTGGGGAAGGCATCCAGAAAAAGATAGATGTATGGAGCGCTGGTGACCGTGACGTAGTCTACAAACGTGTCGGTTCCGTGCTCATTATTGGCCACTACCATAATAGGATAGGTTCCCGGGAAATAGTAGATGTTGGCCATTGCTCCGTCAAACTCTTGAAACGAATCATTGTCACCAGGATCAATGGCGTCCCAAATAGCCAGTTCAACTTTAGTGGCATAGTCTGAACAATCGGTAATGGTCACGAAGAGCGGGGCGGGTCCTGTTTTTGGTTCGATTTTGGCACAGGCTTCCGGAAGCGTGTGAAATATCGCTTCTCCGTTTCCACCGGAGGAACCAGGACTGAAGGTGATGGCCTGAGCGCTATTACCTCCCGCAAATGCGGCGAACAACAGTACGGGAAAGATCAAAGCAATGGCGAGGTTGCGATTCATACTCCATTTCTCCTCTATTCAGCACTGATGTAGTGCTCGATAAATGGTTTAAACTGCACCCACTTCTAAACTACCAGAACAGACAAACCCTGTCAAGGAGACTTCTCTTGAGATTCAAGGTGGTTATATGGTTGCCTTGATCTTTCTACGCCCAAGTCCTATTTTTTACAGAACCAATAAATTCTACCGGCAGGCAGATACCTGTTTAGGGATATTTCCTATATAAAGCGTACCGGTTACTTTCAATATGATCGCCAGTGGAATCTTTGTCAAAGGACTTTCATCTGAAGATCTCACCCGAACCTGATCTGGTGTATCGAGACAGCAGTGTGTACTGTTGCTTCCCGGAGAGTAAACAAGCACCTGGATGGCCAACATGTTCTGTAAGGATGAGCTTTCGTTATGTGCATAATGGAGGAGAAGGGATAGCCTGCTGATTCGACGCTAGAAAATTAAAACTGTTGATTATTTTACATGTATCTTATATATCTATCATGGCTGTCTCGATGAGTTGCACGGATTACGTTAACCTTTCACCGGTATCTGGCAGCAGCGTTCACTGAGCAGGATTTTGAATGCCGGTTAGATGCCCCAGGCCGAAAGATAATGAAATTAAACGATTTTAGACTAGTTCTGGGCGGTAAAGAGTATGTTCCTGTCGTTACCGGCGGCATGGGCGTCAATATTTCGACGGCTGAACTGGCTTTAGAAGCTGCCCGCTTAGGCGGAATCGGGCATATTTCGGATGCAGAATCGCCGGTCGTTGCTGATCAGCGTTTTGGAACTGATTTTGTCGCGCGCAAGCTGCGCCGTTATCGGGATGACATTTACAGTGCAGATAAGTCTGCGATTCATTTCGACCTGGAAGAGCTTGCGGAGGCACAGCGTCTTCATGTAAGCAGGACTATGGATACGAAGCAGGGTAAAGGCGCAGTTTTCATTAATTGCATGGAAAAACTCTGCATGAACGATCCCTTAGGAACGCTGCGAATTCGTCTGAGATCGGCGATGGATGGAGGAATTGATGGTATCACACTGAGTGCCGGCCTTCATCTGAGAAGCCTCGAGTTGGTACGAGATCATCCACGCTTTCACGATGTGAAGATTGGAATCATCGTATCTTCGGCCCGGGCGTTGAAAATATTTCTAGCACG
>JAGOGO010000225.1 GCA_017996625.1 Deltaproteobacteria bacterium | reverse complement strand
ACTCTGAGCCATCCGCGCGCGCGCAAGGACACCGCCTTTCAGGCCATTGAGGACAGGGTCTATGCGGCGGTCGCCGGGAAGACCGAGGAAGAGATTCCGGCCCCCGGTCTGAAGAACAAGCTCCCGCGAGCCAGCCTCGACGCCCTGGCCGGTCTGGTCGAAAGGCTCGCAGCCGAGGGGGGCAGGGTAGATCTGTATCGTCTCAGTGCCGACCTGGTCCTGGAACTGGATGACCTCCTGCCGATCGTCGAGACGGGCGAACTTATCGAGTTTCTCGTTGTCGAGGAAGGCGACCTGATACTGAGGCCTTTAGGCCAGATGTATGCCGATGCCACGATCTTGGCCCGCAAGGAGCTGCTCGCTGGCCGGATCCTGCGCCTGCCTACGATCATATGGATCTACGATACGCTCAAGAAAGACGATAACCAGCGCATAGACAAACATTACTTTATCGACATGTTTCGCGCTGAACTGGGGGACATCGCCAAAGAGCAATTCGACGTCGCTGTGAGCTGGGGCAGGTACGCCGAGCTGTTTGATTACGACCCCAGGACAGACGAGTTGTATTTGGAGAGCTAGGAGACTGGAGATCATCCTTTTTGGATCCGAAAGCGATCAGATGGGACGTTGTTACTAATAGTGCTTGTTTGCCTTTGCTCGCTGCTCGACCCGAGCAATCGACCGCGTGATGCTCGACGTGCTCACTCCCAGATGCCGGACGATCTCTCTTTAACGGCTATCAAGCATTAAGCACTGGCAGTAACAACGTCCCCTTTATTCCCAATGGAGGCTCTCAGGAGCATCGACGGTTTCCGCAATCTTAATCAGGACATCGAGACTATTATAAACAAGTCGGAAGCAGTGAAGAAGGCCCGCAGGGAGGCCAACGACGAGGCTCTATCTGCGAAGGAAAGGAAGGAATTGACCGAGGAAGAGAAGGAGTATAAGAGCAAGCGGAAGATGATTCAGGAGAAACTCATCAAGTTTGCGACACGGATTCCGATATTCATGTACCTGACCGACTACCGCGAGCGGACCCTGAAAGATGTGATTACCCAACTGGAACCGGGCCTGTTCAAGAAGGTTACGGGCCTGACCGTGAAGGACTTCGAGCTGCTGGTCAGCCTGGGGGTCTTCAACAGCGCCCTGATGAACGATGCTGTGTATAGGTTCAAGCGTTACGAGGATGCCAGTCTGAGCTACACTGGGATAAACAAGCACGAAGGCGAGGACATCGGCCTATATGACACGGTAATTACCCGGAAGGATGCGCTGAGAGTATTCGAGAATGTCCCAGCCGGTGCCGGATATGGGACATGAAAGAACGCACTAACAATCGCTTATCAGCGAAATGGCTGCACACAAGAAAATCTCCCGGTGATGGCGAAGCATCTCAAAGCGTCATTTGCCAACAGGATCAAGTTGGGAAAGCAAGTAAGAGAAACGCAGCAAAAGCAAAACCGCAGATAAGCTCACAGAGCGAGAGAAAAGGAGGCTGGCGACAACACCCCTAGCCTCCTCTATTTCTTCAGAACCAGAGAAGCGCTTGGCGGGGCTTCCCAGCCAGTCCCCCTAATGGTGTAGCTTTCAGTCTAGTATTCTCTTCTGTCCTTTCAGCTGTATTCACTTCCACACCGTCAAGCCTATCACAGCCAGCATCAGCAGCCAGAAGGCTATAATTACCATGGCTGCGGCACGGCTGCGCGGAAGATGGCAGGAGCTTTCTTCTCTGGCTCTCCGGCAGCATTCCTCCCAGACTTCCTCTGGAATCAGGCGAATAGCAAGGGCAATGCCCAAAGGCAGTACGATCAGTTCATCAAGGTAGCCGAGCACAGGAATAAAATCAGGGACGGGATCAATAGGGCTCAGTGCATAGGCTAACACCAAGGCGGCTATAATTTTTGCGCTGTTTAATGAGGCCAGGATTGGCAGCGACCGCTCGTGGTACTCGCGGATCACGAGCAGCCAGATAGAGAGCGAAAATGTTCTGAGTTTGAATAGAAGCTATCACCTTGTCGGCAGGTAAGGCAGTGTCATGGGCAAATGCGCTACCGCACGAAAGGAGCAATGCACTTGCAACCAAAATGTTTATCTTGGAGAACGTTTTCATGGTAATTCCTTTTCTGCTCAACTGATAGATACCTTTTTCCATCATATGCAAGATTATGCTTACCTTTCAGTACTGAAACGGTTTATGATCATCGACCCTCAACATTCAACATATGGGTTTTTTTATGCAGTACCCGCAGTACCAACCACACTAATCCGCTTACCAGGAAAACCGCCATCCAAAATGGGTCGAGAATCAAGGCATTTTCAATCAAAAAGTCACCGACAAGTTCCAAGGAAGTAAAAACAGCGGCTATAATAAAAAGAGTTCGGTACTCTCGCTTCAGAGCGGTCCTAACGGAAAAGTTCTGTGACGGTGGTTGCCACAGGCTGAGGCGCGGGAAAAATGCCGGCGTCTTAGCAGCCCACGCACTGAATAAATCTCCATACTGCTTAAGCAAGAACTCCTCTTCCGCAAAAACAATCCGCTCATAATAAAGCCAGAATGCTCCTACGTACACCAAGGAAACCCACCACAGGTGAAAGAAAAGTGCGAAGCCGAGGCCAACAAAAAAATTTCCCGTATAGAGGGGATGTCTCATCACGGAGTACATTCCCTCAGTGTTCAGCGAATCGGCCCGCTGTCCTTTGCGTGTGGTACGTCCAGACGTCTTTGCCGGAACAAAACCCGCGGTGAAAGCACGAATGCTCAGGCCGACAATAGAGGCTGATAGACACACCACCTCCCAGATTAAGTCCATCTGGTGACTTCCAAAAATATATGAGTAATGCTGAAACGCTAATACAAGGAAAGGCACAAGCATAAGCGGGAGAAAGCTTCTACGGCGAAAAAGCCAGTTTCCCTGTTTTTCGAGTAAATCGTGCACGGTCATGTCATCTTATCCTCTGTTAAGAACATTTGAACAACGTGTAATTATAGCAAACCAGTAATGAAGGGAAGGTTAGAAAAAAATTAAGTTTTCTTAACCCTTAAGCCCCCGCCGTGGAATACAGCAGATAGCATCCTATACGTCTCTGCTTCCCTATTAGCGCAAAAGGCATGGTCAGGCGCTCAATTGATTTATTCTATTCAGGCTGAGCCAAATACATTTATTCTTGACGGTTTTTTTAAATTTCCTTATTTCATTTAAGCCCTATCATCACTTACATACACTTTGAAAGGGGGGCCCCGAAAATGTAGATCAAACAGTCTGTTGACTATTGCTTTCTTTTCGATTGCATCGCTGAAGAGAGGCTGATGGTAGACAATCACAATCTTTCGAGGATTATCCGCAAGTGACGCAGCAACATTGTTGAGAACTTTATCTAGTGCTTAGTCAAGCTTGATTTTCCCGGTTAACGGGTTATTTTTGCGTCTGATAGAATGATTTTATCAGACGGAGT
>JAGOGO010000224.1 GCA_017996625.1 Deltaproteobacteria bacterium | reverse complement strand
ATCTGGCACATTCGGCTGAAAGACTTGCCCCGCCGGAAATATGTCTGGATGCGCACTCTGCGTATTATCGTCCTCGCCTTTCGAGATTTTCAGAAAGACAACTGTGCACTCCGGGCATCAGCACTCACGTTCTATTCCCTGCTTTCGGTGATCCCGGTGGCAGCATTGGCCTTCGGCATTGCAAAAGGATTTGGCCTTCGGGAGAATCTGACTGTATCGCTGCTTCAGAGGCTGAAGGGGCAGGAGGACGTAGCTCACTATATTATTCGCTTTGCCGATGCGTTGCTCAGCGACACCAAGGGCAGCATCGTAGCCGGAGTCGGCGTCCTGGTTCTCCTCCTGACGGTTATCAGACTTCTGAATGGCATTGAGGATGCTTTCAATAACATCTGGGAACTGAGGCAGGGTCGAACGATCTTCCGGAAAGTCGCCGATTACCTGGCCATTATTCTAATCGCTCCTATCCTGTTTATTCTCTCCAGCAGCCTGACGGTCTATGTAACCAGTCAGCTTGAAGCAGTAGCACAGCGGATTGCCTTATTGGGCAAATTTCATTTTCTCATTCTCTTTTTGATCGGTCTTTCACCGTATATTTTCCTGTGGGTCCTGCTCATGTTTATCTATCTGGTGATGCCGAATACCAGCGTGAGTCTGCGCGGCGCCGCGCTCGCCGGAATAATTGCTGGCACACTTTTCCAGGTAGTACAAACCGCCTATATCTCATTCCAGATCGGCGTAGCCAAGTATAACGCGGTTTACGGAAGCTTTGCCGCCCTTCCGCTCTTCATGGTCTGGCTGCAGCTGAGCTGGTTTATTGTTCTGCTCGGTGCTGAGATATCATATGCCTATGATACTGTGGAAGAGCATGAGTATGAGTCGGAATCGCGCAAAGCAAGTCATTACTTCAGGAGGCTCTTGGCGTTGCGCGTTGCCTCACTGTGTGTGAAGACTTTCTTCCATGGAAAGCGGCCGCTCGATGGTATCTCTATATCGCACTCACTGGAAGCACCGCGCCGGTTAGTTCAGCAGGTTCTCGATGAACTTGTGGCAGCCCAGGTTCTCAACCAGGTCATAGAAGATGATTCGCAACGCTGCTGCTATCAGCCGGCTTCGTCCGTCGATTCCCTAACCATAAAAGAAGTCCTCGACCGGCTTGACCGGCAAGGCAGTGAGGACATTCCTTTGGCCGAAGACCAGGATCACGCCAAGCTGGTTGAAAAGCTGGAGGCTCTGGATGTGCGGGTGCGAACTGCACCAGAGAATATGCTGCTGAAGGATCTGTAAAAGATTTTGCGTTCATGTATCAGCCTAGCATAGAGTTCCAGCTTTTTGGAATCCCTGTTGTTCCTCATGCTCAAGTAAATTACCAAAAGTCTGATTCATGAGCGAAGTTTAGTCTCCGGCATGGAATAACGGCTGTCGCAGAAATGGGTTTGAAACCATATGCAGAATTTTCTCCTTCATCTTGACATTCGTGTTACTCAACATCCGTGCCGAGAAGGAGAAACTCCATCAGCGCCTTCTGTACGTGGAGCCTGTTCTCGGCTTCGTCCCAAACCACTGACTGAGACCCTTCCAGCACCTCAGCGGTGACTTCCTCCCCGCGGTGGGCAGGCAGGCAGTGCATAAAGAGCGCATCAGGCTGCGCCGCCGCCATCACCTCAGCATTCACGCACCAGCCGGCGAAAGCCCGGCGACGCAGCCGGCTCTCCTCTTCAAAGCCCATGCTCGCCCAGACATCAGTGGTAACCAGATCAGCCCCAGTCGCGGCGTCGAGCGGTGAGGCACACATTCGGACGTGCGACCCCGCCGAAACCCGTTCCGCCTCGAGTGCATACCCTGGCGGAGTTGATACGTTCACCCTGAAGCCCAGCAGGGCCGCCGCTTCAAGCCAGGTATAGGCCATATTGTTAGCATCTCCGATCCAAGCGACTGTGCGGCTGGCAATGCTTCCGCGGTGCTCGAGGTAGGTAAAGATGTCAGCCAGCACTTGGCAGGGATGAGTCTCGTCGGTCAGGCCGTTGATGACCGGCACCCGGGAGTGTTTCGCAAAGCTCTCGATCTTGTCCTGCTCGAAGGTGCGGATCATGACGATGTCCACCATCCGGGAAATCACCCGGGCGGTGTCCTCGATCGGCTCAGCCCGGCTCAATTGAGAATCCCCCGTGGTCAGATGGATCACCGACCCGCCCATCTGGTACATTCCCGCTTCGAAGCTCACCCGGGTGCGGGTGCTCGCCTTTTCGAAAATCATAGCCAGAGTGCGATCCCGCAGCGGTTGGTAGAACTCATAGCGCTTGAAGCGGTTCTTGATTACCCGGCTGCGGCCAAATACATGCTCGATCTCCTCCCGGCTGAAATCATTGAAGCGCAAAAAATGCCGAATCATTGGAACCGTCATGGCGCCGTTGCCCTCCAGAAAATTCTTTTCTCCGCGCCTTCAGGTCTCCGCGCGAAAACAAACATACCCCGCAAAGCGGGACCATGATTAAAGGCGGGGAGTTCAGGGTGCCGAGTCAACCCAGCTACACGTTAAGTTTGTAGGAATTAATCTTGGAAATGAGGGATCCGCGGGAAAGGCCGAGGATCTTGGCAGCAGTGGTGCGATTGCCGCCGGTGTGCTTAAGAACCCGCTCAATATGTTCCTTCTCCATCTCAGCCATGGACTTGTAGCGGGAATCGCTCGTAGTATACTTGCTCTTAAGCGTTGCTTCGAGAAAGTACTGGGGCAGGCTGCGCCGGGTGAGCTCTTTGCCGCTTTCCAACAGGACGGCGCTGTTGATAATATTTTCCAATTCGCGCACATTGCCGGGATAGTGATAGCGCCTGAGCAGACCGAGAACATCTTCGGAAATGCTGTTCAGTTTCTTCTTGTGTACCCGGGCATATTTATCAAGGAAGTACTGAGCAAGTAAAGGAATGTCCCCCTCGCGCTTTCGCAGGGGAGGCAGGTAAATCGAAGAAACATTCAACCGATAAAATAGATCTTTGCGGAAGTTGCCGCGTTGGATTTCTTCCTGCAGGTCTTTGTTGGTTGCAGTGATTAGCCGCACATCGACGCGAACACTCTTGGTGGAGCCCACCGGAAAAAACTCTCCCTCCTGCAAGACGCGAAGCAGCTTCACCTGAATGGAAAGAGAAAGATCGCCGATCTCATCTAGAAAGAGCGTCCCTTTATCCGATTTTTCCAGAATGCCGGTCTTGTCGGACACTGCACCGGTAAATGCTCCTTTGGCATGGCCAAAAAACTCTGAAGCAAAAAGCTCTGAAGCAAAAACGCTGGCATTCACTGCCACGAAAGGCTTGTCGCGTCGCTTGGACAGCTTGTGCATTGCCCGGGCAATCAGCTCTTTACCAGTGCCGGACTCACCCCAAATCAATACGGGATTGTCCGTGGGCGCAATTTTTTCCACATAGTTGAGGATCTTCTGCATCTGTGAAGAGCAGGTAATGA
>JAGOGO010000061.1 GCA_017996625.1 Deltaproteobacteria bacterium | reverse complement strand
CAGGTAGGTCATGGTGCGATTGCGGAAGTGCTTGAGGTCCATAGTGACAAAAATCAGACCGAGGTTATCCCTGTCCAGCAAGATTGGAAAATAGTAAGTAAGATCCTGCTCTTGAAAAATATGCCCTTCTTTGTAATGCGATTGAGGAATCAATGCCGGAGCCATCATATCGGCTGACTGTTCCATTTTGCCGGCTGTGTGGTTGTGACACATGAGACAAGAGTCTTTCTCCTTTTGAACCTTGCTGATATAGCGGGCGAAGACCGATCCTCGAGAGTCGTATACCACGGCTGTAAGCACATAGGGCTGCCTGCTGAGCGCGGATAACGTTTCGAAAGCCGCATTCAGATCATTGAAGGCCATTGCTCCGGTGATGTTTGACGCAATGATGCGGGTAATTGTGGAAAGTTCAGCGATTGTTGTCTTGCGATAGCTTGAAAATTCCGTGACCGTAAGGAAAGATATTGCCAGGAACAGCACGATGGCACTCGTCGCCATTGTAATGGCAGTAAGTTTGGCTTTTATTGAGGCATTCCTGGCAATCCCGATCATGGTTCCTCTCCGTTCATAGTGCCCTTTACCTCGGCGGCGAGGCTCAAGAGCTTTGAGCTTACCTGCAGGTGAGATTGTTGTGAGGCAGCGATATTTACGGCGAACCGGATGGCAGTGCCTTCCCGAACGAAAGCGATAGCTCCATCATCATCAAGAAATCCATTGATGTCGCTTACGGTAAGCACGGAGCAGTTCCGCAGGGTTCCAAAACAGTGGCCGGATTACGCTGCTGGCCTTTGGCGATGAAAAGCACCAGACAGCCGTCGATTGCTTCAGCTTTGCGGAAACGTTCGACCGCTGCTGTTCTGCCACGCACTCTCTTGCCTTCTATAAGAGTATCGAGATCCTCTCCAAATGGGTTGTCCCCTACAATGCCGATAGTGATCGGGGCTTCTGACGATGAAAACGCGGATTCCGGCCACTCTGTAAACTTGATGAAATTAAAGCCCGGGTAATGTGCGGACTCTCTTTGGGCGTCACGTCGAACCAGCGGTACTGTTTTTGCCTTCCGCAGTAATACTGCGCCAGCGTTCCCCTTTATCTTATTGCATCATTATGCCCTCGCTGCGAGCCTCTATGTGATTTCAGATTCAGCAAGTCTCTTGAAGGAACACTGTATTCTGCCAGTAATTCTTTCATCGGCCTTTTTTTCTAAAAACTTTATGGGGAAAGGCGACTTCGGGTGAAACTGTTTTGGTCCTCGCTAAGATTGATGGAGTCGTAAAAAGCGCCAGTAAGCCGCGTGGCGGCAACCTATGAGCAACGAAGTGATGCCCACTTCGTTGGAAGTCGACTTGGGAATGACGAAGCAATTCCGCGCCGGCCGGGACCGAAGGGTGTAGCGTGATCCCGGCCGGCGCGGGACTCCCCCCTTTAGAGGCTGTGTCGCACTCTCTTTTCTGTCATTGCGGGCGATCCCGCTGTAAGGTGGAGAGCGTGGCAATCTCAGAATCAATGACGTACGAGAGGAATCCCGGGTTTCGCTTCGCTCTACCCAGAGCTACACAGAGCTGCGAAGCGTGGAGCGAAGAATCTTGTCTTGGAGGCGCCTGTACTGATGAGATCGTTCGTCCCGCTACCAGCGGGACTCAGGATGACAAACACCTTTCTCGGAAGTTATCAGACAGACTTTGCAGGTGGATTTGGCCGAAGCTGGATGTCGCTTCCAGAAGAAGATCAACTTAGGAAACGAGTTGCTTTCTTTAACCCTTTGCGTCTCAATAAGTTTCTTTACTATTCTTCTGCCAAGCAAGTGCTATAAAGTGGTTCCAGACCCTTGCGTGCAGCATGAAATGCAACTATTCTTTTTTAAATTCATCAGATAAGCTCGGGTGGAGTCTTCCGGCGGAGGCCCATGTGTTTGGATCGACCTCTCAGACTGTTTTTGACGAGGAGCATGAGCTTGCACAGCGCGAAGGCACTGAAGTCGAGGCGGTTTCCGATTGGCGCGGAATTTTTTCCGGAGAATGGAGTGCACTTTCGGGTCTGGGCGCCGGAATGTAAAGAAATCGCGGTCATTTTTGAATCGTCCGAACAAGAGTCAAGCGAAGAACAGGTATCCTATCGTCTTGAGTCGGAAGATAACGGCTACTGGTCCGGTCTTATCTCGGATGCAGAGCCAGGCGGCCTATACCGCTTCATGGTAAATGAGAGTCCCCTTCTCCTTCCTGACCCGGCCTCTCGCTTTCAACCCAAAGGTCCTCATGGCCCTTCCATGATCATCGATCCGCTGGCTTTTCGCTGGACTGACAGCAGCTGGAAAGGGGTTAGAATCGATGAAGGGCACGTCATCTATGAGATTCATATCGGTACGTTCACCAGCGAGGGTACCTGGGTATCAGCTCGGCAGGAGCTTGCTGCTCTGGCGGAAGCTGGTATTACCGTCCTGGAAATAATGCCGGTGGCAGATTTTCCCGGCCGGTTCGGCTGGGGATACGATGGGGTCAACATCTTCGCCCCAACGCGTCTCTATGGATTTCCCGACGACTTCCGATGCTTTGTCGACGAAGCGCACCGGCTCGGCCTGGGAGTGATTCTCGACGTGGTGTATAATCATTTAGGGCCGGATGGCAATTACCTCCGGGAGTTTTCTCGCGACTACTTCACCTCCAGGTATAGGTGCGAGTGGGGAGACGCGATAAATTTCGACGGCATGAATGCCGGCCCGGTTCGGGAGTATTTTCTTGCCAATGCTGCCTACTGGATCCGAGAGTTCCATCTCGATGGTCTGCGATTAGACGCCACTCAGCAGATCTTTGACGCATCGTCGCCGCATATTCTTGCCGAATTGACCGGCCGGGTACGTCAAGCTGCCGAGCCTCGCTCGGCGTATATTGTTGGAGAAAACGAGCCTCAGGATGTGGTCCTGATTCGGTCGACCGAAGAAAACGGCTGCGGAATCGACGCACTCTGGAACGACGACTTTCACCACAGTGCGATGGTTGCTCTGACCGGTCGCGCCGATGCTTACTACAGCGACTATCGTGGAACACCTCAGGAATTTATCTCAGCCCTCAAGCGGGGCTTCCTGTATCAGGGGCAGTGGTATGTCTGGCAGAAACAACCACGCGGTACTCCGACTTTTAATGAAGCACCCAACCGGTTTGTCGTATTCATTCAAAACCACGACCAGCTGGCAAATTCAGGAAGCGGCAAGCGCTGCCATCTCCTGAGCAGCCCCAGCCGTACCCGGGTACTGACCACTCTTTGTCTCCTGGCGCCGCAGACCCCGATGCTTTTCCAGGGCCAGGAATTTGCTTCCTCCAGCCCGTTTTTCTATTTCGCGGACCACAATGAAGAAATCGCGCATTTGGTAGCAGCCGGCCGGGCAACGTTTCTTTCTCAGTTCAGGGCCTTGGCAACCCCGGAGATGCAGGCTCGTCTACCAAACCCCGGCGATCCGATGACGTTTGTCCGTTCCAAGATCGATCACAATGAACGCTACACCCATGCTGAACAGTACCGTTTCCATCAGGACCTGCTTCGCCTGAGGAAAGAGGATCCGGTTTTTAGAACGTGCCAACTCCGGCCAGGCTCCATTGACGGTGCGGTGCTTGGTCCCGATGCACTCGTGATTCGTTACTTCGGCAACGAGGGCGATGACCGTTTATTAATGGCGAATCTGGGCCGGGATCTCTCCCTCAAGCCAGCACCGGAACCGTTGCTGGCCCCTCCGGTAGGTGCTGCCTGGAAAGTCTTGTGGTCCAGCGAAGATCCCCGCTATGGGGGATCGGGGAGCATCCCCTGCTGTTCTGTGGGAGAATGGTACATGCAGGGAGAAACCGCTATCGTCCTCGTACCGGAAAGAATCTTAGAATGAGTCCTCTCCTGGATGTAAACAAGGTGGTTCTGCGCACGCAGTGGTCGCGCGAAAGAGAAGAAACGGCCAAGCTTTTGGACCGCGAATGGCTCGTCGCCAACGGCCTGGGCGGTTATGCATCAGGTACTGTAGCCGGAGTCGCAACCAGGCGCTATCACAGCTATCTTACCGCAGCCTTGCCTGCGCCCCTGGGAAGGCTGGTGATGCTGAATCACATTACGGAATGGATCCGTTTGGCTGATCAGAGAACCTATCGCTTCGGCGGCACCGAGTGGGTAAACCGCGAACTGGAAATGTATGGGTACGAGTACCTGCGAGAGTTTATTCTGGAAGCAGGCTTGCCGGTGTGGCGGTACCAGGCAGGAGGAGTTTCTTTCGAAAAACGAGTTTTGCTTCCGTATAAGCAAAATACTGTTCTCATCAGATATCAGCTCCTGAGCGGCGACGAACCGGTAAGAATAATGATCCGGCTGGCCGTAAACCTGCGGGGCCATGACGAACCGGTAAGTAAGCTGCCGCGGAGTCCTTATAATCTGCTGGTTGCCGACAATCGTTTTGAAATCCAGCCCTTGGTTCCGCTTCCCAGTCTGCGATTATTTCTTTCCGGTCGACGATCAGCTTTTACGTTCGACATCCGTCGCTTCGAAGATATCCTGTACCGTGTTGAGGAGCAACGCGGGTATGAATCTCGCGGCGATCTCTGGAGTCCGGGTTACTTTCGGGCTGATCTTACACCTGATCAGCCGGTTACGCTGATTGCCTCGGCAGAAAGCTGGGAGACCATGCTTGCATTACAGCCAGTAGAAGCTTTTGCTGAAGAATACGAACGGCGGGAGCGATTGGCTACGTTGGCCCACCCGGAGACGCATGCAAATGAGTTCGGCCGGCACCTGGTGCTCGCGGCCGATCAGTTCATCATAACTCCGGTGGGTCGGATCGAAGACACTGTGCGGGCCAGGGCTGCCGGTGATGATATGAGAACCATTATTGCCGGGTATCACTGGTTTACGGACTGGGGAAGAGATACCATGATCAGTCTGGAAGGATTGACATTGTGCACCGGGCGATATCTCGAAGCTGGCTATATCCTCCGCACATTTGCACACTATGTACGTGATGGACTTATTCCGAATCTATTTCCCGAAGGAAAGAAGGAAGGGGTGTACTACACTGCTGACGCCACCCTTTGGTTTTTTCACGCGTTGGAGCGCTATCTGCAGGCGACCGACGATCGGCTGACGCTGCGGATCATTTTACCCAAGCTGCTCGAGATCGTGAATGCACATCTGGCAGGCACTCGGTTTGGTATTCATGTCGATCCCCAGGATGGTCTGCTGGCTGCTGGTGAGGAAGGGTATGCGCTTACCTGGATGGATGCAAAGGTCAATGGGTGGGTGGTTACCCCGCGCCGAGGCAAGCCGGTAGAATTGAATGCATTATGGTACAACGCCCTTCGATTGCTCATTCGCTGGATGCATGAAGAGAAGTATGATGAAGAGCGAGCGGCGGAATTGGCCGGTTACGCTGATCGGGCGCAGGAGAGCTTCAACCGTCGTTTTTGGAACGAAGCGCAGCGCAATCTCTTCGATGTGATCGACGGTGAGAATGGTAATGATTCAGCCTGCCGGCCAAATCAGCTTCTTTCAATGACGCTTTCTTTTCCCATCCTGAATCGTGAATACTGGCCGACGGTCTTAGAAACAGTACAGCATCGTCTTCTCAGCCCGGTAGGACTGCGCACATTGTCCCCAGAACACCCCGATTTCAAAGCCACGTATCATGGTGATCTGCATATGCGGGATGCAGCATATCATCAGGGAACGATCTGGCCCTGGCTGATCGGTCAGTTTATCGACGCCTGGCTGCAGGTTCATCCTGAGAGACGGGCTGATGCGCGGCTTTTTCTGGAGCGGATTATGAAGACACACCTGATTGAGGAAGGATGCATCGGTTCGATCAGCGAAATTTTCGATGCCCGCGAGCCGTATATTCCACGCGGCTGTATTGCTCAGGCCTGGAGTGTTGCTGAAGTGCTGCGCTGTCTGATTAAGACCGGAACGGTAAGTGAGACAGGAGAGCGCGAGAAGCGGGAGAGCAATGATCACTTGGCTAAGAGCATGGAGTAAAAGGGACCACTGCAGGGCGCATCGCGGGCTGTAAGATACAGGCTGCGTTCACCGTTATCCGTTCACCGTTCACCGACAAGGATTAATAATTTACACTTTTCTCTTTACGGTCAACGGACAACGGTGAACGGATAACGGATTCAATCCTGCGTACTCTTTGCCACTAGACAACGGTAACCTGAGTGACTATTGTTTTCCAACGTGGTTATCGGCAAACAACTCTCTCACGATGCGGAAAGGAGGTGAATGACATGCTTAGGAAACGATTTATGCTTCGTCGCGTGGCCCATTGCTCCTGCTGCTCGGAGGGGGGCTGCTCTAGACAGTCCTGAGTAGGACGGTAAACTGCTCATTAATGAAAGCCCCTTTGGTCGATTATCGTTTAAAGGGGCTTTTTGTCCGCGGTCTTGATTACCTAAGAAGGCTGATTGACGATGGCGAAAAAAAAGGCCGCGACGAGTTCGGCCTGTTTTTAGTATACCGGCCTGGAAGAACTATGCCTTCCAGGCCGGTGGGTAGGAGGAGTGATACTTTGGTATCGTATGCTGAGAGTATTAATCACATCAGCTTATCAGTCAATACGAGAATTATACGACATAAATGCGACAGAAAATGTCGTATTATTTCTTCCAGACGGTAGAACCGCCGTTACCATGAGATGGGTTCTGAAGCAGAAAGACTCATCATGCTCTGAACACCGCCGAATCTGCAAACGGATTCTTGTCGGGGAGAGTATAGAAAACTGAAAAGCCCACAGGTTCTCTAAAAAGAGAGCAGGTGAGCCCGCAAGTTCACCTTCTTATTAGCAATACCGAGCTTGTGCCGGATTCTTCCGCGATAGGTATCGACCGAACGTTTGGAGAGGAACATTATCTCCGCGATCTCTTTGGCTCTTTTACCTTCCTTGACGAGATGCGCTACCTGCAGTTCCGCCTGGGTCAGATCCGAGTATTTAGAAGAAATGTTCTTTAGGAATGGGGACATGATCACATTGAGCGCAGACTCCACTATGCTTAGCTGGGTCTGCTGCTTTTTAGTGAGTGCGGAAGTGCGGAGTTTTCTTAGAAGCGGGAAAACGACCGTCTTAATGTTAGCGAGGATCTTGTCTTCGATTTCGAGCTTATCCATCTGTCTGTTTCTGAGAAAGACATTCAGCGCGGTATTCATTTCTTCGAGTCTGGTATTTTTCTCTTCGAGCTCTCGTTCCCTTGTTAGAAGATTCTCTTCGGTCTCTTTTCGCACTGTACTATCAAGAGTAGACAGAGCGATATACTGAGGACTGCCCTGCTTATCGGTGATGAGCTTCACGTTCGTCAATGTGTGGATTGGTGTTCTATCCTTTCGCAAGTGCTGAATTTCAAGATCCTTCAGGCTCCGAGCACTGTTTTTGAAAAGGGATTTTCCCAAGGCAGGAAAATTTGGCTTTTGATCATCCGGCATCAGGATTGAGAAATATTTCCCCAGCAACTCCTCTGTGGTGTAGCCGTGCATGCGGGCAAACGCTTCATTGACATACAGAAACGTTCCCTTTAGATCGCAGATGGCATTGCCGGAATTCGCTTCATCCGATATGATCTTGAATTTCCTGAATTCTTCTCGCGTCTCGTTGAGCATAGTAATGTCAACCAGGGAGCTGATCAGTCGTGTGCGTCTGCCGCGAGGACCAGAAACAATCACCCATTTGAGAGAGAAATACTTTTTTTCTCCATCGAATGTCTGTTGCACGGCTTCGCATTCAAAAGAGTCGTGACCTTCAGCGTACGCAATGATGCCGTCCAGAAACAGGTCGGAAGGTTTGCCGGCAAAAAACCTGGTGTAGCCCTGAAGAAGATCCTCTTTTGATGCCGCCCCGCAGGTCTTCACTGACGCCTCATTAGTATCTACTGCCTTGATCGTGGCAGCGCAGGCGGTGAGTGCTTCAGGAAAGCGTTTGAAAAAATTCCTGAAATTTGCTACGCCCTTTCTTCTCAGTAAAGCAATGTAGCGCTTGAGCGCTGAGCAATCAAACTCCCAGAGACAGATAGGTGACTGCTCAAACAAGCTGCGATACCGTTGTGCACTCTCGCGAAGAGTTTTTCCCAGCCCCTTGATGCGACTGATCTCTCCCCGGAGGCGGCTGTTTTCTTCATGAAGTGCCTCGATTCTGCTTCTCGCTTCCTTTTCGAGGCCATCGTGAGCTTCCTTGATCCCGGTTTCATCGATGGTTACCCGATGGACTTTCCGTGCCTGCTCATTTGTGGCAACAGGCGCTATGAGATGATAAAAGAATTTTTTCTTCTCGTCGGCCTTCGATGGTAACCCATCTTCCCTATAGTTTCGTTTCCTTCGGGAGTCAGGCCAACTGCTATCGGGAAGTGCACGTGAGTCGACTGACAGGTTCTTGTGAAGTTTGCCGAAAAGTGTTTTCAAGTCATCAAAGGAGGCGCCTTCGATAACCAGACATCCAGTCGTGTCAAGGCCGAACGCATTGGAGGCCACAGCTTGTTCTGAGGGTTGAGGATATTCAACACCTTTCTTTTGCGACGCAGCTCTATCTTTGGATTTTGCCCCTTGGGTTACGAGTGCTTCGCGCGATCTGCGGGTCATTCTGCCTCCCCAATTTCTCACGAACGAATGTAAACAGTCAGGAGTGAGGAACCGGTTGCGAGTTACGAGAATACGAGTTGCAGGTTCGTCATGAAAAACGGGAACGGCAACCGGCAATCCCGCTTTAAGCGGGATACATGCTTCCTGGAGTCCGCTCTATTCAACGAAGGACAAACGTCAGCATCTGTGTGGTGCCGGCGTCAGCATCTTTAATCTGGAGCCTAAGCTCTTTGACTGCCTTTGCCTCGGCAGGGAAAAACAGGAAACCGTAAGAAATGCCCTGGGGGCTGATTTTTTTGTTCTGGAGCTTACGGGTTCGCAGATCATCGGAAATCTGTTGTTCGGCGGACTGGGATATCACTTCTGCTCCACCTCCGAGAGTTGCTCCGGCAGCGGCGCCTACAGCGGCTCCCTTGCCGGCCGATTCAAACACATTATCACCGCTTACAATGCCTACTGCTGCTCCGATGAGGGCGCCGGCAGTTGCGCTGAGGATGCCTGGCTTGACTGCGCTGGAGGCAATATTACCCATCTCGGTTTTTTTGCTGATCCGTTCATAGGCCATGGTGTCTTCAAGGATAGGCCAGACATTGTCTTCCTCATCAATGAGAAATGTCTGTGAAGGGTTGATCTCTAGGGTCCGATCTCCTTTATTGTCAAAGACTACCTGGATTGGCAGAAGCCCTGAGCCGACAATATCGAAGCCGAAGGCTTCCTTAGCCTCCTTTGCATCTGCGTATGGCTGAGCGGCAACTTTGGCGCCGGAGACTTCGTGAACGTTGGAGTATCCGTCAGGAAGCTTGAAGGACGGGACCTGTCGCTCATAGCGGCTGCAGGCAAAGAGTACGCAGAGGAAGAGGAAGAGGAAGAGAAAGAGTGTTGCAGTTTTTTGCATGATCGTATCCTTTATATAAAATTGCTAAAACGCTCTCACAGAAATAGAGACTGCAGAAAAGGCGCTTTGTTCTCTGCTGGCGGAAGCTTGTTTGGTCACTTGTTATGGGCACCAGAGATACATGAAGCTCACGCCACGATGGGTGGCGAGACTTCCCAGATCAACGTTGATAAGGTTCAGGGTGCTTGCCGGCAGGGGCGCAAGGTGTGAGTAAATATTATTTTTATAGCCGAAGGGACGATGGTAAAGAATAATGCGAGCCTCCTTGACCCCTGCCAGGGATTCAATCGAATCTACGGCATCCTCAAGATACCCGATTCCATCAATGAGGTTGCTGGCCGCAGCCTGCGGGGCGGTATAGATCCGGCCGTCAGCAAGCAGAACAATCTGTTCCCGGGTAAGTTGTTGTCGGGAAGAAGCAACAATATCGATGAAATGAGAATGCATGCTATCGGCTATATGTTGCAGAATTTCTCTTTCTTCTTCCCGAGCCGGACGCAGAGGCGACCAGAGGTCTTTTTTGTCTCCCGCCTTAAGGCTTTCATCCTGTACCCCGATTTTTTCCATCAGCCCCTGGGCATTGAACTTAATGGCGATAACGCCGATGCTGCCGGTGACCGTAGTCGGGTGAGCCAGGATTTCGTCGGCAGCAAGAGCAACGTAGTAGCCGCCGGAAGCAGCAATATCCATCATACAGGCAACGACCGGAACGCCTTTTTCTTTTTTAAATCGCACGACTTCCTGGTACAGAATGTCGCTTGCCGTGACCGTTCCGCCCGGACTGTTTATACGAAGGACAACGCCTTTTATGTGCTTGTCGCGTGCAGCTTTGCTCAACTCTTCCTTGACCCGGGCAACCATGCTCGGTTTTCCCTCAAACGGCATGAGACCGCTTTCGTTTTCAAGAGAAATGACGCCGGAAATATCGACAAGGAGGATCTTGGCTTTTCCACTGCCGGCAACCACTGTTTCCTGCAACGGTTGCGATCCTCTGCCCAGGGGAATGGTGATAAAAGCACATCCGGCGCACCACGCGAGCATACTCGCCATGACCAGAAAATGCCAGTGCCTCAGAGCCGAGGTCTTCAAGAGGCGCAACAGGTATATCATAACTCCTCCAAATGTTCTTTCGATCTCTCCGGAACCACTGGGCTCGGTCGCTGGTCAGGATTCACCAATTCTCCCTGTCGCGTTGTTATGGAGTCTTTCCATTCCTGGGGAATTACCCTGATCACCTGTTCTCCCAAGCGGATGAAATAAGGAAAGAGTTTTGACTGAGCAAGGGTGGGATGATCTGTCGATAAAAATATACTAGCCGCAAGAAGCATGACTGTAACGAGGACCGCGCCTTTCGCCAGACCGAAGACACTGCCCAGCATACGATCGTGGGTTCCCAAATGAGCTTGCCGGGCTGCGGCTCGCAGCGCTGAACCCAGAATTCCAGCTGCCATCATAACAAGGACAAGGCAGAACATGAAAGCAATTGCAGCCGCGATAATTCCACTTTGAATCCAGTGCATGAGATATTCCGCCACCAGGTGGTGATAGCGAATGGCTATCATGAATCCGGCTATAAGCCCGAGGAGCGAAAACACTTCGCGAATGAGTCCTCGAAAAAAACCGTATACCGCCGTAACACCGAGAATCACGATAATGATAAAATCGAGAGAATTCATGGCAATATCGAGCGTTGGTGAGTGCCACGAGTGTAGTGGCAGCCATGTGTATGGTTTCCGTCATTAGCACTGAATCGGCTTTGGCAGACTTGCCTAAACGTATAGCCGGTTGAACTGGCGACTGAACGCAGCCCATTTTGTTTGCAGCTTAAAGCACGTTTTGTTCCAAACGGCCGGCGGCAGACCGGAGGCGCTGTACAGTTTTTTCTTTCCCAAGAACTTCCAAGATTTCGAAGAGGCCAGGGCCCGCCATCTGGCCGGTCACAGCCGTACGGACCGCATTGATCAAAAGACCCGGTTTGATCTGCAGTGATTCACAGACCTTGCGTACGGTCTGTTCCGCGTGATCAGTATCAAACGATGCAGTGTTCTCCAGTGCGTCGGCAAGGATTTTCAGATACTCGGGGATGGCGGCATCTTTCTTCAGGTTTTTGTCTAATGCGACAGGTTCAAAGGGGAAATTGTCGGAAAAATAACACCGCCCTCTGGAAGAGAAGTCTTTAAGAGTATAGTAGCGGGTGCGGATAAGATTAACAGTCTCGGCAAACCAGGCGCGCCTCTCCGAATCGAATGCTTCATCCCAAAGACCGGCTGACCGTAGTTCTTCCCGCACCAACGGTATCAGCTCATCGAGGCTTATCATGCTGAGATACCGCGCGTTCATGTTGATCGCTTTAGGGTCTGTCCAGATATCAGGATCTCCCGGAACATAATTGAAAATGGAGTTGTGCCGCACAATGCCTTCGAGAGAAAATGCTTCAATCAATTCTTCGCGGCTGAAAAACTCTCGATCATCTGAGCTCGACCAGCCGAGGAGTGCAAGAAAATTGCACAGAGCCCAGGGGATAAATCCCCGTTCCCGATAATAGGCTACAGTAACCACCTCCCCATGGCGGCGCTTGGAGATTTTTGCCTTCTTCGTGTCCAAGGTAAGCGAGATGTGGGCAAACACCGGAAGTTCATATCCTAATGCCCGATAGAGAAGAATCTGCTTGGGAGTATTTGCCAGTCCGTCTTGTCCGCGGATTACGTGGGTAATTCGATCCATGTTGTCGTCTACCGCGTTACTGAGTACGTAGAGCGGCTTCCCGTCGGAACGAAGAATAACGAAGTCTTCAATATCGCAGTATCTCTTTTCCATGGCACCGTATACTTTGTCCTCAAAGACGACACTGCCATCGCTGGAAGGAACCTTGAAGCGTACTACTGAAGGCATGCCCTGTTCCTGGCGCAGACGAATTTCATCGGGAGAGAGGTTGCGACACGTCCCATCGTATTTGTAATCAAGCTTTTGCTGCTGTGCTATGACTCGTTTTGCCTCGAGCTCCTCTTTTGTGCAAAAACATCGGTACGCATGGCCAGAATTCAGAAGCTGACGCGCTGCCTTTTGGTGTGACGCAATTCGTTCGGACTGGAAGTGCGGCCCTTCGTCCCAAGTGAGTCCGAGCCAGGTCAGGCCGTCAAGGATTTCGGAAAGGGATTCGTGGGTGGATCGTTCGACATCGGTATCCTCAATGCGGAGAACAAAGGTGCCATGATGCTTACGGGCAAAAAGCCAATTGTAAAGAGCGGTGCGTGCACCGCCGATGTGCAGGTATCCAGTTGGCGAAGGGGCGAAACGGACTCGAACGGTGCTCATGGCAGAAGGTTCCCTTGTGTGAAGTTGTGAACAGGGTTGGGGTATTCTGATAAAACAACAAGTTTAGCAAAGTCGCCCTCGCTGATCAACTAGAATTGAAGGGGGGTACGGGGATCCGATGGAACCCGGATTATTAATAGCTAAGAAGATACGCAGCAAAGGAAGCAGCGATGAGTGTGCGATATGGACCTGGTTTTTGCTGTAGCTGAGTCCTCTTAGGGTGCGCCTCGATAGCAGTGCGATGTGTCCACGAAGCGAAGAGGTTTTGCCTGCTGCCGATCATAGCATTTAATTGAAGAGCGTGGTACACTACAAAATCTTTATCATATCCATTCCCTGGTCAGGCTCTTTTGCGAGTGCCGATCAGATGGATGACATTTAGGGGATGAAAATAGAAAAAGGAAGCTCTATGTCAGCTACCGTAGCATCGCCGGGCACTAATTTTATAAAAGCAATTATTGAAGATGACCTCAAGACCAACAAATACGGAGGAAGAGTACATACTCGCTTCCCTCCCGAGCCAAACGGGTACCTGCATATTGGTCATGGCAAGTCGATATGTCTCAATTTTGGCCTTGCTGCCGAGTATGGCGGCCTCTGTAATCTGCGTTTCGATGACACCAATCCTGTGAAGGAAGAGGACGAGTATGTGCAGTCCATTCTTCGCGATGTACGTTGGCTGGGCTTTGATTGGGGTGACCGTCTCTACTATGCTTCTTCCTATTTCGACCAGATGTACTTGTGTGCGATTCAGCTTGTCAAGGCCGGTAAGGCCTACGTTGATGATCTCAGTGCCGAAGAAATTCGGGAGTACCGCGGCACGCTTACCGAGCCGGGGAAAGAGAGTCCGTTCCGGAATCGCACAATCGAGGAGAATCTGGACCTCTTTCAGCGCATGAAGGCCGGCGAGTTTCCCGACGGCTCCAGGGTGCTGCGCGCGAAGATTGATATGGCCTCTCCTAATATGAATATGCGTGATCCGGTGATGTACCGCATTCTCCATGCTCGACACCACCGTACCGGTGATGCCTGGTGCATTTATCCGATGTATGATTGGGCTCATGGCATTGAGGATTCGCTTGAAGGCATCACTCATTCGATCTGTACGCTGGAATTCGAAGATCATCGGCTTCTGTACGACTGGTTTCTCGATGCGGTTGGTGCTTATCGCCCCCAGCAGATCGAATTCGCTCGGCTCAATCTTACGTATACGGTAATGAGCAAACGCAAGCTCCTTACCCTGGTTCAACGCGGACTTGTGCAGGGTTGGGATGACCCTCGCATGCCAACCTTGGCCGGGATGCGAAGACGTGGTTACACGCCAGAAGCTATTCGTTCCTTCTGCGAGCGCATCGGCGTTGCCAAGAGCAACAGCACGGTTGATTTTGCTCTTCTGGAACATAGCCTGCGGGAAGATCTCAATAGGCGGGCACCTCGAATGATGGCGGTCCTGCATCCGCTCCGAGTGGTAATCGAAAACTATCCGGAAGATCAGGTGGAAGAACTGGATGCGGTCAACAATCCGGAAGATCCGGGAATGGGCACGCGGAAAATTCCTTTTTCTCGTGTCCTATACATTGAGCAGGATGACTTTCGCGAAAATCCTCCGAAGAAGTACTACCGGCTTGCGCCGGGAAGCGAGGTGCGACTCAGATATGCGTATATCATCAAGTGCGTGGACGTTGTGAAGGACGAAAGAACGGGAGAGGTGATAGAACTGCGATGCGTTTATGACCCTGAAACCAAGAGCGGTTCTGCGGATGCCGGCCGCAGGGTCAAGGCAACGATTCACTGGGTTTCTGCCAAACATGCGTTGCCCGCTGAAGTGCGGCTGTACGATCATCTTTTCTCTCATCGGAATCCGGACGAGGTGACTGAGGCGGCTGATATTGCTGCTGTACTCAATCCTCACTCCCTGGAGGTTCTGACAACCTGTCGGATAGAGCCGGGTCTTGCCAGCGCTCGGCAGGGAACGGCCTACCAATTCGAGCGTCTGGGATATTTTTGCGTTGATTCAGATTCTTCCGGCCAAAAACTGGTTTTTAATCGTACCGTTACCCTGCGGGATACCTGGGCTAAGATCGAAAAGGGACTGAAAAATCAGTAAAAAGCGCCAGTAAGCCGCGTGGCGGCAACCTATGAGCAACGAAGTGATGCCCACTTCGTTGGAAGTAAGAAGTGAAAGAAACGGTTCAAGATTCAAAGTTCAAGGTTCAAAATACAGTAAGAAGCGAGGTGTGAAAAGTGAGGAGTACTAAGACGAGGGCTCATGCATGCCTGCTCGTTCTTACTCTTGACTGCCAGCTTCGTACGTTTTGTTTCTTGCTTTTTACTCCTAACTCTACTGCTCTACGGGGTGACGGGGCAATCTCCTAAACCTTTTTTCTCCGCGCCGTTGCCCTTCGACTGAGCCTGCATTGAGGCTGTCGAAGTGCTCAGGGTTAACTCTCTCAGCGCGAGATCAGACTCACATATGCCCTGCTACTACTCAGTGTCTGACGCAGGGATGAACATATAACTAGGCGTTGCGGTAAAGAGAAAGAAGAAATGGAAGTAAATTGCGAAACAAAACTTGACGTGATTGCGCAATGGATCAGAGGCTCCCGCCGCGTTGTGATATTTACCGGTGCTGGAGTGAGCACCGAATCAGGTATTCCTGACTTCAGGAGTCCGGGAGGCCTATGGGACCGTTTTGATCCGAACGAATTCCTGTTCCAGAAGTTTCTTGCCAGCCGTGAAGTCCGCGTTAATTATTGGAAGCTGCATACAGAGATCTATTACACTATTCTTAAAGCAGAAGTGAACGCAGCCCATCGGGCTTGTGTTGAACTTGAACGTCACGGAGTTCTTGACTGTGTTATTACCCAGAACATTGATGGTCTGCATCAAAAGGCGGGTTTGCCACACGAAAAAGTCATCGAGCTTCATGGAAATGCGATGAAGGTTGTTTGCCTTGACTGTGGTTTGACCTGTGATCGGGGACTCATTCAGCAGCGAATAGAAAATGGTGATGTAGCTCCGGTATGTGACTCATGTGGCGGCTTGCTCAAGCCGGCTACCGTGGCTTTTGGCCAGCCGATGCCGTACCAGGAAACGCTTGAAGCTGAGAACAGATCGCGGCAGGCTGATGTTTTTCTTGCCATAGGGTCATCATTGGTGGTGTATCCGGCAGCCTATATGCCTTTGCACGCAAAACAGGCGGGAGCGAAGCTCGTGATTATCAATCTCAGCAGTACGCCGTATGATGATATAGCGGATATTATCGTTGAGGGAAAAGCTGGAGAGGCTATGGATGGACTGCTGAAGCGGGTGTACCCTGAGGCGGGGCATGATCGTAATAAGTGAGCGTTTGCTGACACGAATATTTTCGTTGAAGGGTTAATTTTTTCTTGACAAAATCATTCTCATCTAATAAATTAAAAATTTTAATAGCTTTTAGCATTAAACTTCTCTATTATGTAAGGTGGTGAAATGAATGTCGGGCATTATTGTTAATGAGCATGAGCCCTTTGAAGTTGCTTTGAGACGTTTCAAAAAACAATGTGAAAAAGCGGGGATCATTTCTGAAGTAAGAAAACGTCAATT
>JAGOGO010000223.1 GCA_017996625.1 Deltaproteobacteria bacterium | reverse complement strand
ATATAGCGGAGTATTCCTGATCGAGCTGCAGCGATTTTTTTCTTCTTGTTGTTTTATCTCGAAGTGGGTAGTGTTTTTGAGATAGGCTTTTCTGGTAGGGCAGGGGATTGATGCCATTCTTCCCATGCACTTTCGGCCACGGAATCGAAAACTCTCCTTTCATGGACTTCGTAAGGAATGGAAACTCCTCAGCGGATGAAGCACATAGCCAAATTTGTACAATTCGCTTCCGACCGTCTGACGCTTGAAGGCATGCTTTCTGCTCCGGCAAGCACCCGTCCGACCAGAGGGGTGCTTCTCTGTCACCCCCATCCCCAATATGGCGGTGATATGGATAATAACGTGGTGCGTGCGGTCGCTGCAGCCCTTGAATCCTCCGAGTTTACAACCCTGCGCTTCAATTTCCGTGGGGTGCACGGCAGCGACGGTGTTTACGACGAAGGCCGCGGCGAACTCGTGGATGTTCTTTCCGCGATTTCGTTTCTGGGGCGTCAGCCCGGCGTTGACCCCAGCGGCATTCTTTTGGTAGGATATTCTTTTGGGTCGTTCGTTGGGATGCTGGCATCGCTGCAGACGACTTCGGTGCTGGCAGCTGCACTCATTTCTCCCCCACTGAGCCGGTATGATTTCAGCTTCATCGCTGACGTCACTGTACCGCTCCTGATAATATGTGGAGATCGCGACCAATTTTGCTCGCTTGAGGACCTGGAAACTATGTACGCTAAGCTCAAGGCACCAGCACAAAAGCTCGTTCTCAAGAGAGTGGACCACTTTTACTGGGGCAGGGAGAGCCTCGCCAGCGAAGCAGTAAGATCTTTTTTTCTCTCTCTGAGGCTCTGATTATTGCGGAAATATTTCGTGGTCCTCACCATTGTCTTTGCTGCCAAAACAGCTTATTATTCCAACACGAAAAACGTGAACTTTTTGCCCAAACTTTGGTCATTTTTGAACAAAGAAGCCCGCGAAAATTGGTGAGGAAAGAATTTGAAACATAGCGATGAAGTACTCGTTGAGGAGACGCGGAAAGGGAACAAAAAGTCTTTTGAGCTCTTGATCATAAAATACGAAAAACAGATCTTCAATCTCATATACCGCTTTACTAAAGACCCGGAGACTGTAGCCGAGCTGGCACAGGAAACATTTCTCAAAGCTTACCGTGCAATTCATGACTTTAAGGGGAGGTCATCGTTTTACACCTGGCTCCGTCAAATAGCTGTGAACAATAGCATCAATTACCTTAATTCCCGGCGGGAAACGCTCTCGCTTGACGCTGATAATGTCGAATCACAGATTCAGGAGTATCACACCGGAGAGAATCCCGAAAAAACCATTCTCTCACAGGAAGAAATTCGCTTGGTTCGAGTAGCACTGGATTCATTGCCAGATCATTTTCGTTCTATTCTCGTTATGAGGGAATTCGAAGATATGAGCTACGAGGAGATCGCTCAGATTCTGCATTGCCCGGTAGGAACCGTACGTTCTCGTCTGTTCCATGCCCGACGTGTTCTTAAAGAAAAGCTTGAGATTCAAGATTAGAGGGAACTATGGGATGTTCGGAATTTCTTGAGCTAGTATCTGCCTACATCGATGACGAACTCACTGAGAAAGAAACCAAGAGACTCTTGGACCATCTGGAAACGTGCGAGTCGTGCACCCACATTCTCAGCGAACTGACCCTTCAGAAGGAGACAGTTGCCAGTCTGAGCGGCTGTTATGAAGGTCCTAACCCACCTGATCATTTCGCAACCAGCGTTATGGCTCTCATTGCAAGCGAATCGCCGTCGAAGTCACGGCTCAACCCGGTGCGAGCGTTTTTCTCGCACTTCACTATGGAGCTGACCACCTCGTGGCGGAAGCCGGCTTTTGCCGTCTCCTGTGCCTTGCTCATCGGGCTCGGAGCATTCGCCGGTGTGGTAATCAAAAATCAAACGGAATCGGCACAACTCCTGAGCGTTTACGAACTTCAGGCTTCGTCCGAAAATCAATACCCAGCGGAAGAAGAGGATACGGATTCGCGGTTTTTCGATCACTTTGCGCGTTCTTCTGCTGAAACATTCGCAACAACACCTTGTCTACTGGAATATGCGGCCTATACCTGTAACTCATCAAACGAATAGCACCAAAAATGTTCCTGCTTCCGGCGCCGCGCCCGCAGCGACGGGTCTGGCAATTTTGCTGATGGTTGTTTTCCTTATCGCACCCGAGGCAGTCATCAGTCAGGACATTGACCAGCTGCTTTCCCGAATGCAATCAGCCAACAGCCGCACAACGTATCAGGGAACGCTGACTACGGTAATCGTCAACACCCCCTGTCCGATTATCTATCAGTACAAGATAATTAATTACGGCAATCACCTCCGCCATGAAGAAGCGCTCACGCAAGGAATCCAGAAGGAAATCAGCTACGATGACGGACAGTATCTCTGGCGCTTTTTCCCTCACAAGCGACTTCTCCTCAAGGAGCGATCCTGCAAAACCGATCTCGGCGTTCCTAATGCGCAAGAAACACTCCAACTTGTACGAGACAACTACTCTATCAACGTTGCCGGTATATTCTCAATAAAAGGCCGAAGCGGCTATCGACTCCGCTTCCGTCCACGCACCGATGATCGGCCTCAGCAGGTCTTCTGGATCGACGAAGCAACTGGTATACCATTCAAAATAGAAAAGTACGGACCGGATAATCATCTCGTCTCAGTTTCATCGTTTTCCGATCTCCAGTTCGGAACATTTCAACCCCAACAACCATTCCTCAAAGTGCCGCCACAGACTTTCGTCGCTGAGGTAAGCGAGCAGAGCAACCTTACGCTCAACAAAGCTCACGGACTCATGGGCGCTTCGATTCTCGTCCCCCGCTATCTACCCCCGGGATTTGTTCGCAAGAATATCTGCATCCGCAATCAAGGGACCAAGAAAGTCCTTCAGTTCTTTTACACCGACGGTCTCAGCTCCCTTTCACTCTTCCAGACTCCGACCGCAACCACGGCCCCAGCAACTTCATCCCATCTGCCGACCAAAAAGACCGACATCAGCAGCATGCCGAATAGCGGGTTCTTCCGAGCCTCCGGTACTCTCAACACTCTTACCGTCACCACCGAGCCGATGACCAGCACCGTCATGGGAGAAATATTCAAGAATCAGATGACAAAAGTCGCGCAATCCCTCGCGCCCTCACCATTTTCTACCCCCCATCAAAATCCCAGCGCGCCTTCGCCACTAACGACAATACCGCTTGAAAATCACCAGTAGAAACTTGCACCAAACTTAATAACCACGTTATATACCATACTATCAGTCATCCAGAATGGCAGGCTCACTCCAATTGCATTGAGAGATGAAACAGTTACCTGCGAAAGATTCCCCCGGTGAGTTAATCAAAGCGTTGCACAAAAGCCGAACTAATACATAGAAAAACCAGCGCAAATCACTCCATCATCAATATCCAAACAAATCGATGCACGTTAA
>JAGOGO010000222.1 GCA_017996625.1 Deltaproteobacteria bacterium | reverse complement strand
TCTTCTACTGGGGCGGCCAGATAACGGATGAGGTCAAAGAGATTCACAAGCCCTTGGTGACCTATCTCAGAAAAGGCCGGAGTGAAACGCCTCAGCATATTTACCGCTACGTGCCGGTCAACAAAGTGGTCGACCACGCTCTGCAGGCAGTGTATACCTATGATATGATGGTTGAAGTAGTAAGGAAGGCAACAAAGATAGCCGTGGTCCATTGTCCCTGTCGGCAGCGGGCCCGTCTGGTGGGCGGCAATGCCTGTACGCACACGCTGGAAAACTGTATCAAGTTCAATCGGATGGCTGAGTTTGTGATCGAGCGCGGATTGGGACGGGAGATCACGACTGAGGAGGCTCTGGAAATTATCCGCAAGTCAGAAGAGGAAGGATTGATTCATTTTGTGGATAACTGTCAGGAGGATATTCAGCATAATTGCAACTGTTGTTCCTGCTGCTGCTGGAATGTTGCTCCGATCAAGAAGCGGCTGGTTCCTCGTGACTACATCATGGCAACCTACTATCTGCGTACCACCGATGAGGATGCGTGCGTCGGCTGCGGACAGTGTGCTGAAGACTGCCCGATGGAGATCATTACCATGGAGGGGGATCTGCCGGTTATTGATGAGAGCATCTGCATCGGCTGCGGTGTCTGTCTTCTGCACTGTCCGACCGATGCGGCCAAGCTGAAGAAGAAAGGGGACAGTATTCCGGCGAAAGATTTCACTGCCTTGCATCAGGAAGCTATTAAAAAGGCACTATTACTGGAAAAGGTCGAAGGCTAATGATGGGCTGTGAAATTACGACTATGGTATCGCACTGCTGAACTAATTCACTTGACAAAGAGGCTGACTCAAGTATATCGTACGTATGTACGAATACACCATTAACCTTTAGAAAGCTGGATATGCCGTTGACTAAGCGTTCTCTCTTCGAACCCAGACAGGTCGAGAACACGCGAGATCGGATCATTAAAGCTTTTTCCAAATGTATCCATGAAAAAGGAATTGCATCCGTCTCTTTGCGTACGATTGCCCAGAAAGCAGGGGTAAGCCTGGGCACGGTTCACTATTACTTCCGGTCCCGAGAAAACCTTATCACTCAAACCATAGAGTACGAGTTGGATTTCATTGCCAATGATATCCAACGACGATTTAACTCCTCAGACTCGCCCGAAAGGAAGTTGCGAGCCATTTGTGAGGAAGGCAGAGATTTTGCTCAAACTGAGCTGCAAATTGCCTTTTTTGAAATTTGGACAGCGTCGATGCGTAACAAAATTATGAAAAAAAGTTTCGCCTCATTTTATACTAGGCTCTCGGACCTTATCAGTGCTGTGATCAGAGAGGGAAAGCAGCAAGGCATATTCAGAGATGTGCCCGAAGACCTGGTCGCAAACTCAATCATTGCCATGGTGGAGGGTGCCGGCCTTCAGTGTCTCATGCGCGGCAAAGCAGTCTGCCATTTTGCTGAGACGTTTGATCTTATGGTGGAAAGCGTTATGGATTACCTGAAGATCAACAAGACTGCTCCTAATCCCCTGCCCGCGAAATATACCCGGCAATCCCTCTGATTGCTCTCTGATCGCTGTAGGCGATCACCGGATTAAGGGTCGTTTCTCAGGAATGGAAAGCATCGCTGAATCGAGCGGTGCCGAATTACTCGAGCGGCCTGTGGGGCAGCATGCATGTTGCCGTGCACACCCCTTTGCCGGTGCTTTGTTCTGAATAAGCCTTGTTTCTGCACCGTATTCTTCGCGAGATACGTGTGACGTTTGCCTTCTGGAAAATACTCCTTTTCTCCCAATTGCTCAAAACCTTCTCGACGGTACACTTCCTTTTTTTCACTTCTGCTATTATGCTAGTGCGAGAAAAGAAACTGCTATTGCTGGCGTAATCCATCGATATCACATCGTATTTGTCCTGTATTTGCTCGGGTGAGTTCATATTTTGTCCGCCAAAAAATTCTCTTGACAAGATCGTATTCTTCCTGTTACCGTACACTTGTACGAACCTGTCGTACGTACGTACGGCAGCGAGCCTCTTATCCATATTGTATTCGCTCCCACGGAAGGGAGGCTCACATGGAGAGGAAGACACTTTTTCCCCTATTTTACTTTATTCGAAATAGATGGCTTACCACATAATCCGGTGACAAGAGCTTCTCGATGCTTTTGAGCTTCGAGATGACGGAGACTGCTTTTCCTTGGCTGAAAGAGACTGAGTTTATGACAACTCATCACTTACAAGCAAAAAAGGAGGACAAGAATGAAAGCAAGGCAGTATCTCGGGATCGCATTGTCGGTTGGGCTCATCGTTGCTGGCCTTCTCTTCGCCTGGGTTGACATTCTGCCGGCCCAGGACTGTCGGGTTATTCGAATCGAGGGCATCGCCGCTCATGATGTCATCAGAATTGACCCTGAGACGATAACAATTTCCAAAGGCACTTGTGTGATTTGGTTTAACCGCTCTACCGCGCATCAGGTTAAGGTGGCATTTGCGGAGGGGAAGAAGTGCGCCAGTGTCTCTGATGCGCCGACGGGGTTCAGCCTCGATCACCAGAACTGCTATGTCACGAGCTGGGTACCGTTCGGCGGCACCTCAAGTCTGCGGTTTTTAGAGGCAGGTACTTACGCCTACGATATTCAGGCAACGGGCGAGCAGGTCGAAGGTGAGGGATCCAAAGTGACTCAGGGGAAAATTATTGTTGAGTAGACGGGAAAAGCATTAGAACCGTACCACGGCTGTGCAAAATGAGCTAGGAACGTTCTTTCCAGGGGCTTACAGCTATCTGGTTGGTAAATAGTAACCCGAATTAGTGTGAGAGAATTGTATGGATGGAAAAGAAAAACGTGAGAATGCCGTATGGGCGGCGAGACACAGAGGGAAAAGCCTTATCCTCTCGCTGGTGATGAGTATTCTGGCTGGCAGCATGAGTTTCGGAAGCGACACCATGGGAGGATGTGAAGAAGCCTATACGGTCACCCGAAGGGATAAGCTCTTTGCCGTGCAGTTCGTTGATACCAAGACAGGCTTTGCTGTCGGCAATAAGGGCATGCTGCTTAAGACCGCCGATAGAGGCGTGCGCTGGCAGAAGATCGCCTGCGGGCCGGAGCGCATTGAGTCCTTCAACGCAGTCAGTTTTTCCGGATCGAGCGGATGGGTTGTCGGTGGAAACGGGCTCATTCTTTCCACCAACGATACTGGTGGCACATGGCAGACACAACAAAGCGGCACCACGGAAACGTTGATAGCGGTTGGAGCCCTGAGCGCCACCGAAGCCATTGCAGTCGGCTCGGCTGGGACTATTCTTTCAACCGCAGATTCAGGAACGACCTGGAAACCGGCGGACCTGGATTGGATGAGCATTCTGCCCGAAGAGGTGATTGCCCGGGGTATAACCAGCCCCAATCTCTACGACGTTTTCTTCGCTGATGCCGAGCACGGCTGGGTGGTGGGTGATAGCGGCCTGGTACTGGGA
>JAGOGO010000060.1 GCA_017996625.1 Deltaproteobacteria bacterium | reverse complement strand
CAAGCGTTCTCAGTCTGCACAAAAATCTCTCTACGATCGAGACGCTGCCGAGTGGATACTCGCGGAAAGAGGTGCTGGAACGATATGCGAAAGAAGAGGAGCTAAATGTTCCGCAGCTCAGAAGTGGCACATTTTTCTTCGGAAAGGCAGAGGAGAAAAAGGTTGAAGGAGAACATTCGTATCTCACTGTTCGCATCGGAGACAACGCAGGCAGAGTAGACTATGCCGGGCTGATGCGCCTGGCAGAGCCGTATGCTAAGGCGAAAAAAGGTGCGTGGGCACAAGCATCACTTGCTGATGTGCTGGCGCTGTTGAAGGAAATTGAAACGGGCGACCGGGTCTATGTCTTTATACGGGAGATGCGTCCTCCGGGAGAGAGCGAACAGTTTTTGGCTGATTTGGAACAGAAGCCTCGCGTGGAGGGCGCGGTGCTAGTGATGAACAGGGGGAAAATTCTGGCTATGGTGGGCGGATCGGAAAATATTTTTTTCAACCGGGCAGCAAGTGCGCAAAGGCAGCTCGGTTCGATCTTCAAGCCCCTGGTGTATACCGCCGCGGTGCAGCTCGGCTGGAGCCTCTTGGATGCACTCGAGAATCGACGCGACGTCTTTCAGTTTCAAGACCAATTTTACTTTCCCCGGCCGGATCATGAGAGCAAGCAGGACCAGGTATCGCTCGCCTGGGCCGGAGTGAAATCGGAAAACCTTGCTTCGGTCTGGTTGCTCTATCATTTGTGTGACCGGCTCTCGCTTTCCCAATTTCAGGACGTGGCCCGCCAAGCAGGACTTGCGCCCGGACCGGATGAAGGTTATTACGCGTTCCGAACGCGGATGCGTGACAAATGGGGTATCGTTGTTACTGGCGATACGTTGCGGGAGATTGCATTTCAGACTGCTCAGCAGGAAATCGCTACCGATCTCATTTTCGAAGGTCGTTCCGAGGAAGCCGAACTAGTTCAGTCTCTGAAATACGGCCGGGGATTTGATGATTATCGCGAGGCACTGTCCAAGCAGCGCAAGAAGCTGACTGCTGACCTGGCTGAGCAGGGAGAGTCTCTTCGTGAAAAGACGGCCCGTGAATATGATATCAAGAATTCCATCCTTCTCAAGCACTTCCTGCGCTACGAACGGCTGAACACGGCGATGCTGGCGGATTGGGCATACCTTACCGATGCATTCCGATCGTCCTATCCGGACGCCGGAATGTTGTTTGCTGTTCTGAACAGGTTTTCTCTCGGCTTTCGTGATGGACGCGAAGTACTCATCTATGGAGATGCTGCGGCACAAAACAATGCTCCGCTCACGTATGTTCAGGCGTATCGGCTGTTTGCGGAAAACGCAGGCAGTCTGGATTCAACCACGTACCGGTCCGATGATGTCTGGATCGAAGGCCTGATCCGCTCCTCGGTACTGACTACCTTGAGCACGCTGCTTAACCAGGAGCTGGCTCGACTGCGGGGCGCAGCCCCATATGAAATGACTACGCTCAGCCGGGTCCGCGATTATCGTGTTCTCGTTGGGCTGCTCTATGTTGTCAGACTCTGTCAGGCGATGGGAATTGAGACGCCGCTTGATCCTGTACTTTCCTTCCCTCTCGGACCTAATGCAGTCAACCTCCTGGAAATGTCAAACGCTTATAGCACACTGATGGAAGGAAAACGGTACGGTGACGGTCAAAGCGCTTCCTCGCGCAGCCCTTTGATCATCGATAGTATTGCCGATGCGACCGGGAAAGAGATCTACCGCTTTGTGCCTCAAGATACGCACGTTCTTAATAATCATACCGCCGGCATGATCACCGAGATTCTCAGAAATGTGGTTCAACATGGTACGGGAAACAAAGCGAGAGAGACAGTAGCCATGGAGCTGAAGCTGAGTGAAGGAGGCGCTCCTTTGCGGGTAACGATACCTACGCTGGGTAAAACCGGTACTGCTAACGAGTACAGCAACTCCAGCTACATCGGTGTGGTTCCCGGATTTGTGAAGGGGAAGCCCGATCTGACCCTGGAAAACGCATTTCTCATTGCTGTATATGTTGGCTTCGACGATAATACACCGATGGAAAACGGTGCTGTCCGTATATTTGGTGCGTCGGGCGCGCTGCCGGTATGGATCGATGTGGCTAATGCGGTCGTAGCCAGTGAACTCTACCAACGGACAGTGGATCCGGTAGATTTTGCATTCATGACGGAAAGCTCTTTGTCTCTGCCGCCGATTCAGGGTTGTGCCAGGGTTCCTGTAAGCACAAAAAACGGGTTGGCTGAAAGCTGGCCACGGAGCCTCGGCGGAGCAGAGCCGGAAGCTTTTCTTTACTCATATGACGACTGGGAAAGAGAAGGTTTTCAACCGAGACGCTTCTTTACGCCGTTGAAAGAGCAAGGGACTGCAGCAGCTGTTCTGACAACACCGACTGCTGCCAGTGCAACAGGAGAATAATTTATGCGGCTTCAGATTTTGAGGATCTGGACAGCAATACTGGTTTGCGTTATCGTGATTGGATTAGGATGCGTCCATCGACCACGGGAAAAACCCGAGAAAGGCCGGACAGACGCGTCGATTCCGGAGATGCCAGCGGCTCAGCAGCCGAGCGACAGCGCTTATCTGCAGAGCCTCAGGGAGAGATCTGAGCAATGGAACAGCACCGTTGTTTCCCGGTTTGAAGCGGTACAGAAAGATATCGACGAAGTCGATCGGCGCTGGAGCACTCTTCTCGGTCCTGCGGAACAAGAATTTTTTACCCGGAGAAAGCAGCTTCTGCTCGAATACCAGAGCAGACTCGAGACCATTCATCGTATGCAGCTGGATTTGAGCCGGAAAGAAGATGCGCTCTTGAGGGAGCCGGTGTATAGTGAGCTCATTGCTCAGTATCTAGCCTGTCTCTCACTTGAAGAGAGCCTGAAGCAGCAGGCTTCATTGGTTTCGGAACATGCTGCCGTGCTTGAGGACATGCGGCAGTTCTTTCTCGAGGAGAAATTCGCGGCGATTGTCAACCGGTATAATCAGCAAGCCAGCCGTGCCCCCGGCCAGATTCCCGGGTCGGAGCTTCAGCTTTATTATATCGTGGCGCTGAGCCGCCTCGGCTATACTGCGGAAGCTGTTCAGGCTGTGTCCCAGCTCAGCACGGAGCTGCCTCTGGCTGATTGTACCAATGTGGCTCTGCTTACTGAAGCGGCTGAGTTTCTCATGAAGAATGGCCGTCCGAATGAAGGTCAGGCTCTCCAGCAGAGCGTGCTTCAGTATTACCAGTCTCAGCAGCAGGAATATGCAAGAATTCAGGAAAATGCTCCTTTGCTCGGCCCGGTGGCTGATCAAACGAGTGCTCAAAAGATAGTGGCACAGGCTGCTGAGCTTTTCGCGCAAGGAGGCAGCTTCGGCGAAGTCTACCGGCTTTGCATTGATGCCTTGGCAGCCTGTCCGGACCGGTCATGTCAACGAGAAGTGCAGACGACTCTCGAAGACCTGGTTTCCCGGACAGTAACGGATATCGACGCGAAATTAAACCAGATTGACTTGTTCATTCAGCAAGGAAGGCAGGAGGATGCGCGACAACTGCTTTCAACTCTGGAGCCTCTGCTTCAAGATGGTCTCTATCCGCCGCTGGTGATGGAGAAGCGTGCTTTGATTCTGCAGAGAAAAGAAGCGGTATTCGGCAGTGAAACGTCCTGGCAGGCTGAAGCGGAGCAGCAGAAGTTTGATGAAGCGGTGAAGCTGCTGGAGAATCAGAAGTACGAAGAGGCGATTGCTTTGTTCAATCAACTTGGCGAAGGACCCTTTGCCGACGATGCCGCCGAGAACAAGCGGGTCGCAGTTGATGAGCTGGCGCGACTGAACCGGACTAAGGCCGGCAATCTATTCTTGCAGGCCCGTCAGACAACAGATCCGGCAATGAAAAAGAAATACCTGCTTGAGAGCTATACGCTGCTCAAAGATACGCTTCTGCGATATCCGGAAAATCACTATGCTGATAAAATCAGAAGAAACCTTGAAGGCGTACAAACAGAGATGAACCGGCTTTATCCGGGTGAGCTATTATCGGAGCCGCCTGCACCTGGTGGGCTGCTGCCAGGAACGGCGCCAGTCCCGAATGTATCTGATGCGAATGAATATAATCCGTAGAAAGTAACGAGGAGATATGGATTCCCGTTTTTTCGTTTATAACGCAGTGACTATGCTCGCTCTTCCTCCGCTCCTGATCAGTCTGGCGCTCGGTCGAAAGTATCGGCAGGGATTCATCCAGCGCCTGGGATATATTTCGCATGATGTGTACTCAACGCTTAAGCAAGATCGTCCGGTCTGGCTGCATGCGGTCTCAGTGGGGGAGGTCATTGCATCCATTCCGATTATGAAAAGAATTAAGAGAGATTATCCTGATCTCAGACTGGTGGTTTCCACCGTCACCGCTACCGGCAATTATACGGTGCTTCAGAAAGTGCCGGAGGCGGACGCAATTATTTATTTTCCTTACGACTATTACTTTATAGTTAATAAGGTCATCAATACGATTAATCCGTGCATCTTCATTCACACTGAAACTGAGATCTGGCCGAATTTTCTCTGGGCGCTGCGAGCCCGGGGCATTCCTTCAGTCATTGTAAACGGCCGGCTGTCTTCACGGTCGAGTCGTGGATATCACTCTTTCAAGTGGCTCTTTCGCGAGGTTTTCGATCAGGTCTCGGCTTTCGGAATGCAGTCCCAGATCGACTGTGAACGGGTTATCGCCATGGGAGTGAATCCGGATAAAGTTCTTCTCACCGGAAACATGAAATTTGACCAGAACATTTCTGATGCCCTTGCCAGCAATCACCGCGAGATGCTGGCTGGATTACATCTATCCAATGATACTCGGATCTTCATTGCCGGCAGCACGCATTCCGGCGAGGAAGAGATCGTGCTGAACGTATACGAGAAGCTGGTTGCGGACGCCAAGGGGCTGGTGCTGATTCTGGCGCCCCGTCACCCGGAGCGGTTTCAGGAAGTGGAAAAAATGATAAGAAAGCGCGGTCTGATTGTCGCTCGCAAGACCGCTATCGGCAAGAATCAGAACTCCGCGACCCCGCCGCAAGTGATTCTCCTCGACACCATCGGGGAACTCTCGCGCATTTATGGTATCGCGGATGTTGTTTTTGTGGGCGGGAGTCTGGTGGATATCGGAGGTCATAACATACTGGAGCCGGTCGTTCATCGTAAGCCGGTGATTTTTGGACCGCACATGCAGAACTTTCCGGAAATTACGGCTACGCTGAGAAAGTCAGGAGCCGGTATTCTCGTAAATTCTGAAGAGGAATTGCTAGCCTATGCCCGGACTTTTCTTGAGGACAGAGAGAAAGCTCAGGCCATCGGCGAAAAAGGATTTCAGGTCATTCAACTGCATCAGGGCGCCACTGAACGAAACATGGAGCTTATCAACCGCTTTATCAGAAGACAAGGAGAAGGGTTCAAGAAGGCATAGGTGCTTGATTCAAAATTGACGTCAGTTTGGAGTATAAGTCATATAAGACCCATAAGACTTATACAAAAGCTCAACCGTGAACCCTACCGGAGGTAGGACAGTTCCTTGGGCAGCGGCTGATCTTTACCCATTCGATCCTCGCCATAATTTACACTCGCCAGTATTTCGAGATCACGCAGTGTTCTTTTATCCCCAACAAAGGTGACCGACTTAATTTTCTCGCGGGCAATCTTGCCGCCGGCCCAGGTTATGTTCAGAACGCTTTTGGCATCGAAGGTATCTGATCCCACCTTCATGACCACATCTGAACCATAATGGTTGACAACCTTTGCAACCAGGGTTGACGGCCGCAGGTGAAATCCAAGATCAACGGGAACCGGCAGCTCAACGGAATCGGTGGCGGTATAGTCAGCCAGAAGATCATTGACTATGTCCCGCGAGCTCTGCATAAATTGATTCACACTGAAGAGGGCCCAGTTGATTGTGCAACCCGGGACCGTGTTGCTCTTGATTGCCTGTTCGAGGCGCTGGTTGATGTGATCGTGCCGTTCACAGAAGTGAGTGAGCGCCCGGGCGATTTCAAGGAGGTGGAGAGCAATGTAAATTTGCGTTCTCAACCGGATCAAGCGACGGTCTTCAGCCTCGATCACCGAGTCCTTTACATATGTATCGTAGACTGATTCCAGATTGTGCATGCTCAATTCGAACTTGCGGATTTTTTCCTCGGTAATGACGCTTGGCAGGATGCTGCGGACGTCTTCCGGGGGGTACATGCGGTCACAGTGGAAATCTTCGAATTTTTCAATTACACGCATATAGGTGGAGGCAATTTTTATCAAATGCTCCCGCTCGTTTTTTGCTTCTCCTTCATCAAGATTCTGGGGAAGAATGCGGTCGTAGGGAATGTCATAGTAATATTTTTCGCTCAGTCCCACCGGTGGCAAGGAGAGGTGAAGCCGTTCTGACTCTTCACGCAGCACGCTGAAGGTGTATACAATTACTTCCCGCAGGTATTCTTTGACCGGTTGTGTGCGTTCAATATAGTCGGCAATGACCGGTTCTTCCTCGTGCCCGATGTGGCTGCTTTCGATGTGCTCGACAAGAAAGTTGACGAAGCCGAATCCACGGGCGGTGGCGATCAACTCGCGAAAATAGTACCACGTCCGGTTATTTTTTGCGCCGTGACCGTCCAGAAAGTCCTCCAGATCCCGGGCTGATGAAGAGATAATGTAGAAAAGCTTTTTGTTGAGAATTCGCGGGTTGGGTTCGGCAAGGAGACTGCCGATGCGCAGAACATTTACCGCCTGGTTATTGACGAGCTTAAGAAATTCTTCTTCGGAAATAATCTCTTTCAATAGTCCCTCAGTCGCATTAGCCGTTGGTTTTGCAGGATATTTTTGGCTACAAGATTTCCCTGTAGAGTACACGGGTTTTTAGTCTTTTGCAAGTACTGCTGCGCATCCTCTGCGGATGCACGTCCCGCGTTCTCATCCAATTCCAGACACTGGCAGGATACGGTAGCTAACGACAATGCGGCAAGAACAGCGCCCCCATAAGGGGGGCGGGTTCGAGGTGGAACGGTAAGGAGTAACGAGTTAGGAGTTAGAAGTAAGCGAAAGCCTCTGGGCGCCGTAGGGCCTGGGTTGATCGAAGGAGAAATCCCGCCACAGGCGGGACCTACCCTGATTATCAGCCTTCAGCGCTGAGGGCGCAGGGGAAAAAGGATCGTCATTGCGGGCAGACCCGCCCTCAAGCTGAGATTGCCGCGCTCGTTAGAAACTCGCTCGCAACGACCACCCTCTTTCCTCATGTTCCCTGCGGGTCGACGTGGCAATCTCCCAGACCCTATTCTCCGCGTACTCTGCCCTTCGGCTGCCTCAGGGCAAGCTCTCCTGCGCGAGATCACGTTTCATGCAAGAAGTAAGATCGAATAGACACCACTCACCCCTGGTCTTTTCACTTCTTACTTTTTACTGTCCGGCGGGCGCGGCGTCGCTACCGCGAATGTCTAGTGCTTAACAGAAGACCACGGGACTGAGCACGGCCCGATTCTCTTGCCAGAAGAGGGAAAACAGAGAGGAAGGGTACAATTTTCTTGACAAATAGTATTAAATCATCATAAATTTACAAATTTTAGAATTAAAAACAGAACATAACAAGATCCATGTGGATCGTTTCAGAAAACTATGTTTGACAGCCTAAACGAACGGTTAACCGCCGTCTTTAAAAAACTCAAAGGACACGGTAAGCTTTCCGAAGAAAACATCAAAGAGGTCCTTCGCGAAATTCGCCTTGCCTTACTTGAAGCTGATGTCAATTTCAGGGTCGTAAAGGACTTTATCGAGACGCTTCGACAACGGGCGGTTGGCAGCGAGGTGCTGGAAAGTCTTACGCCGGCTCAACAGGTGATCAAGATTGTTCATCAGGAACTCACCCACCTGCTGGGCGGAGAACACTCAGGTGTCACCCTCACCGGTTCTTCTCCGGTACCGATGATGTTTGTAGGTCTCCAGGGATCTGGGAAAACGACGACTGTCGGGAAAATCGCTCTCCATCTTATCAAGAAAAACCGCCGGCCGTTTCTCGTGTCTGTCGACGTTTACCGGCCGGCAGCTGCGGAGCAGTTGCATCAGCTGGCGGAATCGCTCAATGTGCCGGTATACGTTCCTCAGCCGGGCGAAACCCCGGGGCACATCTGTGAGCGGGCTTTGAAAGAAGCCCGTGAAGTACGCGCCGATACGCTGCTTGTCGATACTGCTGGTCGCTGGCATGTTGATGAACCGCTGATGGCCGAGCTGAGTGATATCAAGCAGAGAATCAAGCCTGCGGAGATTCTTTTTCTTGCCGACGCGATGACCGGGCAGGAGGCTGTTAATATTGCTCTGAAGTTTGACGAAGTGCTCGATCTTACGGGTGTGGTTCTCACCAAGATGGACGGTGATGCCCGGGGTGGAGCTGCTTTGTCGGTGAAGGCGGTAACCAGAAAGCCGATCAAGTTTGTGGGCACGGGCGAGAAGCTGGAGGATCTGGAGGTTTTTTACCCGGACCGGATGTCTTCGCGCATTCTTGGCATGGGAGACGTCCTCACCTTGATCGAGAAAGCGGAATCGGCTCTGGACGAGCGAAAAGCCCGGGAGATGGAGCAGAAGCTTCAGAAAGGAAGCTTCTCTCTTGACGACTTTCTGGCGCAGCTTCAGCAGATCAAGAAAATGGGCACCCTGGAGCAGCTTCTCAGCATGATTCCAGGCTTCAATTCCAAAGCCATTCGCGATCTCAAGATCGATGGAACCGAGCTGGTAAAGATCGAAGCGATTATTAATTCCATGACCAAAGAAGAACGTCAAAAGCATATGATTATCGATGCAAGCCGAAGGCGACGCATCGCTCGCGGCAGCGGAACCGAGGTCAAAGATGTTAATCAGCTCTTGAAAAGATTTGTCATGTCAAGTAAAATGATTAAAAAGTTGCAAAAGACCGGACTGCGCGGTTTGCCAAAAGGGCTTTTTCCCAAGCCATGAGGGTTCGGGTGAATTTACTGAAGAGTGCTGACTAAACCTGATAAAGGAGGTGGTACGGGCGCATGGTAAGAATTCGACTAACGCGTATTGGTAGCAAGAAGAGGCCAACGTATCGGATTGTAGTAATGGATTCCCGATTGCCGAGAGATGGCCGTTCTATAGAAATCCTCGGACATTACAATCCTCACTCGAATCCGGTTGCTTTGCAGGTGAATCCGGAGCGGGCGACATTCTGGCTGCAGCAGGGAGCGCAAGCTTCCGAGACTGTTCGATCTTTATTTAAAAAACAGGGAATCTTGAAGAAGGCACAAGAAGATAAAGCGGCTTAGGTGAGGTATTCTCGATGTAGGAAGAATCTCTAGGAGAAGGGCGGAGGTTGAAAGCGATGAAAGAGTTGATCAAATATATAGCTCAAGCGCTTGTTGATAGTCCTGAAGAAGTGGAAGTGACAGAAGTTGAGGGTGAACGCACCTCTGTTATTGAACTGAAAGTAGCCAAGAAGGACTTGGGAAAAATAATCGGCAAACAAGGTCGAACCGCTCGGGCAATTAGAACGATTCTTTCCGCCGCCTCGACCAAACTTAACAAGCGCTCAGTTCTGGAAATCCTGGAATAAGTAAAGCATACAGCGCACTTACTCAACATCGAGCATGAATAATGATCTTCTGGAAATCGGGAGAATCTGTAAGCCTCACGGGGTCCACGGAAAAGCCGAGATTGTATATTATGGCGAATCTCCCGAGATTTTAGCTTCTTCACCATATGTGCTCGCCAAGAAAAACGGCGAGAGACACACGCTCAAGGTCCAACGGATTACAGCCCATAAAAAGCGTTGCATTGTGGAATTTGATTTGGTAAGTACATTCCAGCAGGTGCAGGCTTTGGTGGGCTCAACACTTTACATACCACGAAGCGCTCTTCCTCCATTAGCGGAGGATGAGTTCTACTGGTTTGATCTTATCGGTTGCCGTGTGCTCACCACCGATGGTACAGTGGTCGGTATTGTTTCACGGGTTTTGCCAACCGGAAGCAATGACGTATATGTTGTTGCTCATGAAAAAGGAGAGGTGCTGATACCGGCCACGTTCGATGCCATCAACTCGATAGATACCCAGGCGAAAACGATCGTCATCAATTCGATAGAGGGGCTCTTGGATAATGATTTCATTTGAGATCATTACCCTGTTTCCGGAATTCTTTTCGTCTCCGCTCCAGGAGAGCATCCTCGGCAAGGCTCTGGGAAAAGGGCTGATCAGCATTCATATACACGACCTTCGCTCTTTTACGAACGACAGACACAGAACTGCTGACGATTACCCGTATGGCGGAGGCGCGGGAATGGTGCTCAAGCCCAACCCGGTCGTGGACGCGCTTGAAGCAGTGAGCGGTTCTCAGGAATCCCTGAAAATCTTGCTCACGCCTCAGGGTACGCTGTTTTCCCAGAAGATCGCTGAGGAGTTCGCTCGCTCCGACCGCATTGTCCTTGTCTGCGGTCGGTACGAAGGCTTTGATGAGCGGATACGGTACTTTGTTGATTGCGAGCTGTCGATCGGAGACTATGTTTTGAATGGAGGAGAAGCAGCGGCATTGGTTGTTGTCGAAGCCGTAAGCCGGCTGGTACCGGGCGTATTGGGAAAATATACGTCGGCAACCGGGGACAGCTTCTCTCATGGACTTCTCGAGTATCCGCAGTATACGCGGCCCGAATGTTTCCGGGGGCACGCGGTGCCCGACGTTCTCCTGTCGGGTAATCATCAGAAGATAGAGCAGTGGCGACGACGCGAATCGCTGCGGAGAACATTGGAGCGTCGGCCGGACGTGCTCCGGGACGAACCGCTCAGTGACGAAGAGAAAGAATGGTTAAAGGCTCTCAAACAACAAAAGAATGGATTACGGAAAGATAGCCATGAATGCGTTAGAGACTGTTGAACGAGAACACATGAAGATGGGATTGCCCCAGTTCAAGTCCGGGGATACTGTTCGGGTTCACGTGAGCATCAAAGAGGGTGACAAAGAACGGATACAGGTGTTCGAAGGGATTGTGATTCGATATCGCCGGGGCGGTCTTCGGGCGAGTTTCACTGTTCGCAAGATATCGTATGGTATTGGAGTCGAGCGGATTTTTCCCCTTCACTCCCCGATGGTGGACAAGATCGAGATCGTGCAGCGCGGCCGGGTAAGACGTTCGTGTCTCTATTTCTTGCGTGATCTTAAAGGGAAGGCAGCTAGGGTTAAAATTAAGCGCCAGATCTAGCCTTGAGCTCCAGCACGGCGTCATCTGCTGTGTTGCCTTCGGTCGCTCCTCCTTGTCCCGCTTCGCGGGGGATATTGAGCTGAAGCGCAACCCGCTCTGAGCGGGATCGCTCCCTTGGCGCCTTGCATCTAATACCGTGCTGGAGCTCAGGGACACTCCTTCGTTCTCACTGGCGAAAAGCTTCTGAGAATGGAAGCGGTAGATGGTGGAAGAGCGTTGCCATTTATCAAACAGAAGGACCGTGATGAAAAAGCGAGTCCTCCTCTCACATGATTGCTGCCCACCTGAGACCGAGTTGCTCCTGGCTGGCTTTCATCGCATCGCAGGCGTCGATGAGGCCGGCCGAGGTCCGTTAGCCGGGCCGGTGGTGGCAGCAGCAGTAATTCTTCCAGACTGCCATTCACTCACTGGTGTTATCGACTCCAAGCAGCTCACGGCACGTGAACGGGATTTGACTCTTGAGGTGATCATCCGGGAAGCTGTTTCCATAGGGGTAGGAATTGTCGATCAGTGGGAAATTGACCGCATCAATATCCATCGAGCCAGCCTTAAAGCGATGAAGATAGCGGTGAGCTTTTTGACTAAACCGGTGGATTATGTGCTCGTCGATGGACTCTTCACGTTGGATATTCCGATTCCGCAGCAGGCGGTAAAACACGGCGACAGCCTGAGTGTCAGTATTGGCGCTGCCTCAGTAGTGGCCAAAGTTTTCCGGGATCGGATCATGAAACAGTACGACCAGGTGTATCCGGTTTACCACTTTTCCAAGAATAAGGGGTACGGTACTACCGAGCACCGGGAAGCTATTCAGCGTCACGGATACTGCGCGTTGCACCGCAAGAGTTTCGCCGGTGTTGCTGTGTCTCAGAAAACGCTTTTTGCGGATGCTTCGGAAGAATGCTGAAGGATCAGCTGAGCAATGGCCAGACATCTGGAACTCGGTAAACGGGGAGAAGAGGCAGCTGTAAGATACCTGAAGCGTCTTCATTATCGCATTGTCAGCCGCAATTACCGCTGCCGTTACGGCGAAGTGGACATCATCGCTCTCGACCGGGGAACGATTGTCTTCGTGGAGGTAAAAACCCGATCTACTGACGAGTACGGATCTCCGGAAGGAAGCGTTACCATTCGCAAACAGCGCCAGCTTGGCCGCACCGCGCTCTCCTATCTGCAGAGTAGCAGCCTGATGGACCGCGACGCACGGTTCGATGTGGTAGCCGTAGACTTTGGTGCAGGTGGAGAGCATATTACTATAATCAAAAACGCGTTTGAGATGCCACCGTGGTAAGAACAAAGATACTGATGCACTACGCAAGTCTGCTGCTGGTTTCTTTTTTGCTGGCAGCCTGTTTCGGGGGAAAAACGATTATTCATTCTGACCCGCCCCGGGCCTGCATTGCTATAAATGGAGTGAATTACGGTGTCACTCCGCTTGAAGTGAATCTTGATTGCGATGAAAACGATTCCTTTGAAGTTACTGCCTCAGCTCCCGGATACCTCAGCAAGACTGAGGCCCTATCATGCCGGATGCTGCGTGGAGCTAAAAAGAACGTGTTCCTTGAACTGGAGCCCGGAGTGGATTCTGCCGCAAGCTCAGCTTCACCGCTGCCTTCGCCGCCGGGAGCCCAGGGCACCTTGGAAGTCCGATCCGTACCTGACCAGGCTGAGGTGTATGTCAACGATGAGCTTTCCGGAACGACGCCACTGACTAATCAGAAGCTTAACTCTGGTGATTATACAGTCGAGCTTCGCAAAGAAGGCTTTAAGTCTGAGAAGAAGACGGCCCATATAACCCCGGGGTCGAAAGAATCTCTTTTTGTAATTCTCGAAATGGAGTAACAGCGGGGTTGTCAGCCGGCGTTTGTGCTCCAGGAATAAAGCAGCATCGATCGTTGACGGCTATGAAATGTCCGCTTGCGGGATCTGGTCGCTGCAACCGCTGGAATCCCCCGTTGCGCGGGGTTGGAACGGTTGTTCTTGTGCCGTGTGATGTTTGATTTTGGATACGTCCGTCAATGTTGATCTGCATGGGCAGGTATCAGGAATCAGTGGTCAGGGAAGGGTGACAGGATACGCGAACTGTGGGAATTCTTCGGGAAAGCGGTCTAGCGCAGATCGCATAGTTTGATCATCCCCTATCGATATCATGCATTCTGCGTGACCGCACTCCTCCAATCGTAGAACCTTCCGCCGTGCTCCGCTGACAATCACTCTTGGAGTGCTGCCCGCACTGCCTCTCTGGCACTCTAATGCTCATGATCTGAATCTCTTAAAAGACAGCAACCCTGTCCGCAGGGTAACCGCAAGGAAAGTAGTATATGCCGTATGATGCAAGCCGCATGACTGCCTGGCAGATCTCGGAAGCTGCGGAAGAGCGTATGCCGACTCTCGATGAATGGCGAGAGAAACTCGGCCTGGAAAAGGAAGAAATAATCCCCATGGGCCGATTGGCCAAGCTGGACTTTCTGAGAATCGACGAGCGCTTGGCACACAAATCCGATGGGGTTTATATCGAGGTGACCGCAATTACTCCTACACCGATGGGGGAGGGAAAGAGCACAACCTCGATCGGATTGATTGAAGGATTAGGAAAGAGAGGAGCGCATGTTGGAGGGTGTCTCCGACAGCCATCAGGCGGTCCGACCATGAATATCAAAGGAACTGCTGCTGGCGGGGGCAATAGCCTATTGATACCCATGACTGAGTTTTCTCTCGGCCTCACGGGAGATATCAATGACATCATGAATGCTCACAACCTCGCCATGGTGGCATTGACCGCCCGAATGCAGCACGAGCGCAACTACTCCGACGAGCAGCTTCACCGGCTTACCGGAATGCAGAGGCTCAATATCGATTCTACCCGGGTGGAAATGGGCTGGATTATCGACTTCTGTGCGCAGAGTCTGCGCACGGTTATCATCGGAATTGGCGGCCGACAGGACGGCTTTACCATGCAGTCAAAATTCGGAATAGCTCCCAGCTCCGAGTGCATGGCTATTCTTTCGATGGTCAAAGACCTTGCTGACTTGCGGGAACGGCTTCAGAACATCACGGTGGCCTTCGATAAAGCCGGCCGGGCGATTACGACCGGCGACCTGGAGGTGGCGGGCGCAATGACCGCGTGGATGCGGCGGGCAATCAATCCTACCTTGGTGAGCACCGTGGAGTATCAACCCTGTATGGTCCATGCCGGTCCATTTGCCAATATCGCAGTAGGGCAGTCGTCAATCATTGCCGACCGGATCGGCCTGAAGCTGTTTGACTATCATGTAACTGAAAGCGGCTTTGGAGCTGACATCGGCTTTGAGAAGTTCTTGAATGTCAAGTGCCGCGCCAGCGGCCTGAAACCCCATGTCTCGGTGCTTACGACCACCGTACGCGCCCTCAAGATGCACGGAGGGGGACCGAAGGTCATTCCCGGCCTCATGCTGCCAGAAGCCTATCAAAGGGAGAATTGTAAGCTGCTGGAGAAAGGGCTGGAAAACATGATGCACCATATTGGGGTGATTCGTCGTTCCGGATTGAATCCGGTGGTATGCATCAACCGGTTCGAGGCGGATACGGATACTGAAATACGAATGATCACGAAAGCAGCTGAGGCTGCCGGTGCACGCTGTGCTGCTTCCGACCACTGGGCTCGAGGCGGTGAAGGGGCGCTCGAACTGGCTGATGCCGTGCTCGATGCCTGCAGGGAGCATCGTGACATCCAGTTTCTCTACCCTCTAAGCATGAAGCTGCGGGACAGGGTTGACTTGATTGCACGGACCATGTATGGCGCTGATGGGGTGGCATGGGCTCCGGAAGCCGAGCAGAAGGCGAAAATGCTGGAGCGTGACCCCCGCTATGATGAGTACGCTACGGTGATGGTAAAAACTCACCTCAGTCTGAGCCATGATCCGGCTTTGAAAGGGGTTCCCAAAGGGTGGACGCTGCCGATCAGAGATATTCTGGTTTACACGGGAGCAAAGTTCCTGTGCCCGTGCGCCGGCACGATCACACTAATGCCGGGTACCGGCTCCGATCCGGCATTTCGCAAGGTAGATGTAGATGTAAGGACCGGCAGGGTAACGGGATTGGCGTAAGGCATCGGTCGAGAATTGGAGAATTGGGAAAATGGGGAATTGGGTAACTGGAATAATGGGTTTTCTCTTTTGCTGTGCTTAAACCAAGATCCATTTAACCATTCTACTATTCTACCAACTTCCGCTATTCCGTCGGTGAACCGTAAACGGTCAACGGTGAACGTACGATAGTACAAAGATATGGGCTACAAAATCGCTATTTCGGGAAAAGGCGGCACCGGTAAGACCACGCTGGCTGGATTTATTATCGGGTACCTGCTGCGCAAAGGCAGGACACCGGTACTGGCGGTGGATGCCGATGCCAATGCCAATTTTAACGAGGTTCTGGGAGTCAGCTTCGATCATACTATCGGTGGAATGAGGGAGAAGCTTCGCACCGAGGTTCCTCCGGGCATGAGCAAACATGTATGGTTTGAAATGAAAGCGCAGGAGGCGCTGGTTGAAACGAAAGACTTCGATCTGCTCGTCATGGGCCGACCTGAAGGTGCTGGTTGTTACTGCGTGGCCAATGCACTGGCGCGTGAATTTATCGATGTGCTTACCAAGAACTACCAGTACGTGGTTATTGACAACGAGGCTGGTATGGAGCACTTCAGCCGCCTCACGACTCATGATGTGGACCTGCTGCTTATCGTTTCCGATTCGAGTATTCGTGGGCTTCACGCGGTACGGCGAATTTTGGACCTGATTGCTGAGCTGAATCTGAGAGTTGGCCGATCAGTGGTTCTGGTAAACCAGGTCAAGGTAGCGGTTGAACCGGCTTTTATGGTTGAGGCATCCAGCCTGGGAATTCACCTTGCGGGTTTTGTCCCTTTTGATGAAGCCGTAGCGCAACTGGACAAAGAAGGGAAACCGACCTATGATCTTGATGCTGAGTCATCGTCGGCGGTGCGGATGATTGAAACGATTTTAGACGAGCTGATTAAAGAGTGAAGAATTCAGAGACGGATTCAAGGTTCAATATTGATGACATCGTAAAAAGCCCATCTGCTGCGTTGCGCTGCATCCTTCGTCGTTGCGGCGTACGCCCAGGTACGCCTCACTCCTCATGCTTTACGCGCTTTGCCTGCAGCCTACCCCCGCGAAAGCGGGGGAGGAGCTTTTTACTCAGCCGTCCGTTCATC
>JAGOGO010000221.1 GCA_017996625.1 Deltaproteobacteria bacterium | reverse complement strand
GCTTTATGTTCACCAGCCTCCCGCTTTGGCTAACGGCGGCGGTTGTGCAGCTCTGTGCTCCGGTAGTCATTTCTTTGCATCTCGGTGTGTATCATATCCATGTTCCTTATTGCCATCACATAGAACACATACCGTATGCGAAACCGCCTGATATCCCATCAACGGGCGGTACCCCCTCCAACACGCAGGAGCAAACACATCACAGGCATAATCCCACTCATTGTTCGATCTGCCAGGCCTTTCATTCTCTTTCCGCTGCGATCTTTCAATCCTGCGAGACTCTTCTTAAACTCCCGGATGAAGTCATCACGGTAGCATCAGTTGAACAAAGTCTCAACCCTATTCTCTCCCGCTCGCATCCCTCCGGCCGTGCCCCTCCCCACATCATCTAGTCTCCACTGCTTGGCTTTTTGATTCAAACAAAAAACGCTCACCGGTGTATGCAGCGTCGCTGGTGCTGTGTCAGAGTTCGCTCATACCGTTCGAGGGAGGATACTACTATGATTTCAAGGATACACAAGCAATGCAGTATCGCACTGCTGGCATGTTTCATGGTTCTGTGCCTGTTTTCAGGGCGACCCGATGCGGAACAGCCAAGCCAGGAGGAGCGTCTCCGCCGTTTGGAAGAGAAGGTCGAAATGCTCATCGAACTTGTAGAGAAAAAAGATCAACAGATTCAAGATCTGCAACAGCGGCTGGAGAAAAGAACCCTGGAGGAATCTCTATCTCCGGACATGGTTCAAACGGATCGGGAAGAACGTGATTCCGTGCCGACCAAATCAGGCTCAAACTCGGCACCATCGGATCGGCAACTTGCTTCAAACCTGTCACGCTCACCCACCCTGCGATTGATTGATTTGTCCGCCATCATCAATGTGGCGAGTGGGACTTCCACGGCCACCAGCGAAGAAATCGAACAGCTTCAGCTGGGAGCGCACGACCCGCGGCGCCGCGGCTTCACCTTCCAACAACTTGAGTTGTCACTCGCGGGTGCGGTAGATCCTTATTTTACCGGAGAAGCCCATGTCATTTTTCTTGAAGATGACGTGGAACTGGAGGAAGCTTTCGTGGTTACAAACAGCCTGCCCTGGGGATTGCAATGTGAAATCGGGTACTTTCTAACCGAATTCGGACTAATCAACCCATCCCACCCCCATTCTTGGGACTGGATCGATCAGCCGGTCATCAACAGCCGCTTGTTTGGCGGCGACGGCATGCGCAGCACCGGATTGAGGGTGGGCTGGCTCACCCCGCTGCCGTGGCTCAGTGAAGTGCACGTAGGCGCACAAGATCCGTCCAGTAATCGCATGGCGAGCTTCTGGGGAGAAGGGCTGACACACTCGCATGGTTCTGGTGAAGAACACGGACACAATGAGCTCAAGGAAGGAATCGGGGGCCGACCCATTATTGACCAAGAGGTGCGTACTCTCGGTGACTTAGTCTATCTGCTGCGATGGGTCAACGCTTTGCCAACCAACAGTGAAGTAACGACACAATTAGGACTAAGCGGGCTTTATGGTCCCAACAACTCCGGCGATAACGGAGAGACCTGGATCTACGGAGCTGATCTGGTCGTGAAATGGCATCCCCGGGATCATAATACACGAGGATGGCCTTTCATTACCTGGCAAAGCGAAATCATGAAGCGCGACTATGAAGCAGATGCGTTTATCCAGGATGATAGTGTGCTGGCATCCGATACCCTCCGGGACTGGGGACTCTACAGCCAGATCCTGGTTGGATTCTGCTATCCCTGGGCTGCGGGGCTGCGCTTCGAATACGCCACATCACGTGGAAGCAGTGTTGAAGATGGCGTACGTATCGATACTTCCGATGATCCCTATCGAGACGACCGCTGCCGTCTTGCTCCGCTTGTACTGTGGAAACCTACCGAGTTTTCCCGCTTCCGCCTGCAGTACAATTACGACTGGGCCGAACACATCCACGGCCATGATGAACACTCAGTATGGCTTGGTGCAGAGTTCCTGTTTGGCACCCATTCCGATCACGATCACGAGCACTGAGAGCTACGTTCCGAGTCGGTGAGTTGTAAAGCTGATTGGAGCTGCTTTCAGGTAATCTGGTCTCGTGCCGTCTGATACATCTGAATGAGAGTCTGGTTGGACATTGCCGCCAGCGCGGTTGTTGCCATGATATGTTTCAGCTCGTCACGGCTGAGCTTGACAACGTGGGGATCCAAAACGCTTTGTGCCTGATGCAGTTTGCTCAGTGTTTCCACTGCCATGAAGAGCGGCCAGAGGCAAAAGATTCGGTAGCGTACAAGCGTGCGAGGCATTTTCAACGTGTACTGCAGCGCTTCATCAAGGTATTCCAGAGCAATGGCTATGATTCTTTCTTGGACGGCATAGAAAGCTTTCGGGTTTTGCGCGATGGAATCCTGGATTGGATCAACTCCAGCTTCCAGAAAAAACGATCGGGGAATATAGTACCACCCCCGCTCCCGGTCACCAAAGAAGTCTTTGACGATATTGGTTATCTGCAGGCCGAGGCCAAAGGCAACGCTGTGTTTCCGGAGTTCTTCTTCTATTGGAGCCGTAATCTTTTTCGATCCCGCAGCAAACAGGCCCGTGAGCATCCGGCCCACTGTTCCTGCAACATAGTAGCAGTACTGCTCAAGCTCTTGCTGATCTTCGAGAAAGGCTATCGGTCGGTCAGCATTGCGCTGCTGGAAACCGGCCATACCCGCAGCCATCTCTCTGACATACTGAGAGATAACCGCAATCATGCGGTCCGGCAGGCTTACGGTCTCATCGAACACCCGGCGGCTATTCATCAGCAAGACAGCGTAATCTGTTTCCTCAGGGAAAGTGATATCTTCCAGAAATAAGGCGATCCGGCTGCGGTACTCTTTAGCAGGAGGAAAGAGATCGGAATACTGCAGGAGCTTTTGCACCTTGAAGTTCGGAGAAAAATGGTCCTCATCCTCCAGAATATCAGCAATCCGACACAGCAGATAGGCCAAGAGCACAGCCCGATAGACATCGCCGTGGAGCACGCTGATATTAAGGGAAAAGGTTCGGGAAACCTTTGCAAGGTATTCCTGACAAAAGCGGAAATCATCGCTGTACTGTCCGGCGGGCTTGATCCGTCCGCCGGTTAAGAGTGATCGAAGTGCCATGAGGAAATCTTATTCTCAGCAATCAGGACAAACATTCACAGGAAGAATGTATATCAAGGAGGAACCGGACCTTTACAGAAAACGTGCTATACGATACCTGGGTCAACCTGCTTGCGCATCAGCTTCCGGATAAACTTGGCCACAGGAAGGATGAGCTGCTCATTTTCGCCCTCTGATATCTGCTCATGCTCATCATACGCTGCCACATCAAAAACCAATCGGCGTCCCTCAACGTGTTTTAGAAATCCTTCGGCCCGGACACGGGCTCCCAGCAGAGCAGCACCAAAGTGCGCGATGCGGATCATTGTTCCGACAGTTATGGTATCTTCAGGAAGCC
>JAGOGO010000059.1 GCA_017996625.1 Deltaproteobacteria bacterium | reverse complement strand
CTTCAGCGACAAGTACTTCGTCATCGCTGCCGTCAACGTCGTCTTTCCATGATCAACGTGCCCAATCGTCCCTACATTTACATGCGGCTTCTTCCGCTCAAATTTCGCCTTCGCCATGACTGCTCCTCCTTGTACTGTGCAATCAATCTGACGTTATCCGTTGAAGCTCACCCTGAGGGGTAAATTCTCGTAATTATTTCGACCGCTTTTCAGCACCTACCGGCAACGCAGGTAAAATGAATTTTTATACCAAACCTTTTACGAATTGGCAACAACTTTTTTTAGTTCCGCATCCGAGACAGTAATATAATGGTAGAGCTGCATAGAATAGGTGCCTCGCCCCTGAGTCAGATTTCTCAGTACGGTAGCATAGCCGAACATTTCCGCCAAGGGCACATGGGCAGCAACAATTGTCATCGTGGTCTGCTGTTCCATGCCAAGAATCTTGCCACGGCGGGAACTGATATCACCAATTACGTCACTGACATACTCGCGCGGTACGACAACTTCTACCGACATCAGCGGTTCCAGTACTACTGGCCGTGCCTTCTGAACCGCCTGCTTGAAAGCCATAGAGGCAGCAATCTTAAACGCAAGCTCCGATGAGTCAACCTCATGGTACGATCCATCGAGCAGCATGGCTTTCACATCCACCAGCCGGTACCCGGCAATCAAGCCATGCTCCATCGTCTCGACAATTCCCTTCTCCACTGCCGGGATGTATTCCTGGGGTACCGTACCTCCGACGACGCGACTCTCAAATGCAAATCCGCTTCCAGAGGGCAGTGGTTCGATCGCGAGCTTAACATGCCCGTACTGTCCCCGACCGCCGGATTGACGCACGAATCGTCCTTCCGCTATTGCCTTCTGAGTAATCGTCTCCCGATACGCTACCTGAGGGTTTCCTACATTAGCATTGATGTTGAATTCACGAAGCAATCGATCAACAATGATCTCCAGATGAAGCTCACCCATACCAGAAATTATTGTCTGACCAGTTTCAGAGTCAACACGCATACGAAACGAAGGATCCTCATTGGCAAGCCTCTGCAGGGAAACAGCAAGCTTGCCTTGATCAGCTTTTGTCTTCGGCTCAATGGCAACCGATATAACCGATTCCGGCACCTTGATCGATTCCAGTACAACTGGATGGGCGGGATCGCAGAGAGTATCGCCCGTGGTCGTGCCCTTCATCCCCACCAGCGCAGCAATGTCTCCAGCAGAGATCGAATCGATTTCTTCACGCTTATTGGCATGCATCTTCAGGATCTTGCCGACTCGCTCAGTAGCTTCTTTTGTAGCATTATAAACCTGAGACTTCGTCGTCAGCGAACCGCTGTACACCCGCGTGAAGGTCAGCTGTCCCACGTATGGATCATTCATGATCTTAAAAGCAAGCGCAGCAAACGGCGCGTCTTCTGCAGGAGGGCGGCTTTCTTCTTCTCCAGCCTCATTAAGTCCGATGACCGGAGCAACATCAGCTGGAGAGGGAAGATAATGAACGATTCCATCGAGCAGAGGTTGAACCCCTTTGTTCTTGAACGACGAACCACAAAAGACCGGCGTAATGGTCAGCTGCAAAGTGCCCTTACGCACTGCCAGCCGAAGTTCCTGGGGAGAGATGTCTGCCTTTTCGATATAGAGCTCCAAAATCCGATCGTCTTGATCGGCAAGCGCTTCGATCAACTGTTCCCGGTATTCCTGAGCCCGTGCCATCGAGCCGGATGGAATCGGCTCCTTGTGAAACTGTGAGCCAAGTGTCGTGTCGTCGTAAATAATAGCCTCCATTTCGATCAGATCAATGATCCCCTGAAAGGAGGCTTCGTTACCCAAAGGAAGCTGCAAAGGCACCGGACGCACGCTTAAACGCTGTCTCATCATACTGAGAACCCGCTCGAAGTTCGCCCCCACGCGGTCCATCTTGTTGACAAAGGCAATCACAGGAATGCCGTACTCTTTTGCCTGCCTCCAGACTGTCTCCGATTGCGGCTCTACACCGCCTACTGCGCAAAACAGGAGAATAGCCCCGTCAAGCACCCGAAGGCTGCGCTCTACTTCAACAGTAAAGTCTACATGCCCGGGTGTATCGATGATATTAATCCGATGACCTTTCCAGGAACAAGTAGTAGCAGCCGAGGTGATGGTAATGCCACGTTCCTGCTCCTGAGCCATCCAGTCCATAGTGGCTTGTCCGTCGTCGACTTCTCCGATCCGGTGAGACACTCCCGTGTAGTAGAGAATACGTTCGCTAGTAGTTGTCTTTCCTGCATCGATATGCGCAATGATACCGATATTGCGCACCTTATCGAGTGAAGACAACTGCACCACCGAGGAGTCTCGGCGCTCGCGGTCAGGTTTATTCTCTATGACTTGATCAGTCTTTTTTATCACGGAAATCAATCTCACCTGGTGATGTTAAAATGCTAGAAAATCGGCCAAATCTGATATTTATACTATCAGCAAAAAATTATTTCAACCTAATTTGCGATTATTTTACGATTGTCAGACTGTCTTCTGCAAGCGGGCAGAGCCACAGGAATCGACGGAAACAGATAAACAAGAGCCGAATTCGCTCCTCGGAAAACCTACCAGCGGTAATGTGCGAATGCCTTGTTCGCTTCAGCCATCTTGTGGGTATCTTCCCGTTTCTTTACAGCGCTTCCTCTGTTGTTGGCAGCATCAAGAAGCTCTGCAGCAAGCCGCTCGGCCATGGTTTTTTCCGGCCGCTGCCGCGAGTAATTTATCAACCAGCGCAAAGCAAGCGAAATACGGCGATCGGAACGAACTTCAACCGGAACCTGATATGTGGCGCCGCCAACCCGGCGGGATTTCACTTCAATAATCGGCTTTATGTTCTCCAAGGAACCCTTGAAAACCGTCAGTGGCTCCTGCTTGGTTCGCGCCTGGAGGATATCAAAAGCTTCATACACGATATTTTCCGAAACGCTCTTCTTGCCACGAGACATTATCTTGTTGATCAAACGAGTCACCATCCGATCATGATACTTTGGATCAGGCAAAACTTCACGCCGCGTTGCAGCACTTCTTCTTGACACGCCCGTTATCTCCCTTCTGACATTTTATTATTCGTATCTCCGCGACTGCTGATTCAGTCACAGCTAACTTCAGCTACTTCGGCCTCTTGGTTCCATACTTCGACCGACTCTGCTTACGATCCTCCACTCCCGTGGCATCGAGCGTACCGCGAACCGTATGGTAGCGAACACCAGGAAGATCCTTAACCCGTCCGCCTCTGACTAATACTACCGAGTGTTCCTGCAGATTATGCCCTTCACCGGGAATATAGCTGGTTATCTCCATACCATTCGTGAGCCGCACTCTGGCTACTTTGCGCAACGCAGAATTCGGCTTCTTCGGCGTTGTGGTGTACACGCGTACACAGACACCTTTTCTTTGCGGGCATTGTTCCAATGCCGGAGCTTTCACTTTTTTCCGGACCTCGGCTCGACCTTTTCTTACGAGCTGGTTAATTGTAGGCATCAGCATTCTCCTCGGTAAAATAAACTTCTTTGTCTTTGCTCTCTTTTTCTTTACTATCGTCTACCTGATCTTTCGGCTCGATATTAACGGCCTGGTAGTGTTTCATACCCGTACCCGCGGGAATCAGGCGCCCCATGATCGCGTTTTCTTTAAGACCCATCAGATAGTCAGTGCTTCCTTCAATAGCTGCCTGAGTCAGTACCTTCGTGGTCTCCTGGAATGATGCAGCGGAGATAAAACTATCGGTATTGAGCGATGCTTTAGTGATTCCGAGCAGGAGCGGTTCGCCGTGAGCTGGCCGGCCTCCTTGCTGCACTACCCGCGCATTTTCTTCCTCAAAAGCAGCCTTGCTAACTTGTTCTCCAACCAGAAACCGCGTGTCACCAACTTCATCTTTAATTCGTACCCGCTTCAGCATCTGGCGCACAATGATTTCGATGTGTTTATCGTTAATTTTCACTCCCTGCAGCCGGTACACTTCCTGAACTTCGTCAACCAGATACTTGGCTAGTTCCTGCTCACCCTTAACATTGAGGATATCCGATGGGTCAGGAGATCCATCCATCAGCACTTCTCCGGCTTTGATCTTGTCACCGTTGTGAACACTGATATGCTTTCCTCGTGGTATCAGGTACTCTCGGGCTTCACCAACATCCGGCGCAACCACAACCTTGCGCTTGCCTTTCACGTCTTTTCCGAAAGAAACTGTACCGTCAATTTCACTGATCAGCGCCACTTCCTTCGGTTTCCGAGCTTCAAACAGTTCCGCAACGCGCGGCAGACCGCCGGTTATGTCTTTCGTCTTGGTTGTTTCCCGCGGAATCTTTGCAATTGGATCACCTTCAGTTACACGTTCTTCGGTCCGAAGCACACCCTGAATACTTCTTCCAGCCGAAGTGGCATAAATCTTTCGCGTCTTCCCGTTCGACTCATGCTCCTCGTACGTGATCTTCGGTACATCGAGAATATTTGCTCCTACGGGGATGAAGAAATACCGCTCCGCAGGCCTCATAAGCACCTGCAAATCATCAGTACCTAGCCCGCCAACCTTCTCAAGAGAAAATTCAACACCATGGCCCTTACGGTGCATCAGCCGCACACCCGCCAGAAACTTTTGCCCTGCATTCTCCAGGAACTCGGCGGCATCTTCCCGATCTTCAGTGTAGAGGATCTGAAACAGCAGATTCGGATCGTCAAGAAACTCCTGTTGGCTGTACCCAGTAATGGACTCAACCCGATCACGACCGTGAGCAAAAAGCGTAGCAATTGCTTTTCGGTATGATCCATCCGAAGAAAAACTGCAGAGTGCGTCATATGAATTCTCGTTCATCACTCCGCTCAATACCAAAAGCTTGTCAGCCGCATCATAACGAATGATGGATTTCAGAGAACCAAAATCAACTCCTTTGGGCAAATCGTTCAGATCGGTTGCGATCTCTTGTTCAGGATCACTTGATTCTTCATGAATACTGGTAAGGCCATGCTTAATCGATATCCCAAGGACGATTGCCGGAGGTGTAATCACGATCTGTGGCTGCAGTTCCTGGCCCTTTGACTCTACAATCACTTTGGTGGCCTTTTGACTTACTTGGTCCACCGTCTCTTTCATGGTGATACCTTCAACGATATCGTTATAGCGCATTTCTCCGGGAACATCCGTCAGAATCGGTATCGTATAAGGATCCCACTCGGCAATACGGGTACTTGGCTCGATCGATCTTCCATTCTCAACATTAAGTTTCGCGCCATAGATGATTGAATGCGGCTCTCGGCGACCTTCTCCTTCAACAGTGAGCTGTCCGTTGCGATTCATAACCACCAGCCGCCCATCACCGCCGCGTACTGTCTTGAGGTTGAGAAATTTCACGACACCAGCAATAGCGGCATCTATAGTAGTCTGCTCCACGCGCCGGCTTGCGGTTCCACCGATATGAAAAGTACGCATGGTCAGCTGAGTCCCGGGCTCACCGATCGACTGAGCGGCGATAACGCCGACAGCCTCTCCAATGTTGACAATGCGGCCGGTCGCCAAATCCCGGCCGTAGCACAGACAGCACACACCACTATGAGCACGGCAGGTAAGCACTGATCGAATCTTTACCCGCTCGACACCGACTTCCTCAATGCGTTTCACGAGATCCTCGTCGATTTCCTGATCTGCACTGACAATAATCTCCTGGGTATAGGGATCGCGTATATCATCAAGTGCCACCCGGCCGAGAATACGGTCGCCAATAGGCTCTACAACCTCGCCACCTTCCATAAGCGGAGCAACATAAATACCGTCGAACGTACCACAATCGTATTCGGTCACGATCATATCATGAGATACATCTACCAGTCGCCTGGTCAGGTACCCTGAATTGGCTGTTTTTAGCGCCGTATCCGCCAAACCTTTACGAGCTCCATGCGTTGAGATGAAGTACTGCAGCACGTTAAGGCCTTCCCGGAAGTTCGCGGTGATCGGAGTTTCGATGATTTCACCGGATGGTTTCGCCATCAAACCGCGCATACCGGCAAGCTGACGGATCTGCTGCGTGCTTCCACGAGCACCCGAGTCAGCCATCATATAGATCGGATTGGAGTTCGGCCGTCCACGGAGAGCCAGAACCTCGTCGGCTTTTTCCTTTACCGAAAGCTCGCGCTGCATCTCTTGCGCGACAACTTCAGTAACCTGAGCCCAAATATCAACAACCTTGTTATAGCGTTCACCGTCAGTAATGAGGCCGTTCTTATGTTGAAGCTTAATCGTCTCCACTTCCTTTTCCGCCTTGTCGATCAGATCCTTCTTCCGCTTTGGGACGATCATGTCTGATACGGCAATCGAAAGACCGGCCTGCGTGGCATACTGATAGCCCAGATTCTTCAGCCGATCGGCGAGAACAACCGTTTCCTTGTTTCCGCACAGACGATAGCAGTGGTCGATAAGGTTGGCCATTTCCTTCTTGTCCATCACCCGATTGATCACCTCAAAGGGAATCTTTTCAGGGACGATTTCGCGAAGCAGGATGCGTCCGACCGTCGTATCAACCGGCGTTCCATTCAAGATGACCGTGATCTCATCATGAATATGAAGCTCCTTCTGATCGTACGCGATCCTGACTTCATCCGGCGATGGGAACAAGGTTTTCTTGCGGATGATCTTTCCTGCCGGAAGACTGAGCACCTTGTCTTTGATCGCTTTTTTCATCTCGGTCGGAACAGCCTCAGGAGTTCCATCAATAAGACCAATCTCACGAATGCTTACCTCGTCGTGAAGAGAAAGCAGTCCACGTTCAAAATCACTCTCTACATCAGCACGACTGGAATACACTTTATCCGTCTGCCCTCCTGAGCTGAATTCTCTCTTGAGCGTGAGGTAATAGAGCCCGAGAACAATATCCTGCGTAGGAACAATAATCGGTTTGCCGCTGGCAGGTGAGAGAATATTGTTTGTGGACATCATGAGCACCCGGCTCTCGATCTGAGATTCGACCGAAAGGGGAATATGAACCGCCATCTGGTCACCGTCAAAGTCTGCGTTAAACGCCGCGCACACCAGAGGATGAATCTGAATCGCCTTTCCTTCGATCAGGATAGGTTCAAACGCCTGAAATCCGAGACGGTGCAACGTAGGAGCACGGTTGAGCAGAACCGGATACTGGTATACCACTTCCTCAAGAGTGTCCCACACCTCCGGAGTTTCCCGCTCCAGGATTTTCTTGGCGCTCTTGATATTGGTTGCATACCCTTTCTCGATCAGCTTGTTATAGATAAACGGCTTAAAGAGCTCAAGAGCCATTTTTTTGGGCAGCCCGCACTGATGGAGCTTCAGCTCCGGGCCGATGACGATGACCGATCGCCCGGAATAATCGACCCGCTTTCCGAGAAGGTTCTGACGAAAACGGCCCTGTTTTCCTTTAAGCATATCGCTCAGTGACTTAAGGGGGCGGCGATTGCGACCAGTGACGGTCTTCCCCCGCCGGCCATTATCGAACAGCACGTCCACTGCTTCCTGCAGCATGCGCTTTTCATTGCGAATGATGATTTCCGGGGCATCCAGCTCCTGAAGACGTTTCAATCGATTGTTGCGGTTAATAACACGGCGGTAGAGATCATTGAGATCTGACGCCGCGAATCGACCACCGTCGAGAGGTACCAATGGCCTCAGGTCCGGTGGAATAACCGGCACCGCTTCAAGGATCATCCATTCCGGTCGGTTGCCGGATTGCAGGAATGACATGACCACCTTAAGTCGTTTGGAAATCTTCTTCTTTTTTGCTTCGGACGAGGTGGCTTTCATCTCCGTGCGCAGCGATTCTGCGAGCTTTTCGAGATCAGTTTCCTGCAAAAGCGCTCTGACTGCTTCTCCGCCCATGCCGACGCTGAATCCCTCACCATAGTCGCTTCGCAGCTTGGCATACTTTTCTTCCGAAATCAGTTCACAGCGCTTGAGCGGAGCATCAGCAGGGTCGATAACAACATACGATTCAAAATAGAGAACTTTTTCCAGCTCTCTGAGCGTCATATCCAGCACAGCGCCGATCCGGCTTGGCAGGCTGCGCAGGAACCAGATATGAGCCACCGGCGCGGCAAGCTCAATATGCCCCATACGTTCACGTCGAACCTGGGAAGAAATAACTTCCACACCGCATTTCTCACACTGAACACCACGGTGCTTCAGTCTCTTGTACTTACCACAGATACACTCGTAATCTTTAACTGGTCCGAAAATCTTCGCACAGAACAAACCGTCCCGTTCCGGCTTGAATGTTCGGTAATTTATGGTTTCAGGTTTCTTGACCTCCCCATGCGACCACTGTCGGATCATCTCCGGGGAAGCCAATGAGATCTTGACAGCTTCGTACTGGGACGGGTTTTTTGGTTTACTAAAGAAACCTAGTTGACTATCCATACGGTATGTCCCTCTGTAAGTATCTACTGTGATTAAGATGCTTGTTAGTTATGCGGCCTCTTCCGCCTCAACCAGCGTAACGTTGAGACAAAGCCCCTGCAATTCTCTGGTGAGCACATGAAATGATTCCGGGATACCCAGCTCCAGAGTGTTGTCACCTTTAATCACCTTTTCATACATTTTCGTACGACCCCAGACGTCATCAGACTTCACCGTCAAAAATTCTTGTAGTGTATACGCAGCACCATAAGCTTCTAAGGCCCACACTTCCATTTCACCCAAACGCTGTCCGCCAAACTGGGCCTTGCCTCCGAGCGGCTGCTGGGTAACCAGCGAGTATGTGCCAATGGAGCGGGCATGGATCTTGTCTTCTACGAGATGGTGCAGCTTCATCATGTAGATCATCCCGACCGTCACCTTCTGATCGAATGCCTCGCCGCTGCGCCCGTCAAAAAGAATTGTTTTGCCTGTTGTCGGCAAATCTGCGAGACCCAGAAGATGGCTTATTTCATCTTCAGAGGCGCCTTCAAACACTGGCGTGGACATATAAATCCCACGTCTCAGCTTTTGGGCCACGGTGAGCACTTCCTCTGCTGCCAGGGAGTCTAACACTGTGCTCATCGACGGACTCGTGAAGATCGTTTTGAGAAGAGATCTCACTTCCTCCGGCTTTCTTTGAGCATCAATCATCTCTTCAATCTTGTAGCCCAGCCCCTTTGCTGCCCATCCGAGGTGAGTCTCGAGAATCTGGCCTACGTTCATTCGAGAGGGTACGCCCAGAGGATTCAGCACGATCTGAACGGGAGTACCGTCCTCGAGAAAGGGCATATCTTCTTTGGGCAACACCCGGGAAAGCACGCCCTTGTTTCCGTGGCGGCCAGCCATCTTGTCACCGACAGAGAGCCGACGCTTCACCGCAACATTGATCTTGACCATTTTGATAACGCCGGGCGGCAACTCATCGCCAGCTTTGATGCGGTTTATCTTCGTTTCAAAAATAGTATTAATCACCGAGATCTGCTCTTCGTAGTTCTCGAGCGTTTTCGGTATGCTGGTATCTTCGTAATCCACGTCCTTGAACCGAAGGTCCCGCAGACGATCGAAGGGAATCTGGTCGAAATTCGCTGCAGTGATCTCCTGGCCCTTGTCTAAAATAAGCTTCTTGTCAAACCCTTTGATCTTTACCGTCGAAATCTTTCCCACAGCGACTTTCTTGATTTTTCCTTTGGCGCTGTCCTTGAGAATAGTGATTTCGTCGTGCTGATCTTTCAAAAGCCGCGAGCGCTCTTCGTTTTCGATAGAACGGCTGCGTTCATCCTTGTCAATTCCCTTGCGATTGAACACCTTCACATCAATAATGGTGCCTTCCACACCGGGCGGAACCCGGAGTGAAGTGTCTTGCACATCCTTGGCCTTCTCCCCGAAGATCGCCCGAAGAAGCTTCTCCTCCGGTGAAAGCTGAGTCTCACCCTTAGGAGTGATCTTGCCCACTAGAACATCACCGGCCTTCACCTTTGCTCCGATGCGGATGATGCCACTTTCATCAAGGTCCATCAGCGCTTCTTCACCCAGGTTGGGGATGTCTCTGGTAATCTCTTCTTTCCCGAGTTTGGTATCGCGAGCCATAACCTCGAATTCCTCGATGTGAATCGAGGTGAAGCAGTCATTCTCCACCAGTTCATCGCTGATAAGAATCGAATCTTCGAAGTTATAACCTCCCCAGGGCATAAAAGCCACGAGCACATTGCGACCGAGAGCAAGCTCGCCCGATTCTGTGGCCGGACCATCGGCAATAATCTCTCCAGCATGTACCAGATCTCCTTTGCGTACGATCGGCTGCTGGTTGATGCAGGTATTCTGATTCGACCGTCGGTATTTGATCAAGTTGTAGATGTCGACTCCGGTTTCGAGGTCCTCTTCTCGTTCTTCTTGATCACAACGGATCACGATGCGGTTGGAATCGACACTGTCCACCGTCCCAGAACGTTTGGCCACTACTGCGACTCCGGAATCCTTGGCCACGACACCTTCCATTCCCGTGCCCACCAGCGGAGCTTCCGTCACGACCAGCGGCACCGCTTGTCGCTGCATGTTGGAGCCCATGAGAGCACGGTTAGCATCATCATGCTCCAAGAAGGGAATCAAGGAAGCGGAAACGCTCACGAGCTGATTTGGGGAGACGTCCATGTACTCCACTTCTTCAGGACTCACACGGATGAACTCGCCTGATTTTCGCGCATCGATAAGATCGCTCGTGAAGGTTCCATCCTCAGCGATAGGCGCATTGGCCTGTGCGATAATATGATTTTCTTCTTCGAGAGCAGAAAGATACTGCACCTCATCGGTAACCCGATTCTCTACCACTGTACGATAGGGAGTTTCTACAAATCCAAGAGCATTCACCCGTGCGTAGCTGCTCAGCGATGCAATCAAGCCGATGTTCGGACCTTCCGGCGTTTCGATGGGGCAAATGCGCCCGTAATGTGTTGAGTGAACGTCACGCACTTCAAATCCCGCGCGCTCCCGGGTAAGGCCCCCCGGTCCAAGTGCGCTCAACCGCCGCTTATGAGTGATTTCCGAAAGCGGGTTGGTCTGATCCATAAACTGGGAAAGCTGGCTGGAACCGAAAAATTCCTTGATGACTGCAGAAACAAGTTTTGAATTTACCAGATCATGAGGCATCAGGGTTTCCACTTCCTGGAGGCTCATGCGTTCCTTGATCGCCCGCTCCATTCGCGTCAACCCTATACGGTACTGGTTCTCTACGAGTTCGCCAACTGAGCGGACCCGACGATTCCCCAGGTGGTCGATGTCATCGATGGAGTTTTCCCCATTCTTAACGCTGATAAGACAGCGAACACCTTCGAGCAGATCCTCCTTGGTCAGCGTTCGCACATCCAAAGGAATAGTAAGACCCAGCTTGTAGTTAAGCTTCAGACGTCCCACCTTGGATAAGTCGTATCGGTCCGCATTGAAAAATATATTATTAAAAAAGTTGAGTGCTGCGTCTTTCGTGGATGGATCACTGGGACGCAGACGCCGGTAAATCTCAATCAACGCTTCATCTGTTGAAGAGATCTTATCAACAAGAAGTGTGTTGCGGATTGAGGTATCATTATTCTTGAAATACAGGACGGTAAACGTCGTAATAGCACTTTCCCGAAGCCGATCGAGCGCTTCCTTGTCGATCTCCTGATTACAGGCGAGCAGCGCTTCGCTGGATTCCGGATCCCGGACATCATGAGTGCTCACCCGGCCGATGAGTTCCTCGGGTGATATTGGCACCCGTTCCACTTGTGCGGCGGTGAGCTTGTTAATTGCCACCCGGGTAATCTTCTTTCCCTTCTTAACCAGGACGGCATCGCTCTTGGGATCCTTGATATCCGCAGAAGCCAGCTCACCGCGCAGAAGCTCCGGATCGAATTTCCGCATGATGCCGTCAGGTTCGAGATAAATCTCCTCGGAGGGATAGTAATAGTTAAGAATATCCTCTTCCGTAAAACCGAGTGCCTTAAAAAGCACGGTAACCGGAAACTTTCGGCGCCGGTCGATACGGACATACACTACATCTTTGGGGTCAAATTCAAAATCGATCCACGAACCTCGATGCGGTATGATACGAGCAGAGAAGATGATCTTGCCACTGACATGGCTTTTCCCTTTGTCGTGATCAAAAAAGATCCCGGGAGAACGGTGCAGCTGGCTCACCACCACTCGTTCGGTACCATTCACTGTAAAGGTACCATTATCAGTCATGAGTGGAATTTCGCCGAAGAAAACCTCCTGCTCCTTCACATCCCGGATACTTTGCGAACCATGCTCAGCTGAACCATCCCAGACCACCAATCGCACCAGAACCCTGAGGGGCGCAGCATAGGTCATACCCTTTTCGCGGCATTCATTAACATCATACTTCGGTTCACCAATGGTATAGCTCACAAACTCCAGTGATGATGATTCGACAAAATCTTTGATGGGGAAAATGCTCTTAAAAACCCCCTGCAGACCGATATCTTCCCGCTGGTCGGGCGGCACATCCATCTGCAGAAACTCGGCGTATGATTTTTTCTGAATGTCAATGAGGTTAGGTACATCAATGATTTTCCGAATCGATGAGTAGTCTTTTCGGATGCGATGCCTATTCACCACCTCATCTTTTTTTAAAGCGTTCATGCTTAAGCGGTCCCTCCTTCGTGGCACCTAAAAGGTTACACATACTAACCATAACCTTGGGCAACCAGTCTCAGAAGCCTATTTGATTTCGACCGTGGCTCCGGCTTCCTCGAGCTTGGCTTTGATCTCGTTGGCCTCTGCTTCGGGGATAGCCTCTTTGATTGGTTTCGGAGCGCCATCCACCAGGTCTTTTGCTTCTTTCAGCCCTAGGCCAGTAATAGCGCGGACTTCTTTAATGACCTGAATTTTCTTTTCACCAGCGGCGGTAAGAATCACGTCAAATTCGGTTTTCTCTTCCGCTTGGGGCGCTTCGGCTCCCACTGCCCCGCCAGCCGCCATCGGCATTGCTACGGCTGCTGCACTGACGCCAAACTTTTCTTCCAGCTCTTTCACCATTTCGGCGAGTTCCAGCACGGTCATTTTCTCAATAAAGCCGATGACATCTTGTTTGGTAATATTTTCTGACATCTTCCTTTACCTCCTGAAATAAAATTCCTTCCGCCTCTGTTACGTGATCGACGGTTACGCTTGAACTTCCTTCTTTTTTCTGATTTCCTCGAGTACCCGAACAAACTTCTGAGGAACACCAGCAAGTACAGTGACCAATCCCTGGTGGGGAGCCTTCATCAGGAACAAGAGTTTCCCCAGCAGAACTTCCCGGCTTGGGAGAGTAGCAACAGCATCAATCTGTTCCCTTGATACCGCTCGCTCATCCAGTATGCCCCCTTTTATGGTGACGGCAGCGTTATCTCTAGAAAAATCTTTCAGAGCCTTGCATGGTTCCATCGGCTCACCTTTACAAAAGATCATTGCCGAAGAACCAATGAACTGTGCATCCAGATCTGCCAGCGGCGTACCAGCGGCAGCCCTTCGCATCAGGGTGTTCTTGACAACGCGATAGGTACAGCCGTTCTTACGAAGAAGGGTACGCAGATCTGTCATCTTCTCTACGTTCAACCCCTCAAAAGTTGAGAGAACAACTAATCGGGATTCAGTGATACTGTCGTGTATTTCAGCGATTACCTTGTCTTTGTCTTTACGCAGCACGGGTCGCACCTCTAATGAATGTAATTTTTCACTGAAGCGGGGTCTATCTTGACGCCTGGTCCATGGGTCGTGCCAAGGGTTAATGCCTTCACATACACTCCCTTGCTTGTCGGCGGCTTCAGCTTGATGATTGCTTCAAGAACGGACGCAATGTTGACCTTTAGCTTGTCAGCACCAAAAGAGACCTTTCCCACCGGGACATGGAGATTTCCCGTCCGATCAACCCTGAATTCGATTCTTCCAGCTTTAAGCTGCGTCACTGCGTCCTTAATATCAAAGGTGACCGTTCCAGCCTTGGGGTTAGGCATCAACCCCCGAGGACCAAGAAGCTTTCCGATCTTACCGACTGTTCCCATCATATCCGGAGTAGCTACCGTACGGTCGAACTCAAACCATCCTTCCTTGATTTTATCGACGAGTTCGTCCCCGCCCGCGAAGTCCGCTCCGGCTTCTTTCGCTTCTTTCTCCTTTTCACCTTTCGCGAACACCAGGACCCTCACCTGCTTTCCCGTTCCATGAGGAAGCTGAACGGTTCCTCGTACCATCTGATCCGCCTTGCGAGGATCAACGCCAAGCCGGGCCACCATTTCCACGGTGTTATCGAATTTACCAAAAGCGTTTTCCAGGATCAGACCTAAGCCGTCTCCAAGCTCGTACTGCTTCTGGCGCTCGATGTGTTCTAAGGCTTTAAGGTAGTTTTTTCCAGTGTGTGCCATAATTCCCTGTGTGCTCCTAATCGACAATAGTTATTCCCATGCTTCGAGCAGTGCCTTCTATCGACCTGACGGCACTTTCCAGACTGAAAGCGTTGAGATCGGGCAGCTTGGTCTGTGCGATGTCCCTGACCTGAGCTCGGGTGAGTTGACCGACTTTGTTCCGATTCGGCTCTCCGGAGCCTTTGATGATCCCCGCTGCCTTCTTGATCAGCACTGCGGCTGGTGGTGTCTTGGTCACGAAAGAGAAAGAGCGATCCTGATAAACAGTTATCACTACCGGTATGACCATTCCTTCACCAGCCAGCTGCTGTGTTTTTTCATTGAAGGATTTGCAGAACTCCATAATATTCACGCCGTGCTGTCCCAGGGCCGGCCCTACGGGCGGAGAAGGGTTCGCTTTCCCCGCCGTGATCTGCAGCTTGATTAACGTCATTATCTTCTTTGCCATGGGCTACCTTCTTTTCTAGTAACTATTGATTGATTCGTAAAAAGTCTATTCTCCTCGCGGCGGACCGGAGCTTTTACGCTGCCAGCTGATGCTTGAATTCCAAAAAACTCATCAATTCTTCTTTACTTGAAAAAAATCCAGTTCCACGGGAGTAGATCGTCCGAAGATGCTTACCATAACGCGAAGACGTCCCTTTTCCGGCTTGACCTCATCAACGAGACCGTTAAAGTTCGTGAAAGGACCGTCGGTGATCCTCACATTGTCCCCCTTTTCAAAAGTGGTCTTCGGCTTCGGACGCAGCACGCCTTGTGTCATCTGGTTCATGATGTCCTTGACTTCATTGTCCGAAATAGGAGTTGGTTTGAGGCCCTCTCCGACGAATCCGGTCACTTTCGGCGTATTCTTCACGATATGCCAGGTTTCATCATTTAGTTCCATATTGACTAAGATGTAACCGGGAAAAAACTTGCGCGAGGAAGTCTTCTTTTGTCCTTTTACCAGCTCGACGACATTTTCTGAAGGAACCAGAATGTCGCCAAACAACTCCTCTTTGTTCTCGAGCCTAACGCGCTCCTGGAGCAGATCCTTTACTCGGTTTTCATATCCGGAATATGTATTGACAACATACCATCGTTTGGCCATAGCACCCTTATTTCAGCTAAAGTATCTCCTTTACTCCCTCGAAGCCAAGACTGCTTAATCAGAAGGCGCCCGACAATTCTTCTCAATCAGCGAAAAGTGAGTTTTACCCGAGTCCCACTCTTGCGCACATGCTACCTCGATCTAGGTAAGGATCTGTTGAATGACAAAGGATAGGCACTGATCCACGAGAAACAAAAAAATCGCAATAACAAAAACCAATACTAGAACCACGGACGTAGAAGCAATGGCTTCCTTTCGCGGCGGCCAGGTCACCTTCTTCAGCTCGGTTCGTACTTCACGAAAAAACTGGACAACTTTCTCGATGACGTTTTCCACAGTCAGTCCCCGCCAGAGTAATTTCTTTTTTTCAGAAAACAAGGCCGCACGATCTTCGCACCTCATCTGGCCAGGCGCGATAAATCCCCTTTACAGGGTTACGGCCTATTCGGAAAAAGCACACCCAAGAACAAGCAGAAATCCCTGAATGGTTGTCGACTCCATGGGCGATTGATGCCTCTGCATTGCTGAAGAAAACATCACGCTTTGTTCTTGGGCAACATCATTCTCCTTCCCACAGGCCAGGAGGGATTCGAACCCCCATCCCCCGGATTTGGAGTCCGGTGCTCTAGCCGTTAGAGCTACTGGCCTTGCGCTCGTGCGTGTCGATCTTGCAGCAGCGTGAACTCGTGGTTGGCACGACGCTGTCGTGGACAACAGGATGCCATAGGCAAGGCGCTTACTTAGTCTCTTTGTGAAGGGTATGCTTCTGACAAAAGCGACAGTATTTTCTAAACTCCAGCTTCTTTGGAGTAGTTTTCTTATTTTTCGTGGTGGTGTAATTGTGTCTCTTACATTCACCACAGGCTAATGTGATTATCTCTCTCATGACGGCAACACCGTAAGCAAAGGAAAGTTATTCGATGATATCGCTGATAACGCCGGCACCTACCGTGCGGCCGCCTTCACGAATTGCAAAGCGCAGCTCCTTCTCCATCGCAATCGGGGTGATCAGTTCCACCTCCA
>JAGOGO010000058.1 GCA_017996625.1 Deltaproteobacteria bacterium | reverse complement strand
GTTTGTGACGCGTTCGATTACGCCTGATGATGCCTATCGCCAGGTAGAGTGGAAGGTGCTGATTCTGATTGGCTGTATGCTCGCGATGGGCGCAGCAATGGAGTCTACCGGCACGGCGGAGTTCCTAGCCGAACGTCTGACGGTGCTGGTGGAAACGTGGAATCCGCTGTGGCTGCTTTCAGGCTTTTTCGCGCTGACGGTGCTGTTGACCCAACCGATGTCAAATCAGGCTGCAGCTGCGGTGGTGCTTCCGGTGGCGCTGAAAACAGCGGCGCAGCTCGGCTTGAATCCACGCACCTTTGCGATGATGATTGCCGTTGCAGCCAGTACCTCATATCTGACGCCTCTGGAGCCTGCCTGCCTGATGGTATATGGCCCGGGACGCTACCGCTTCATGGACTTTCTTAAGGTGGGCGGACTGCTGACGGTGCTGGTGTATGCGCTGGCCATTTTTCTGGTCCCCTTACTGTGGCCACTGTAGACCGGTTTGTTAAGGAGAGGTTCCCGTGCTTCGAAAGATGATGGTTCCGCTGGTGGTACTGCTGATCGGTACGACCACGGCAACGCCAGGCCACGTACAAACCAACGATGACACACTGATACACTGCTTTGTTGGAGTACAGGCCGCTGTGGGTACAAATCACCAGCGAGAGTGAATGGGGTTGGTGGCGAGTATCAGCCTGAGACAAGGCGAAACCGCCCACTATAGTGCTTTACCATCAGCACCTCAATGTCGCCACCAGTCTCCTCGGATGCAGCAGTACGTCAAGGCCGTCCAGGGGCTTCAAGACATGGATGTCGGCTGCCATGACGGCATCCGCCGCACAACCCTCTCCTCCCGTGACCGCGATGCCGATCCGGGCGGCCTTGAGCATCCGGCGATCGTTATTGCCATTGCCCAAGGCCACCACTTTTTCTGCTCCCAGGCTCAGCACATACTCCTCCTTCTGGAGATCAAGGCCGCTGCCGGAAAGGATGTGCACCGTGCAGTGTACGTTCTTGAGCTCATCCTGCGCCTTGCCGAAGGTATCCGCCGTCAGGATGTGCACCTGCAGCACCTGAGCGACCGTATTCAATTGTTCCGCAAGGCCCGGCAGCAGTATACCGTCAAAAGAAAGAGTACCGCTGAAGTCCGATACCAGATACTCAAGTTTTACTATTCCAAAACCGGGAATATCGACCTCAAGCATTGCGCATTCCTCTTGTGAACGGGTTTGCAGCTACACTGAGTTGATTTTCAGTAAGGACGCTCATCGAGGTCTCCGGAAATACCCAGTAACACAGCGGCAGTTTCGAGTTTACCGGCACCGTATCGTCCCCTCACCTTTCCATCGCCATCTTTGTCGACAAACGGATCCATCAGAAAGATCTGACCGAGCATATCATCACTGATCAGTGGGATATCATCCTGGTAGTAGGAGTTAAGAGTATCGATAAAAGCATTCGCAATCAGAGCATGAGTGATATTGGAAGGGTGAACGCCGTCCAGGCTGAATATTCCTCCAAGGAAACGATGAGAGAGAGGAGTCCCGAACAGCACGGGTGGTTCGACGGTAAGCTGATAGAATAATCCGTTGAGGTCCACTACCGGAATGCCGAGGCGGGAGGCGGCCCTGTTGATGATCTGATTAAAGACAGCGATACGCTGCTGAATCCGGTCAATTTCCCAGCTATCGAGCACATAATCAGAATCCTGGAGCAGGCTGCTGTTGTTCACATCCTGCTGTATAAGAAGCATGGCGACAATGCTGGTATAGCTCCCTTCAGCCAAACCGAAGTCAGATCCGAGAAACCTGACCAGGTCCTGACGATCAACAAGAAAACCCACCCTGGTAACATCCGGGATATTGCCAAAGATGACGAATTCACCGGCACTACTCAATCGATCCGCAATTTCATTGAAGTCAGCGAAAAACTGCTGGACCGGCGTCATCTGCGATGCATCGAGCTGATCATATGCAAGAACTGCCGACAGGACATCGTTATTTCCGATCCAGCAGACGATACCCTGCGGGTGGAGCTCTTCGGCAATCTCCACCTGGCTTCCCACTCTGGGGAAAAGGACCAAATCCGTTTCCGAATCGATATCCCCTTCGAAGGAAGCGTCAGCCCGCGCTGTCAGGAGTGAATTCACCGTAGCACCGGACACGGAAAGGTTTGCTGCTCCAATGCGAGGGAAAAGGCGGGACCGCTGTGATACATCCCCTACCATGCCGGCTGGACTGCTCGTAATGAGCGGAAGGGGAAAAAAGATTCCCATCTGTGACGCCAGCAAGTTCAGATAGCTGTGCGGCTGCGTTCGGTAATTCGCATCTATTGACTGTACTCCTTCGCCGATGCTGTCCCCCAACCCCAGCATCATCGGCTCCTGAGCCCCGGCCAGCGAAGAGCCTAAAGCCGCCACTGCCAAGCCAACGAGCAGTATGCACGCCTTCATGCGTTCTCTCCTTCATGTGGAGTCCACCAGCTTTCATGCCATGATTATGCGGACCCGATCACCTTCAGCGTATCCTTCTCCGAGATTTTTCAGACCATGAGGCCATGGACGTGTCGCCAGGGGCAACCGCCGTGACACCTGCGGTTTCCAGCTTCTGCACAAGAAGCCGGCTCCGCCTCATTTTTTCTTTTTCCCACTGTCTTACGGCATTGTCAAGCACCACGTGAGCGCCTGATTGGTCCACCGTAATCACACGACATCTCTTGTGTACTGAGCGTCGGACCACGATACCTTGGTGAGACAAAATGAACGCTTGACAATGCTCTGAGGCAGTGGGAAAAAGAAGAAGAGTATACGTTATGTTTGCCGCAGAAGCCTGGATTCCGTGAGGGCCGGACGCGAACTCTCTCAATCGCGTTCCTACTTCTGCGGCTTTCTTGTTTTCCGGCCTGGGGGAGAAAAGCAGCCATATTTTTGCAGTTGCCGGTGGGGCCACCAGCAACAAGGGTCAACAGATGAGCAGAGTGGTACACTTAACGGAAGACGAAATAAAAAGAATTCTTATTGAAATCATCGAACGCGGCCGGTTTCCCGATGAGAGTGTAGCAGCGCGTCACGTTGCAGAAATCCCCACTACCGGCTTCAGCTTTTTCAAGGACGGCAAGGTACGTTTTCAGATAGAGAGACACCCTACCCTTTTTGAAACACCCAGTGTATGCAAACCATCCTCAGCGTATATCCCAGAGTATTATACATACCAGCTTGATCTTGACATCTTGCAGGTCTCCCTGATCAAGAAGGAGGAAGATGAACCCTTCGTTGATTATAGAGCACTAGCTGTTGAAGAGCTTTCACGCTGGGGTAACTGGCGGCAGTACAATCAGATATTTAGAAATCTGAAAAGCAAGGATCAGGTTACAGAGTTTGCCGAAAAGGAATTTGACACAATCGATTGGATGACTGGCCGTGAGGCTGCAGCCGAAAAGATGCCTGAGTTCAAAGAAAACTTCCTTCGAGAAGTCAAGAAACAATTCATACTTGAAATGTGGAACGCCTGGAAATCTTATTGGCGAGGGAAAGAAGATGAGGACTGAGCGGTACAGAATTTTCGCCTCTTGCACCATCTTTCTCACTTATAGCGCCAGGTCACAATTCCGTGACTAGGGTCGTATGGAGACAAACCTACTTTTACCCGGTCTCCCACTAATATTTTGATATGTCTGGTCAGCAGTTTCCCAGAACACTTGGCCCTCACGGTAATTCTATCACACGTTACTTCCATGATTCCGAAGCCAAGAAATCGTGTCACCTCACCATCTATCTCGATGTGATCATTTCTGGACATTGTTTCCTCACCTTTCTGTCTGATATGCGGTTCGGTCCATGTACCACAAAACTATCCGGCCGGAGGCAACCCGATTGCTGAAGCTCAGATTTCAGGCATAAAAAAAGCCGCAAGGGAAAACAATCGATACTGCGGCCAAAGATCTTTTGCACCTGTTTGTATAGATACTATGGTAGAGCAAGATTGATGGACTCGTAAAAAGTCGTCTTGGAGACGACGAAGTAATCCCGCGAGGCGCGGGACAGATGAACTTCCAACGAAGTGGGCATCACTTCGTTGCTCATAGGTTGCCGCCACGCGGCTTACTGGCGCTTTTTACGATGTCGTCAAAATTAACACGATCTGTTCCCTCTTGTCAAGAAACATTACCGGAGGGCTGAGTATGAAATAATGTTTTATAGAATGGCGGTTTATCCCCGAAGCGGATTACCGCTCCATATTTCTTCACAAGAACTTGTCTAACAACCGTTCGAAAAATATCCGTCCAGCACATCAAGCGCTCAGGCTGCCGGCGCTGCTTTTCTGAGCGTGACCTATCCAATGCTTTCTTCATGTAATTCTTTGATCTCCAGTAAACGAAAAAGGGCACGCAAGAGACAATCTCCTGGGTGCCCTTTTATGTCTCTGGTATGAGTACTAAACTACCGTGACCTTTACTGCAGTAAGACCTTTCTGTCCCTGCTCTACCTCAAAGTTTACCCGGTCGCCTTCCTTGAGGGACTTGAAACCGGTAGCATTGATTGCCGAATGATGAACGAAAACATCCGAACCGTTTTCCTGTTCAATGAAGCCATAGCCTTTTTGGTCGCTAAACCATTTCACTGTTCCATGAGCCATTGTGGCACACTCCTTATAAATAGTTGTATTTAACGTTTCCAGCCTTCAGGTTGCCACTTTTGACAAATGGATTGCACCTTCCGAACGAAAACAGCTCACTGCTGTGGTGAGCTTTAAAAAATTATGTGAAGAATACACCTAATAGAACAGAAAGTCAACACCACGTGAAAGCATCGGTTCGGGCCACGGTAAGCATATGATATTTTTAGGACTAGCAGTAAGAACGACCATCTAAAATGGGGCTCTGCACTGCATTTTTTGATCAAAAAGACTGCTATTGCCGAGAACCCAAGGGTAAAAAAATCAAATCTGATATCAGGTATCAACTGAGAGAGGAAACGGCTCGCACTGAGGCCCTTTTCAGAGCCGATCGAGATACTTGCAATCCCTTTTGACATGACCTGGGCTCTGATCATCATTCACTGAAAGACTTTCTTCCTAGCGTTTGATCGGTTCACGCGAGGAGGGACTTTCGTATGATGCCGGAATGCCACAAATGAATCGACTCATGCACAAGGTTTTTTATATTCCGCTGCTTACAACACTACTGCTGGCATGTTCCCTTTCAGCTTACAGCTTCGCGGACCATCTCACGTCTGGATCGGTTGTTTAGGCTCGTTACACATCCGTACTTCGGGCCGGCTGGTAAGCACGAAGGGGGAATACCGTTTCCTCGCCGGACAAATACCGGATTTCCCTCATTCTGTTTCCTTATCTACCCCCTATCCTGATACCAGGAGAGGCCTTCACCCCTGTTCGCTTTCGTTCTAAAGTAAACAGTAGAGCATAGCTCAACCATTTCGTGATCAATCCGCCTTAGTACTGGCGGACTCTTTTCGTTCATGGACTTCCTGGATCTTTATATGAAAAGGAGATTTCGCAATGAAAGAGCACAGAGAAAGAATACTGCTCCTGACAGTGTGCGCCTGGATTCTTTCTGTCGCTGTTGCCTGTGGCCAGCAGGGTACAGAGCTCATCGAGAACCGGGAAGGATATCGAGTGATGCCTGAGATTATTCAGCCCACTGATGAACTCGTCTCCCGGCTCAAACTTCCCCCTGGATTTATCGTCACGACGTTTGCAAAAGACCTCGGCGCTCCCCGGATGATGGCTGTGAGTGATGATGGAACCGTGTATATTACCCGGCAGGACAGCGCCGATGTGATTGCGTTGCAGGATGCGGACGGCGATGGGAAAGCGGAAGCACCGCAGGTCGTCGTGAAAGGCCTTCCGGGAGTGCATGGCATTACTCTTCATAACGGTGCCATGTATCTCTGCACTGTGCAGGAGCTTTATGTTGCCGACATAAAAACCGGAGCTGTGGGTCAACCAAAAAAAATCATGGCCGGAATTCCACCCGGAGGTCGCCATCCCAACCGTACTATCGCGTTTGGCCCGGATGAAATGCTCTACATTTCAATTGGCAGCACGTGCAACTGCTGCATCGAAGAACATCCGGAGAGCGCAAGTATTGTGCGCGTTGCCGCAGACGGCAGCACTCGGGAGATTTTTGCCACCGGCCTCCGCAACACTATCGGGTTCGATTGGCATCCCGAAAGCAAGCTGCTGTATGGCATGGACCACGGTACTGACTGGCTGGGAGATGATTTTCCGCCTGAGGAGCTAAACCGCCTGGAGCAGGGAAAGCACTACGGCTGGCCCTTTGTCTACGGAAGAGGCAAGCTCATTGACCTGCAAGACTATCCTGAGCAATTTGATTCCGAAGCATACGTCGCGAAGTCAACCTCCTCACTCCTTGAGTACACGGCGCACAGCGCGCCCATTCAAATGGTATTCTACACAGCCTCCCAGTTCCCGGAGGAGTACCGCAACGATGCTTTTGTCGCAATGCACGGCTCCTGGAACCGCAAGCCCCCCTCCGGGTACGAAGTTACTCGAATCACGTTTGATAATGGGCGGCCGACGGGTGTGGAACCGTTTCTCACCGGATTCCTGCTTGACGGAGACCGCCCGCAAACCTTTGCCCGGCCTGCTGGCATTGCGGTAGCTAAGGACGGTTCGCTTCTGGTGGGGTGTGATACAACCGGCGTGGTATATCGGATCAGCTACCAGAGGAATCAGGATACCACCGGAAGATGATCCGGAATGATCAGAACGAGTCCGAACCAGAGGACCCGATAGAAACGTGCGGCCTCCAACCTTAGACAAAAAAGGCCGAGCTTTCATTCACTACACGTAAAGAGGAAATCCTTGTCGTCAGAAGATACTCCTCGACGAAGTCCTGATCCCCTTGGCATGTTCACTCGCCACGCATTTGTGGTCTTGATACTGGTGGCGGGTGCTCTGTTTCTCTGGCAGATAGCAGATGTGCTTCTGCTTGCCTTTACGGGTGTATTGCTGGCAGTCTTCTTTCGCGGACTTGCCAGTCTTATCAGCCGGTATGTGCCCATTTCGGTCGGATGGGCGCTGCCCCTGGTGGCGATCATGCTTATCACGATTATCGTACTCTTCGTTCTGCTCGCCGGACCAAGCATTAACAAACAGTTCAGCCAGCTCACGGAGACCTTGCCAAACTCCGTTGACCAAGTGAGACAACTACTCAGTCAGTATTCCTGGGCACAGTATATGTATGAGCAGATGACGCCGAAGGAATGGAGTGCGAGCCGCAGCCTCAACCTTTTTTCTCGCATCACCGGAGCTGCTTCCTCTGCCTTCACAGTTATTACCAATATAATCATCATCGTCTCCACAGCCATCTACTTTTCCATAAATCCTGATTCCTACAAGCACGGCATAGTCTTGCTGGCACCTCGGAGCAAATCGGCACGGGTTGCGGAAGCGCTGGAAATGTCCGCCCACGTGCTTCGGAAGTGGCTCATCGGAAAGGCAGTGGCGATGTTGTTTGTGGGCGTTGCAACCTGGTTCGGCTTATGGCTGATCGATGTTCCGTTGGCTTTCCTGCTTGGTATCGTTTCTGGACTACTGGACTTTGTTCCTTACCTTGGTCCGATTGCAGCGGCAGTACCCGCTGTACTTATCGCCCTGACCGCAGGATGGACTACCGCGTCCTACGCAGTGCTGGTTTTTGTGATCGTGCAGCAGCTCGAGGCAAATGTGATAACTCCGATTGCCCAGCGAGAAGCGGCGTCGCTGCCGCCAGCGCTCGTTGTCCTCGCGGTGGTCGCCTTCGGGCTGGTTTTTGGTCTGTTGGGCATACTCATAGCGACCCCCCTTACGGTGGTGGCGCTGGTGTTCATTAGGATGCTCTACGTCGAAGATGTTCTCGGGAAATCGACGAAACGTGCTTAATCCTGAATTTCAGGGAACAGACGATACCCCAATCAAAAGAATCAACACCTTAGCGCGGCCCGATCCAGATCTTTCCCTATTCCTTCAGCAACCGATTTTCTTTGACCAGCAAACCTTTCTGTGATAGGCTGCTCTTCAAACAATGCGTTAAAGAAGAGGCCTGCCCATGAGTACACAACCATTCACCTTGGAAAGTTCTTACCAGAAAGTTGGTATTGACCCGTTAAAGAAGCCACCATCGTACACGCACCTCTTGGAGGAGAAGCTTTACACTATCGTGCCTCTTACAGAATGAAAGAGGCACCCACGACTCAAGGTCACATCTTTAATCCGGACAAGTGCTTCACACGATTTCCTTTCGTTCCTTCGCTCACAAACGCGGCAGTATGCTCCGTGACGATTGATTCACAAGGCTCTGCCCATCCATTACTCACATCACATTCCATTGCTGACGGCCAAAGAGTTGACCCTCTCATCGACCTCCTGGGCGTATGCGTTTATATACTAAAGCCAGTGATGATGTGCTTTCAGGGAGATTTTTATGAAAGACAACTTTACAGCAGAGACATTCCTTTCAATATCCGACAAGTGGAATTCAATACTGAAATCCCGAGATACGCTTGATGACATACGAACTAATCTTCTGAACCATGTTAACGAAAGACATTTTATATCGTATTCAGACAAACATGCCGACGTTACCGATCTGGATCTGACCGTAATTCGAGATTGTGCAAGAACATGGAGAGGTCTGCTCAACAAAAGAAGCGAAAGGCTAGCCGGATCGAGTGTTCTTTCAGAGCTTGTTAATGCGGTGCACGGAAAGCCCGATTCTTCTCTTTCGGAGGCATTCTGGGCCGATATCTGTCATCTGGTGTGGGGAATTGAAGGTGAGTTCGAGCTTCATAAAAATACCCTGTTTTCTTTTTCGGGTACAGGAGATTTGAAGGGGCGCGACGCTGCCGTTAAACGTTCTGATGAACTCGATCAAATGCATACATATGTGGCGAGAAAAATGTCCCTGTTCAATTCCGGACTTGATGACAGAATGATAGCTCAAAGGAAGGCGAATATAAAAAGAATCCTGTTCCTTACCGGATCGGACAGCAAAAGTTGGGATGATTGGCATTGGCAGCTTCAGAATATAGCGAAAGATGAAGAACAGATGAGCGGATATGTCCCTCTTTCAGATCAGGAGAAAGAAAACATCAGGAGAGTAGCCTCTGCAGGTATTCCCTTCGGTGTGACGCCCTACTATGCATCGCTTTTTCATGAACAGAGTAGTCTCGAGGACAAAGCGATCCGTGCCCAAGTCATCTTTCCCGAAAGTTACATCACTTCTTACCAATCAGGCGAAAACGAGGAATCCATCAAGGATTTCATGCTCGAAACCGACACATCGCCTATAGACCTGATAACAAGACGATACCCCGAGATAGTCATATTCAAACCCTATAATTCATGCCCGCAGATATGCGTCTATTGTCAACGGAACTGGGAAATAAAGGGGCCACTCGAAAAAGGCGCCCTGGCTGAAGAAGCTCAAATCGATCAGGCAATCGAATGGATAGACAGGCATGAAGCAATAACCGAGGTGCTCATGACAGGCGGCGATCCTCTTGTTATGTCCGACTCCAGAATCGAAAGGCTTCTGAGAGCGCTGTCACGCATAGAACACGTTACGAGGGTAAGGATAGGTACACGAACACCGGTAACGCTCCCCATGCGATTCACCGATACCCTTTGTGATATGCTCGCCTCTTTTAGAATACCAGGAAAAAGAGAAATGGCACTGGTAACCCACATCCAGCATCCGCTTGAAGTTACGCCTGACCTTGTAAGGGCTGTTGAAAAAATCAGACTCCGCGGTATTTCCGTCTACAATCAGCTTGTATTCACATTCTATATTTCAAGGCGGTTTGAAGCAGCGCGGCTGCGCAGTCTGATCACGTTATGCGGAATCGATCCATACTACTCATTCTATCCGAAAGGGAAAGTCGAAACACTAGACTACCGGGTGCCTATAGCCAGAATGCTTCAGGAGCAGAAAGAAGAATCACGCCTGATACCGGGACTTTCCCGCACCGATGAGCCGGTATATAATGTGCCGGGTCTGGGTAAGAATTCTCTTAACGCATGGCAGCACAGGGATCTTATCTCCATTCGAGGGGATGGTTCCCGTGTATACGAATTTCATCCGTGGGAAAAAAAGATTGCGGATCAGAAGACATACGTTGGAGATGATGTTCCCATCCTGGATTATCTAAAGAGACTTGAAGAGATAGGTGAGTGCGCTTCCGAGTACGAGAGTATTTGGTATTACTTCTAGCAGGGATATACGTTATATGAACCACCTCACCGTTATTGAACAGATGAAAACTTTCTGGGAGATTGTTGTCGATGTGTGGCAGACAGGTCTCTTCGGCATCCAGTTTGGAAAACTGCTGACCGCTTCCTTCATTTTCATTATCTTTCTCACATTCAGGAGACTCATTGGTACACACATTCTACGGCATCTCAAAATTCTTGCGATAAAAACAGCCTCCAAGGTTGATGACAAGGCACTGGAAACCCTGGAGCAGCCCATCATGATGATTCCAGTAGCACTGGGACTCTTTTTCTCATTGGAGTACCTTCATGTCGGGGGAACCTTCGGCGAAATGAGCACAAAACTCGTCCGTTCCCTCATTGTCTTCATTATGTTCTGGGGCTTCTATAATCTTGTCGATCCACTGAGCTTCCTGATAGATAAGGTAGCGGTCATTTTTTCCACCGCCATGCGCGACTGGCTCATCAGAGTCATAAAGTTCGCGTTCATATTCATAGGTTCGGCAACAGTACTGGAGATCTGGGGTATAAAGATAGGCCCGATACTTGCCGGCCTTGGGTTATTAGGTGTCGCAGTGGCGCTTGGCGCTCAGGACCTGTTTAAGAATCTTATTTCAGGGCTTCTCATCATTTCGGAAAAGCGTTTCAATATCGGTGACTGGATACTGGTTGACGGCGTTGTGGAAGGAATCGTGGAAAAAATGGGATTTCGATCAACCGTCGTCAGACGTTTTGACAAAGCCCCTGTCTATGTTCCCAACGATATACTTGCCGGCTCTGCGGTCACCAATTTCAGTGGCATGACGCACCGCCGGATTTTCTGGCATATAGGCGTTAAATACGGGACAACGATCGAACAGCTCCGCAGGATCCGCGACGAGATTGAATTATATGTTATAGAACATGATGACTTTGTGAAGCCACATGAAGTGCCTACATTTGTGAGGATTGACAGGTTTTCCGACTCCTCAATCGACATTATGCTCTACTGTTTTACCCGCACGACCGTATGGGGCCAATGGCTTGAGGTAAAGGAGCGACTGGCTCTTAAGGTAAAAGAGATTGTCGAAGGTGCAGGCAGCAGCTTTGCGTTTCCGTCACGCACTGTATATATGGCTACTCCGGCTGGAGAAAAGCCTGAACCGTTCATGCCACCGGGAAACGATTGGGAGGCAGTCGAGGGATTGCGTCGCTTATCGTGACAGTGACCCTGTCTGAACGCAGAACCTGATCCATCCAATTTCCATTAAGGGCTCGTCACCGAAGGGCCTCTGGGTTCGCCTCCCGGCTATGAGACATGAACTAATCCCCGGAGTCCCGTTCAACGGTCACACCGTCCGAGTTCCGGGCCGGATCTGTTCACGGTTCGCGCTTTTCTGATCTCAGAAACTCACCCTGTTTCCCGCTCGCCTTCATTCAGAAAAAACCGTTGTGACCTTTCCCCAGGATAATTTCTTCACAACCGTGGACTCGATTCCATTGGATTGCGCTGTTTCGTGCACTATACTTGTGATTGCGATCAACCCGATGGTACGTAGCAATGATCTGCTCGGCGAGCGACGCTTCTTTCTCGGTGCCTACAATCTGCTAAAACAGGGGTTCTATCGTGTATTCCATTGCCTTGAAAATGCTGGTGGGCGATCGGAGCAAGTATCTCGGCATTGTAATGGGTCTGACCTTCGCGTCGCTGCTTATCACCCAGCAGTCCTCGATTTTCACCGGGCTGATGACTCGCACCTATGGAGCCATCACCGATATTTCGCAGCCCGACATCTGGGTGATGGATCCGAAAGTTCAATTCATTGACGATGTGAAGCCGTTGCAGGATACGGAACTCTTTCGCGTCCGGTCTATAGAAGGAGTCGAGTGGGCCGTACCGCTTTACAAAGGACTGCTCAAAGCCCGGCTGCAGGATGGAAACTACCAAATCTGTAATGTGCTCGGATTGGATGATGCCACCTTGATCGGCGGACCCCCGGTCATGACTAGAGGATCTCTGGCCGATCTGCGCATGCAGGACTCGATCATCGTCGATGACGTGGGCGCGAGCACTCGTTTAGCGCAGCCCTCACCCTCAGGAGAGGGCCTCCGTCCCCTGGATATCGGTGATGTCCTGGAGATCAACGACCATCGCGCTGTGGTAGTCGGCATTTGCCGGGTTTCCCGAACCTTTCAATCCCAACCGGTGATTTACACAACCTACACCCGTGCCACGACCTTTGCACCCCGGGAACGCAAGCTGCTCTCGTTTGTTCTGGCAAAAGCTGCCGCCGGAGAGAACCTTGATACCCTGTGCGACCGGATTACCCGGCGAACCGGTTTGGCGGCATATACTGCCCAGGAATTCAAGGACATGACCTACGACTACTTTATGGAAAACACCGGCATTCCGATCAACTTCGGCACCGCCGTGGCTCTTGGCTTTGTCATCGGCACTGCTATCGCCGGTCAGACCTTCTACAACTTCACCCTGGAAAACATGCGTTACTTTGGTACGCTCAAAGCCATGGGAGCCACTAACAGCATACTCTTGCGCATGATTCTGCTGCAATCCTTGCTCGTGGGCATGCTCGGTTATGGCCTGGGAGTCGGCACTGCCGCTCTCTTCGGGTTTTTCTTGGGCGGCACCGAACTTTCCTTTCGTCTTACCGGACAGCTGATGTTTTTTTCCGGTGCCGCCATCAGCCTGATCTGCATACTATCCGCACTTATCAGCATCAGGAGAGTAATCCGGCTGGAGCCGGCGATCGTTTTCAAGGCTTAAGGTTATGGTTACGGAAAGAAGAAATGTTGCCGTATACTGCCGCAGCGTAGTTAAGAGCTACAGCACGGGTCCTAGTACCGTGTTGGCTTTGCGTGGCGTAGATCTGGAGGTAAACCTGGGCGAGCTGATCATTCTGGTGGGACCGTCAGGATGCGGGAAGACAACTCTCATTTCCGTAGTTGCCGGAATACTTGATTATGATGAAGGCGAATGTCGAGTATTCCAGCACGACCTGCAGGCGATGGGGCAGAGAGATAAGACACGGTACCGGGGCCAGAATGTCGGTTTTGTTTTCCAGGCCTATAATCTCCTGCCTACGCTTACCGCCTTGGAAAATGTGTCGGTTCCGTTGCTCATACTCGGAATATCGAAATCAGAAGCAGAGACTCGGTCTCAGGAGATTCTTATACAGGTTGGTCTTACCGATCGCCTTCACTCCAAACCCGACCAGCTCTCCGGCGGACAACAACAACGCGTTGCCATCGCCCGGGCGCTGGTGCATCAGCCCCGGCTTATTGTCTGTGATGAACCGACGAGCGCTCTTGACGCTGATACCGGACAGACGGTCATGCGCGTGATCCGGGAGAAAGCGTTAAGCCCTGACCGGACAGTGATTGTAGTTACCCATGACAGTCGGATTTTTAATTTTGCTGACAGGATCGCTCGCATGGAAGATGGGCGAATCATCTCAGTCGAATCTCAAGTCGCTCACTGAGCGGGGCGGGGCTGCTGGCGGCACACTTTCTTGCCGGCCTGCGGGAGGCTACTGCAGCAGCCAGGGGAAGCATTTCCATGTGCTTGGAGTAAAAGGAAAGCCACCATGCCCACTGTGCTTCGCAAATACCTATTGCCAATCCTTTCGGCAGCCGGATTCATATTTGCGGTTTGGCTGGTGTTCTATCTGGAAAAACCGCTTCCTCAGCCAAAGCCGGTTACTCACCCGCCGGATCCTCCGTACACATTCCGCATCTCTGGTTCGGGGATAGTTGAGGCCAGCACCCGCAACATTGCGGTGGGCACTCAGATCTCCGGCGTGGTGGCCGAGGTAAAGGTTAGGGTCGGAAAGTCCGTTCGGACCGGCGATCCTCTGTTTGTCCTGGATAGCCGTATAGAGCGTGCCGACCTGGCAGTAAAGCAAGCTGCATTAGCAGAGGCCAAGGCGAGACTGTCCCAACTTCAGCAAGCTCCTCGCAGTGAGGAAGTGCCAGTCGCCGAATCGCGCGTCAGAGAGGCGAAGGCCGCCCTGGAGGACGCTCAACATCAGTTGAAGCGGGCAAAGGCGCTAGCTGATCCGCGGGCAATAAGCGCTGAAGAGCTGACCAGGCGACGGTTTGCTGTTGATGCCGCCGCTGCCCAACTTGCACAGACGCAGGCAGACTTAGCTCTCTTGAAGGCTGGTGCCTGGGAAGCAGATATTGCCATTGCCGAAGCAGCAGTGGAGCGCTTTGAGACTGAGGTCCAGGCGGCGAAGACCGCAATCGAGCGACTGACGGTCCGAGCACCCGTTGACGGCCAGATTCTTCAGGTGAATATTCGACCGGGAGAATTCGCTCAAAGCGGTATCCTGGATCCACCACTTATCCTGCTCGGCAACACCGAACGTCTTCATGTGCGGGTCGATATTGATGAGAACGACGCCTGGCGCTTTACTCCCGGCGCAAAAGCCACCGCATTCGTGCGGGGAAACCCGCAACTCAGTACCGAGCTGACCTTCGAATACGTGGAGCCGTACGTAATTCCCAAGCGCTCACTGACTGGAGACAGCACTGAGCGGGTCGATACGCGGGTTGTCCAGGTTGTCTATAGCTTTCCCGGCGATGCTCTCAATGTCTACCCCGGCCAGCTCATGGATGTCTACATCGAAAGCACGAAGGATCCCCGGCAGGCGCCCCCGCCGCCGAGACCGGGAGGCGAATGATGGTGCGACAGATGTTCTTTCCTTGGTTCTCATGCGGTAAGCTTAGGATGGAATTACTGTCAGGTCCGAACCGGGATACCCTGCTCACGATCGAATGCCGTCTCTGGCATTAGCGATATCATCGCACGGAGAAGTACATGAGTATGCATATTGGCAAAAAAGCCCCGGACTTTTCCGGTGAAGCGTTCCACCTGGGTCAGACAAGAATCGTCAGGATTTCCGATTATCACGGAAAGTGGGTTCTTCTCTTTTTTTATCCAGCTGATTTTACCAGCGTTTGACCGACGGAGCTGGCGGCAGTTGCCGTCAAATACCCTGCCTTCCAGGAACTGAACACCGAGGTGATCGCCGTAAGCGTCGACAGCATCGATTCCCACCGGCGTTGGAACGAAATCGAGCTTTCTGCCCTGGTCAGTGGCGGGATACGATTCCCTATGCTTTCTGACCCGGAAGGATCGATCGGTACCCTGTACGGTGTCTTTGATGAAGAGAAAAAAGTGGATGCCCGTGGGCGGTTTCTTATCGATCCGGAAGGAATAATCCAGTCGATGGAAATCCTGGCCGATGTCGCCGGCCGAAATGTGACTGAGATTTTGCGGCAGCTTCGGGCCCTGCAGTACCACCGGAGCACCGGGGACTTCATCCCCTGCGGATGGGAACCTGGCAAACCCACCATTTCGTCCGAACCTGGAGACGCAGAAAAGGCAATGAAGATCTCGGAGCAGTGGGAGACACGATATGCCTTCTAATCAGTAACTCTGCGAGTTATGCCGCATAAAATTGTGTTCGCTCTCCTCGTTTTCCGTGTCGAATTTCGCGGTACCGGTTCTCAAAGCGAAATCGTTTACTCTCACGACCTCGATGGATTCACCTTCGGGGACAGCAGCTCGGGCTACTGGCCGGAGTTTCTCCACGATCTACCGGGAAACATTCGGGAGATTGACGTAACCTTTATCGGAAATTACGAGTAAGGGAACGACAATGAAGTAGCAGGAGAGGATCACCGGATCGTATGCGCCTGCCTGGTACTCTGACGATCAACGATCTGCCCCTCGTTGGTCCTCTTCGGTCCGGCCCCGGAAGCCAACCCGGAGGACCCGTCGCCGCAGCGATCATACTGTTGCTGGGGTATAATAAACGGGCGCAGCTGAAAAGCAGGTTTTCAGCTGCGCCCATGTTGTCTCGGTTAATCACGTTCGAATTCATGAGTTCCGCGCCGGCCGAGGGCTGCTTCCCCTCAGCTATATGTACTCGAACCCACGTCTTTTCTCAATTTACAACGCGGAGGTTCCTTGGTATGCTGGGGTTACTGGGCTCGCTGGGATCGCCGGGCTCAGACGGATCAGTAGGCGCGCTCGCACTGCCAACCTCATAGGCTCCCATATCCCAGGCGCTTCCCTGGGGTCTTTTGAGGCTGTTGATGCTGGTATTGTACGTACTGGTCAGCGAGCAGCCCTTATCTTTCGCAGGCGAGGTGGTTTTAATACAGAGCCCGCTCGTGTTCGGCTTCAGATCTTTTCCATACGTCCCTGCGAACGCCGTGGGAAGCGAACCCGTGTTCTCGAACAGAGGATCAGTAGCGATACCGCTCGACT